>NZ_JBFTOX010000082.1:0-32852 GCF_056398185.1 Cupriavidus sp. 05L310
GACCATTGATCACTCTGCTTTCCGTCACCCGGCACAATTCTTCCTGCTTCTCTCGCCATCCTGCGCCAAGTCCGCAAGGTCACTGTCGTGATCCCTGTGGCCTTGGCCAACTCCACTATCGACCGGTTCAGCGGCGGCATCATCTGCTCMACCACCCATTCCCGATGCTCGGTTGCATATCGTGTCATCACCTATTCGCACACCGCCCTCCATTTTGCTTCACTAAGGAAACGGAGGCGACAAGTATCCTGACATGGAGGGCTTGCCAAGAAAGTAGGCAAAGAAGGCGCGCCGGATGGGGCGACCCCCTCCTCGTCGGCAGACAAAAAGAGCGGCCGGGGGCCAAACTCACATCGCCTTAAGGCGATGCTCAAACATGGCCCCCTCTTTTCCGCTCTTTTTGCCTGCCGACGAGGACGCCCCATACGGCCTGGTGCACCTTGACGGCTCGCTTCGCATCGCGCTGGGGTGTGGCCCGCCCTTGAGGGCGCTCCACACGGCTACGCCGAATCGTGGTTCTGGCGATATCGCTTTTTTCTGCAGCTCTTCGCTTACTCGATCCTTCGATCTTCGGACTTTGACGGGGCCGCAGTTGTATGCCGCGCTAGGTCCTGGAGCGCATGCGCATCCAGTCGTCGAGCGGATTGCTGGGAAAGATGATGGGCTGCTCGCGTGCGCCGGGCACCGTCAGGCTGGCGATGGCGGCGCGCGCGGCGCCTTCGCTGCGTGTCGTGCGGCGTGGCTTGCGCGGGGCGGTGGGCAAGGTGTCGGCGCGTTGCGCCTGTTGTGCCTGTCTTGCCTGCTCTGCCGCCAGGGCATTCGACGCGATTTGCCCGGCGCGTTCTTCGGCGTGCTGGGTCTCGCCGATCAGGAACACGTCCTGGAGCGCGGACAGTTGCTGGCCGGCCGGCACGGGGGCCTTCAGCGCGGCCACCACCAGCGCGCTCAATTGGGCGAGCACGTGCGCGTCGCTCTGGTCCTGGCCCTGCGCGAACGCCGGCAGCAGGTCGCCGGGCGCATCGCCGGCCAGCACGCCTGCCAGTGCCTTGAGCGCGAAGTTCAGGCGCCAGCCGAGTTCACGCCGCGGGATCTGGGGCAGCGCGCGGGCGAAGGCGTCGGAGAAGCGGCCGAGGACCGGCGCGTAGTGGCCGAGCAGGTAGGACTGGATAAAGGGAGAGGTATCCGAATACACGCGCCCCAGCAGCCGCAGGAACGACGGGCCGCCCACCTCGGGCTCGCGCGCCATCTGCAGCGCGGGCACGAACAGTGCGCCCATCACGTGTTCGCATCGCAGCTGCTCGCCCGGCCAGCGTGTCTCGCAGGCGTCGAGCAGCGCCAGGCGGCGTGCATTGAGCGGATCGAGCCGGCGGCCCAGCACCGCCTGCATCATGATGTCTTTGCTGCGGAAGTGGTAGTTGACCGCGGCCAGGTTGACGATGGCGCGCGATGTCACTTGCCGTAGCGAGGTGGCCTCGTAGCCCACCTCGATAAACAGGCGCTCGGTGGCGTCAAGAATGCGCGCCTTGGTGTCTCCTGCCGTGCCTTTTACGGTCTTCATATTGGGCGTGTCTCGTATTGTCATGCGGTGGATCCCCGGCGAAACTCCACGCACCGCGACAGCTTCCTGCTCTGACGGCAAACGGATGCTTGAAACGGCTGTACGGAGCCTAGCGAGCGCGGCGAGTGTTTCACAAGTGCAATATTGGAGTGTTGCCTCTAATCTTCCCGGGATCCGCCTGAGGATCCGCTTGCCGCGCGTGCGTGATCCGGGCCCCGCGCGCGGGGGTGCCAGGCGCGTACAGCTACAATATTCGCAGCGCCGCGTATGCGATGGCGCCTCTCTCCCTACCACTTCTGCACGCGCGTTGGCGCGAGTCCTTATGCATATCCGCTGGCTCGAGGATTTTGTGTGCCTGGCCCAGGCCGGCAGCCTCGCGCGCGCGGCGGAGCTGCGCAACGTCACCCCGCCCGCGTTCGGGCGCCGCATGCAGGCGCTGGAAGTCTGGGCGGGCGCGCCGCTGATCGACCGCAGTGTGTTCCCCGTGCGCCTCACCGACGAGGGACGGCAATTCCTGGAAGCCGCTCAGAGCGCGCTGCGCACGCTGGACGAGACGCGGCTGTCGCTGCGCGCGGCGCATCGCGCCGATGCCAGCACGGTGGTGATTGCCACCGGCAAGACGCTGGCGCGCTCGATGCTGCCGGCGTGGCTGGCCGGCCTGCGCCATGCGTTGCGCAACGACAAGGTGGCGGCGAATTTCCGCACCCGGCTTTCCACCTTTCCCACGCACGACGCGCTGGCGATGTTCACCGAAGGCGATGCCGATTTCCTGCTCTGCTACAACTCGCCCGAGCAGCCGGTGACGCTGGACAACGCGCGCTACCAGTACCACCTGGTGGGCGAGGAACGCCTGGTCTGCGTGAGCGCCGCGGCGGACGGCGGCGGGCCGCAGTACAAGCTGCTCGCACGTGGCCAGCGCGCGCCGGTGCCGATGATCGCCTACGCCGAGACGCTGACGCTGGGGCGCATGGTCAACGGCGAGATCGCGCGGCGCGGGCTGGCCAGCCGGCTCGATGTGATCGCCGTCAGCGATTTCGCCGAGTCGGTGCATGAAATGGTGCGCCAGCGCATGGGCCTGGCGTGGCTGCCGGCGCGGCTGGTCGCCGACGATCTCCACGCCGGGCGGCTGGTGCGCGCCGGACTGGAAGTGGGCGGCGAGACCGACCTGGCGATGCAGATCCTGCTCTATCGCCCGCGCTCGCCCATGCGGGCGCTGGCGGAGGCGTTCTGGCGCGCGGCGGTGGTGGCCTAGGCGTCCGGCTTCCTCCGGTTGGCCCGCATCAATCCGTCAATGCATCAGCGCGGCCAGCGTCATGGCTACAAGGATCGCCGCCATCGAGACATTGATCAGGCGCGAACTCACCGGATCATGGAGGAAGCGGGACAGCGAAACGCCGGCCAGCAGCCAGCACAAGTGGATGACGGCAATCATCGCGCTCAGCACCGCGATCTTGACGATGGCGTCCAGGCCCTGGTGCCCGGCGATGACGGTGGTGCCCGCCAGCACGGCGCCAATCGCCAGGTAGGCCTTGGGGTTGGCGATGGCCAGCAGGAAGCCGCCGGCGAACGCGGGAGCCGTCAGCGCCCTCCTCTGGTCTCCGAGCGGTGGCGCGGTGGCAATCCTGAACGCCAGGTAGAGGATGTAGGCGGCAGACAGGACGCCGAGCACGCGCGCGCCGTGCGGCACCGACGCGACTAGCGCCACCACGCCCGTCGAAGCCATCAGCAGCACCGCGATGGTGCCGGCGATCAGCCCGCAGGCATAGCCGAGCGAGCGCCGCACGCCATGGGCGGCACCGACGGCCGTGACGCTGATCGTCGAGGGCCCCGGGCTCCCCATGACGACCACCGACGCCAGGATCAGCGCCGCGAGCGGACGCCAGATCCCCGGCATGGAAGCAAGCAGGTTTTCCATCGCGTCTCCGTCAGGCTGGTTCGTTGAACACGACTTTATGGCGGGGCAACGGATGCCGTCTTGAACGATTGTGCGTGGGATGGCGCCGCGATTTTGTCCGCCTCGCATGTCGCATCGGCCACTTGCCAAAACGGCAAGCGCCATTGCCAAAGCCGCATGTTGCTGCAGGCGCGCGCTCTCTAATATCGCCGGATATCTGCATACCTGCATATCCAAAAAGGGGAGAGACCTGCCATGAACAAACTGCTGCGTGCGGCTGCTGCCGCATCCTTCTGTGTGCTTGCCGGCGGCGCCGGCGCCTCGGGCTGGCCCGCCAAGCCGATCTCGCTGGTGGTGGGCTACACCGCCGGCGGCAGCGTCGACCTGGTGGCGCGCACGATCGCGCCGGAGCTGGGCAAGCGCTTGGGCCAGAGCGTGGTCATCGAGAACCTGGGCGGCGCCGGCGGCACCATCGGCGCCTCCAAGGTGGTCAAGGCCGATGCCGACGGCTACACGCTGCTGATGGGGTCGGGCAGCGAGGTCTCGATCGCGCGCCTGACCAATCCCGCCGTGCGCTACGACGGCGAGCGCGACCTGGCGCCGATCACCTTTGTCGGCACCCAGCCGATGGTGCTGGTGGGCAAGTCCGCGCTGCCGGCCAAGAACGCCGACGAGCTGATCGCGCTGGCCAAGGCGCAGCCGGGCAAGCTGGCCTATGCGTCGTCCGGCGTGGGCACGCCGCTGAACCTGGCCGGCGAACTGATCAAGCAGCAGGGCAAGGTCAATATCACCCATGTGCCCTACAAGGGGGCTTCCGCCATGTCGACCGACCTCCTCGGCGGCCAGATCGACCTCGCCGTGATGGTGCTGTCGTCGGCCCTGCCCCATATCCAGGCCGGCCGGGTCAAGGCCTACGGCGTGACCGAAGGGCACCGCGCCCAGGTGGCGCCCAATGTCCCCGCGCTGTCCGAAAGCAGCGCGCTCAAGGGCGTGGACATGGGCGTGTGGTTCGGCCTGATGGCGCCGGCCAATACCCCGCGCGCCGTGGTCGACCGCGTGAACACCGAGATGCAGGCCGTGCTGGCCATGCCCGAAGTGAAGAAGAAGCTGGCAGAAGCCGGCGTGGAAGTCGCGCCGGGCGGCCCGGCCCAGTTCGGCACCTTTATCAAGCGCGAAACGGTGAAGTACAAGAGCATCGTCCAGACCGCCGGCATCCACGAATAAGCGGCGGCAGGCGTACCATTTGTTTGTCGCAAGCGGCGGCGCCGCCACGGTGCCGCCTGTTTTTCTTTGCTGCTCCCGGCCGATCCCACTGGCAACCCAGGCAACCTAGCCGACCCACAGACATGACGACCACTGCCCCCAGCTTCGACGCTTACCCGGTTGAAGTCGAATTCCCCGATATCCGCCCCTATGCCGCCGGCAACTGCGGCGTGCCCTACGTCCACACCTTCGATAGTGGCGTGCCCGGCCCGCACGTGATGGTCAACGCGCTGACCCACGGCAACGAAGTGTGCGGCGCCATCACCGTCAAGGCACTGCTGGATCTCGGCGTGCGTCCGCGCCGCGGCCGCCTGACGCTGGCCTTCGCCAACGTCGACGCGTACCACACCTTCGATGCGGCCCGCCCGGATGCGTCGCGCTACGTGGACCAGGACTTCAACCGCGTGTGGACGGCGGCCGTGCTGGACGACACCACCCGCGATTCATCCGAGCTGCGCCGCGCGCGTGCCATGCGCCCGGTCATCGATACCGTGGACCTGCTGCTGGATCTGCACTCCATGCACGAGAAGAGCCTGCCGCTGATCGTCTCCGGCCCGCTCGACAAGGGCATCGCCCTCGCGCGCGCCGTGGGTGCGCCGGCCAACGTGATCGTGGATGAAGGCCACCCCGAAGGCCGCCGCATGCGTGACTACGAAGGCTTTGGCGACCCGGCCAGCGCCAGGAACGCGCTGCTGATCGAGTGCGGCCAGCATTGGGAAGCCACCGCCGTGGGCGTGGCCAAGGACAGCACCGCGCGCTTCCTGCTCAACGCCGGCGTGATCGATGCCGACGACGTGCCCGCCGGCTGGCTGTGGCTCTTGCACCCGCAGCGGGTGGTACGCGTGACGGAGCCGGTGGTGGCCAGCAGCATGGATTTCCGCTTCGCCGGCGCGTACACCGGGCTGGAAACCTTTGCCGAGGCTGGCACCGTGATCGGCTGGCGCGATGGCGAGCCGGTGGTCACGCCGTACCCGGATTGCGTACTGGTCATGCCTTCGTTGCGGCAACTGCGCCCCGGCGTCACCGTGGTGCGGCTGGGCCAGGTGATCGGCTGACTGGCCGCCGGTCCGCGCACGGGCGGGTGTTCAGGCTGGCGTAGCCGGTGAAGGCGGCGCGGCGGGCGCGCCTGCCGTGCCGGTGGTGGACTGCTTGGGCCGCATGCCGGGCAGCAACTGATCGACCAGTTCCTCGATCTTTGCCTCGGGCACCACCAGGTTGCTCAGGTTCAGGCCGCCGGCGCTGCGCAGCGCGTCGTAGTTCGCCTTGCCGGCGCGGTCGCCGCCGATGTAGACGACGATCTCGGCTGAACTGAGGAAATCGCGCCAGTACGACTGCCGTTGCGCGACAAAAGTCGCGGTATAGGGGCACGAGGCAATCGATGCGCCGGGTGACAAGACCTTGAACTCGAAGCCGCGCGCCTGGATGGAATCGCGCAGCGCGTCCATGTAGGCGTTGCCGACCGGGTTGCTGATCACGCAGAACAGCGTACCGTCGGCCGGCTGCGCTGCGGCGATGCGGTCGCCGCGGTCGACCGGGACGACGGACTGGTAGGTGGCGCAGCCGGTGGCCAGCAAGCCCAGGCTGGCGGTGGCGGCTAGCAATGCTTTCTTCATGATGCTCCTGGTTCGCTGCTGCAAGGGTGCCCAGCGCACCCCGGCGCCGGCGGACCTGCCCGGCGGCTGCCGTGGCGGCGCGCCTGGCGGGATGAACCGTGTTGTCGGCAGGCGCGAGCGCCAACTTTAGGCCATCGTGGCGGCGGCAATCGGTGGAACAGAGCGGGGAAAAGGGTCCGGCGGTGGCGTCCGGCTGCATGCGCGAGGTGCCGGACGCAAAAAACGGCCAGCCGTAGCGGCTGGCCAGGAAGGGTACTTCCCTTGGAGACTGGCGGTTCGACCCGGTGCCAGCTTGTCCGGGCGCCGTCAGGCAGCCTCAGGCAACAAACGCCTGGCGGCAGCGCAGCGCCATCACCTGCGCCTCGAAGGCACGGGCAGCGCGCTGCGCGAACTGGTCGCGGCGGCGCTGGCGGGGTTGGGAATCCGACCGGCCGGTGGCAACGGGCTCCAGCCCGGCGACCTCCCACGCGCGGCGTGTCACGGCGAGGATGTTGGCGAGTGCCTGGGCTTGCGGCGCGGTGCTACTGCCCCGGAGGAGACTTTCCATCATGATATTCGGCGCCGCCGGCACTGAAGCGAGCTTCAGGCTCCGGCGCAGGCGTTTGTTCGTATCGTGATGGAAAGATATACAGCGCCAGGGCTCCGCATTATCGACGGCGCGCCGATCCTGCTGTGGGATGCGTCCTACAAGGCCCCGGAGGGGCGTCGGCCGCACTGTTTGCGGCGGTTGTCATTCCAGACGGTGTCGGGTTTTGACTCGCTCGGCGCCTTCGTCCGGCGCTTCAGGTCTTTGCCGGGCCGCCGCTCGCCATCGTCCCCACCACCATCAGGCAGATGGCCGCAAGGAAGACACCCACCAGCAGGATCTGCAAGCGTCCCACCGGACGGCCCTTGAGGAAGGCGTTGCTGATAAAGGGCGGGGACACCAGGCCCACCACGGTGACGATCAGGATGGTCAGGGCGAGTACGGAAAGCAGGGTTTGCATGCGAAGTATCGATCCGGAGGCTTGCGGCAAAAAGGGATAAGTCAGTGCTCGCGCTCAGTTTGCGCCGCCGCGCACAAGGCAGCCTTCGAGCACGGGCGAGCCATCCACCTGGCCGGCGCCGGTGCACTCCACGGCCACTTTCTGTCCGCGCCGCACCATGGTGCCGCGCGCTTCCACCTCGCAGGTGCGCCCGGCGGGGCCGCAGATCTGTATCGGCAAGAGCTTGGCGCGTACCACAAGGGCGGGGCTGTTGGAGCGGATATCGAGGAATACCGAGTCGTTCGCCTCGCGCCGCACGCCGCTGGCCACGCCTTCCACGATGAAATACTTGCCGCGGTAGCGGTCGTCGGCCGCGCCAGCGTCTTCCTGGTAGTCATCGACCAGCGTGTCCGCCTGGTATTGCGGCAGGATGTCGGTGGTGCGCTTCGGGTCGATGCTGATCGGGTCCAGCGTACCGTTCTTGGGCACGCCGCGCGCGCCGCTGTTGGGTTCGGACGCGGGGGAGGCCTGGGCCACCGGCTCTGCGGCCGGCTCCACCTGTTGTTCTTCATGATTGCCGGTGAGCCACAACATGGCAAGCACGGCCAACGCAACAATGGCGATAAGGATTTGCTGGGTACGGTTCAAAACGGGGTTTCCTGCGATAAAAATAGGCCGTCGCGCTGCCAGGCGCATGTTTGTGCATCGACATTCCGGCGCTGCGCGGCCACTTGGCCGGGGTACCCGCCAACCCGCCTGTGGCAACGCTTTGCGCCGTCAATCCAGGCGTCGCGGCGGGGGCGCCGGAAAAGTTGCCCACAGCTTTGCCCACAGGGTTGTTCGGTCTTCTCCACAGACTTGTCCACAGCCTGAGGGGGGGCCGCGCCGGGTTGCCGGAGGGCATGCGCTTCCAACCCGCGATGTGACTCAATAATGGCTTCCGCGGGACTCGCGGGTTTGGCGTAAGGGATCAGTGCAAGTGGCGCAGCCCGGCTTCGCCGTCGTCCTCGTCTTCCCAGTCCTCATGCTCGACCGGGACGTCGGGTGCCATGTCGAACACCATCGAGTGGTGCTGCACGGTAAACCAGTCGCGAAACTGCTGCAGCGTCAGCGTTTCGGGCCACAGGCTTTCGTCGAACCACTCGCCCAGCATGAATTCGAAGAAGGCGCGCCAGCGCTGTTCCACCCACAACAGCGCTTCCGGTGAAGTCGCGACATCATCCGGGACCAGGAACACACTCTGGTCCTCGCGCACATGCTCAAGGGTGAGGGTGGCCACCGGATCGGTATCCACGGCCATGATCCACTCGAAGAAGGGCTGCTGCGGCACCAGGATGACGAGCGAGCGATTGAGGGTAAAGCGCGGATGATCGGACATGGCAGGGGCTCGTTCGCTGAAACGGCCCATTGTAGCGGTTGGCCGCGCCGGCATGCGATTCATTGGAGGGGCAATCGGCCCAGCCCGCTCCGGCCCCGGGCGAGCGCGCCGGCTGGCGCCGCCGGCCTGCCAGTTGCGTGCTAACGTGAAGACATGACAGGCACGCGGTGGCCGGTTCGATTGCCTGCGCCGTTGCCTGATTTGCCTGATACACGAAGAGGCCAACATGGGATTCAAGGTCGGGTTCACGCTCGCCGTGGAGGCGCTGTTCTTTGCGGTCTTGTTGTTTGGCGCGGCGGGAACGCTGGCCTGGCCCGCCGGCTGGGTGTATCTCATCCTGTTCTTTGGTGGCGGCGCCTGGGCAACGCAGCGTCTGGCGCGGTACGATCCCGCGCTGCTCGCCGAGCGCATGAAAATGCCTTTTCAACCAGGTCAGCCGCTATGGGACAAGCTGCTGCTGCCGGTGGTGGGCGTTGCCTGGTGTGCCTGGCTGGTACTGATGGGCCTGGACGCGGTGCGCTACCGCTGGTCCGCGATGCCGCTCTGGCTGCAGTGCGCGGGCGCCGTGCTGCTGGTGCTGTCGTTTCCCGCGATCGACCGCGTGTTTCACGCAAACACCTTCCTCGCCGCCGTCGTCCGGATCCAGTCCGAGCGCGGGCATCGCGTGGTTTCAACCGGCCCCTACGCCGTGGTTCGCCATCCGCTCTATGCCGTCATGCTGGTTTTCCTGCCGGCCAACGCCTTGCTGCTTGGCTCCTGGTATGGCATGGCGGGATCGCTGGTGCTCGTCGGCGGCATCGTCTTTCGCACGGCAATGGAAGACCGCGAACTACTGCGCGGCCTTGCCGGCTACGCAGCGTACGCGGCCAGGGTGCGGTACCGGCTGATCCCGTTCGTCTGGTGAGCGGCCGGCGCCCGCCGCCGTTCGGCGAGATCCGGGGATCGGTGAATCAGTGAATCTGCATCCCCCGCATGGCATGGATGCGGTCGTGATGCCACTGGATACCCTCGTACTGGCGTTGCACCACCGCACGGATCTCGGGCGGCATGTCCTTCATCAGCGCCGACTGGTATTCCCGCTTGGCGGCTTCCTCGTCGCGTTCGCATAGCTGCAGCACCGCATCGTCGTTGTGCGGCGCGATGACATGCAGCACCTCCATCCAGCCGCGATGCAGCGTGCCCCCCATGCTGCCGCGATCACGCGGCTCGGCGCCCAGCGCGGTCACCAGCGCCTGCAACTCCATCACCGAGGCGCGGCAGGATTCCGCCGTGCCGGTCAGGATGGCGCGTATCTCGGGGTTATGCACTTCGCGGGCCCCGGTCGTGCAGCTGAGCTCGCCGTCCTTGCCGACCTCGATCAGGTGGTTCAGGGTGGAGACGAGAGGTACTTGCGCGTTGTTCATGACATTCTCCTTGCCTGGGTCCGGGCCGATCATGAAGCCGTGCGCACATCTGCACCTGCGCGGGACGCATCGCCCCGGCGCCTGTCCAGAAGCCAGGCCCCCGATTCCTGCCTTTGCCGCGCGGCATGCTTGCCATGGCTTGCGGGCCGGCTGCCGTGCTGGCCGGCCCGCAGCCGCGGGTAGCGCGGACAGCGCCACCGACATGTTTAGTATAGAAGTTGGGGAGTGCAGGACAACGGCGCTTCGCGCACCGTACAGGACGTGCAAAAACGCAACGCGAAATGTGCCAGACTATGCCCTTGTTCAAGCGGAGGGTTCCGAGTCGCCTGGCTTCGTTTTAGTGTGCGATCTTGTGCGTCAGCAAAAAAAGCGTGACTTGCGCCAATCGGGGTCTCTCCTATGCTTGCCAAGCCCCGGAACAGGTGATTAACGATTGCTATTTCGTGCATGTGGCGAGGACGCGATGAACGCATTTGATAGCAGTATCATTCACTTCCTGCATCAGTTCGCTTTCCGATCGGTTTTTATCGACCGCGCGGCGTTGGCCATGACCCAGTTCTATATGCTCCGCGGCTTGCCGATGATCGCGCTGCTGTGGTGGGTCTGGTTCCGCGATGGCCCGGACAAGCTGCGCGACCAGGAAATCGTTGTGACCACGATTGTCGCCGGTCTTTGCGTGCTGGTCCTGGGCCGGTTCCTGGCGCACTGGGTGCCTTTCCGCATCCGTCCCTTTGCGAACCCTGAACTGGGGTTGCGCTTTCTCGTGTCCTCGGAAGACCGGATCCGAACCTGGAGCGCCTTCCCGAGCGATCATGCGATGCTGTGGTGCGCCGTGGCGACCGGCGTGCTGGTCGCGTCCTGGCGCATCGGCATCTTTGCGCTGGCGTATGCCATCCTGTTTATCTGCATGTCACGTGTCTATGTCGGGCTGCATCATCCGACGGACGTGCTGGGCGGGGCAGCGCTGGGCGTGGCAATGTGCCTGTTGCTGAATCTTACGCGGTGCCGCCACTTTATAGCGGCCCCGGTCCTGCAGTTTTCCCGCCGCCACCAAAGTTCCTTCCATGTGGGCATGTTCCTGCTGAGCTTTGGACTGGTGACCCATTTTGACGAGTTGCTCATGCTGGGCTCCTCGTTGCTGAAATTCATCTGACTGAAGTACACCTGACCCAGCGACGCCATGCGGCGGGAGGAAAGCCAACGCTGCGTTGCGCGGCTATCCGCTTCCTTCCCGCCGCGGGCAGTGACGTCAGAATGTGTTCAACACCTGTTTCACCGCGGCCGCGACCTTGCCTGCCAGGTAGACATGGCCAGCGGCCGAGGGATGGGCGCCATCGTCGGAGACGTACACGTCGCCATTTCCGTCGCCCTTCGGATGGGCAACATTGCCTGTCCCGGTTTGCCACTGTTCCGCCACGTTATCGATGAAATAGAAGTTGGCGCGCGTGCCGACCGCCGCCTTGATGGCATCCCGCTGCTCAGTGCGGGGAAAGCCCGGCGACCAAGGGCCGATGACAAAGACGATGGTGTTCGGCAGGTTCTTTGCTACAGCGTCGAACACGGCGGTGGCTTCCGCTTGCAGCTCTGCCTTGGAAGAACCCGTGTCATTGATGCCGCCGGCGACGACGAGAACATGCGGATTGAAAGGAAAGACGTCGGTTGCCAACCGGTCGCGGAACTTGAGTTTGGGGGAAGGCGCGGCCAGATAGCCTGTGGCCCCGACCCCGGACTGATACATGTCCTTCCACCCAGCCAGGTATCCGAGCTGGGCCGCGTAGTTGTCAAAGCTATACCCGACTGCGGCCATGCCTTCCGTAAATGAGTCGCCGAGCACCACGGCCCGCACCCTGGGTTCCGCGGGCGGCGCGGAAATGGCGTCGCCAGGTGCAAGGCGCACGCCCCCGAAGCGCATGTTCGGCGTCTCGATGCGGATCCGCCTTGACTTCCTGCTGCCCTGGAAATCGACCCGGGTCAGGTACAGGTTTCCATCGTCCGGATAGGCGACTGGCGTGGTGGAGGCGTACTCCCCGTCTACCAGGAACCGATGGGCGGAGGCATCGACATTACCCTTCACCAGAATCTCGAACGTCGGCGCATCGGTGACGAATTCGATGTAATAGACGTTGGAATCCAGTCCCAGCCCCCCGTAGTTCACCGCGGTATTCTTGACCAGATCCGCGTCCGGATAGAGGAGACCGGCTTGCACGACAGCGCCGATGTAGCGTAGCGCGGCAGTGTTACCGGGGAGTACCAGCGTGCTGCCGGCGATGTTCGACGGCATATTCGCCGTTCCCGGCGTAATGATCGGCGGCGAAGCCATTGTCTTCGGTGCCGCACCGCTTGCTGCGGCCGCCTTGAGCAGCGCCTTGGTGGTTTGTAGTTCCGTCTGCGGCGTCGACGGTGTAGTCACCGGCGTGGCTACGGGTGTCGGCGGGGTTGTGCTGCTTCCCCCTGTGCCTGAGCTATTGGTTGCAACCGCGGTGCCACTGTCACCGCCACCGCCACCGCCACCGCATCCGGAGACCAGTCCAACAATCAGAAACATTGAAAACGCAGCCAGCTTTGAGATCATCCCTTGCTCCCTGTTTCATCGCATGTCTCCCCGTTTTTTTGGATAGTTGCATGAGAAGAAGGGGCTGGTCTTTCCCCCAGAGAGCTTAGTGCCGGGCCATCTTCATCCGACAACAGGATGAGACTTTATGACGAGTGGTTGCGTGTAGACGGATATTGACAGATGTTGATGGACGTCCGGGGTGGACTGTTTGCCTGCGGCACACCGTTACTTGCCAATACAAAACCGCGTAAAAATCGTCCCCAGCAAGTCATCGCTGCTGAATTCGCCGGTGATGCTGTTCAGATGGTCCTGCGCCAGCCGAAGCTCTTCAGCAAACAGGTCCAGCGCCTGCGCCTCTTGCGCCGCGCGCTCCTCGGCCAGGTCTAAATGCGATTGCGCATTGCGCATTGCGCAGCGCGGTCAGGTGCCGCTCGCCCACTGTCGGCGTCAGGTCGATACAGACGATTCCATACATAAAAGCAGAAAATTCCCAACGTTAATGAGTGTGACTCTCATTTCTAATGGGGATGTTGGGCTATTCGACGATGAGCGCTCGCCCCAACAGGTCCGCCTCAATTATTCAATGCTACGGAGCACTGTTTAGTCTCGTTGACTATTTGGGAGATTTCCTTGGAAAAAATAAAGAAAGTAATCGGGTCCGTGATTTATTTCCTATTTGAGATTTGTGTGGGAATGATAGCCGGGTATCTTCCCGCGATCATAATAGGCCTTGCCTTGTATTTCCTTGGAATGGGAGCAAAGGATTGGATAGAGGGAATGTTATCGGGGGGGGCATGAGCCGGCGGTTTTGGAGAGATAGATTGAAGCGTTTCTTGGACATGTGGGAAACCCGAGGGCAGGAGCAAGAGAATGCCAATTTGAAAGGGAAGTTCTTAGCCGTATTGCCAATTTCAGCCAATACTCTGCCGAGTGATGATTTCTTTACCTCTACTCCCACTCGGCAGACTGTTAGAGCGCTCGACCAGTTGACCATCCAGATGCGTCCCTAAGTATCCCCGTTTGAAGAACTAGCGGCCCAGGTAGACTTCCGCAATCTGCATCCGTCCGTGGCCAAACTCAAGGTTGATTGTCCGCCGCGCTTGCGCAAATCGGATTGTGACTGGATGGTGGATTGCGTGGCGGAGGAGCTTTGCGATTCGGTGTTCGAGGAGGGCTTGGCTAAACATGATGAGACTCCATAGGGCGCTGGCGGGATCGCCAGATGGGCGTCATGTCATCCGAAGCAAGAGTGTGCGTCGCCTAACAAGCCGATTCACCGAGGTACCCGACTCAATCGAAAAATTCGGCGCGAAAAGGCTGTATTTCGGCGGTAGACTCAAGCGCATCTGGTACATATGCGTTGTTACGCTTGGCTCCGATTGCGCGTCGTACATCGGTCCATCGGAAAAATTATCCACAAGCACGCATCTTGGCCGAGTAGCTGTTCCGTAGTTGTCCACAGCGCGGCATTGGGACATGGCACTAAAACTATGTCCAAATTTATGTCCAAGCATCCAAGGCACCCTCAAAGAAGGCTTTAGAAGCATATCGGTAGATGGATTTTTCTTGCTTCTGTATTGGAACTCAAGTTACTTGCCAATACAAAACCGCGTAAAAATCGTCCCCAGCAAGTCATCGCTGCTGAACTCGCCGGTGATGCTGTTCAGATGGTCCTGCGCCAGCCGAAGCTCTTCAGCAAACAGGTCCAGCGCCTGCGCCTCTTGCGCCGCGCGCTCCTCGGCCAGGTCTAAATGCGATTGCGCATTGCGCAGCGCGGTCAGGTGCCGCTCGCGGGCGAGGAAAGCCCCTTCGTTGCCCGATTGCCATCCCACCAGCCGCAGCAACTGGTTGCGCAGCAGGTCGATGCCGGCGCCGGTACGCGCCGAGATCCATACCTCGGCCGGGTTCGGGCCGATGGCCGCCACTACGTGCGGGCGGTCGGCGCCGAAGTGGCGCTCGCCCACCGTCGGCGCCAGGTCGATCTTGTTGACCACGCGCAGGATCGGCGAGCCCGGCGGCAGGTGGCCGGAGAGGCGGTCGTCGATGGCGTCGTCGATTTCGGACAAGCCGTGTTCCACGTAATCGGCCGCATCCACCAGGTGCAGCACCAGGTCGGCGCGGCCTACCGCTTCCCAGGTGCGTTCGATGCCGATGCGCTCGACCTCGTCGCTGGCGTCTTCGCGCAGGCCGGCGGTGTCGATGATATGCAGCGGGATGCCTTCGATCTGGATGGTCTCGCGCACGCGGTCGCGCGTGGTGCCGGGAATCGGCGTGACGATGGCCAGCTCCGCGCCGGCCAGCGCGTTGAGCAGCGACGACTTGCCCACATTGGGCTGCCCCGCCAGCACTACCGACAAGCCCTCGCGTAGCAGCGATCCCTGCCTGGCCTGCGCCAGCACACCGCTCAGCGCTTCGCGGATATTGGTCAGCTGGCCGCGCGCGTTGGAGGCTTCGAGGAAATCGATCTCTTCTTCGGGGAAATCCAGCGTGGCCTCTACCAGCATGCGCAAGTGGATCACCTGCTCCACCAGCGCGTGGATGGCCTGCGAGAACACGCCCTCCATGGAGCGCGCGGCCGAGCGCGCGGCGGCTTCGGTGCTGGCTTCGATCAGGTCGGCCACGGCTTCCGCCTGGGCCAGGTCGAGCTTGTCGTTGAGAAAGGCGCGGCGCGTGAACTCGCCGGGCTCGGCCAGGCGCAGGCCAATCCCGCGGCCCGCATCCAGGCAGCGCGCCAGCAGCATCTGCATCACCACCGGGCCGCCGTGGCCCTGCAGCTCCAGCACCTCTTCGCCGGTGTAGGAGTGCGGCGCCGGGAAGTACAGCGCCAGGCCGTGGTCGATCGCCTTGCCGTGGGCATCGAGGAACGGCAGGTAGGTGGCATGGCGCGGTTTGAGCGCCTGGCCGCACACGGCCAGCGCGATCGCGCTCACATCGGGGCCGGACACGCGCACCACGCCGATGCCGCCGCGTCCGGGCGCGGTTGCGATGGCGGCTATGGGAGTGGCGTTGGCGGCGGAAGCGGTACGAGGCTGGGAGGAGGTGATGGCGGTCATGGCGATATTGTCGCAGATCGATCCTGCGCGGGTGCCGCACCCGGCGCACTTGCCGCTTGCGCAGTGTCGGCTGCGCCGGGCGCTTCCGCGACGGGCGCGTACAGGCACTCCACCATCAGCCGGCGCGCCACGGCGCCGTCGAGCAAGCTGCCCAGCCTGCCCTGCCGCTTCACCAGCTTGCGGTGCAGGCGCCGGGCATAGCGTTCGGCCAGTACCGGCTTCATGGCTTCGATGACATAGCGCAGCCGCTTGCCGGCAAGCCGGAAGCGGTGCACGCGTGCCAGCTCCTCCGAGCGGGCGGCGCGCATCAGCGCCCTCACCCGCTTGCGCCCGCGGCGTATCCGCCGGCGCGCGAAGTCCGCCAGGTGATCCCGCGCGGCGGCGCCCGCGCCACGCGGGCCGGCGCGGTTCAGGTGTGTGAGATCGCGGTGCAGCACGGGTAGCGGCCAGTGCTGGTATTCGGCGAGCTGTGCCACCATCGTCGCGCGTGCGTAGTGGCGGCGCGTGAGGGCGGTGTCGTGCAGCGCCGCCAGCACCGGATCCTCCGGCTGCCTGTCCAGCGCGGGCCGCAAGGTCTCGGCGATGAACACGTCCCAGTCGCGCACATCGTTCGCAGCCTGCGCCAGCTGGCGCAGGCAATCGTTCCAGCGCGCGCGGACAGGCCTGGGCAGGGCGGGCCCGAATGCCCAGCAGATGGCGCGAAGCTGCCGCGTCGCCACCCGCAGTGCATGGACGTCGTCGGGATGGTCGCGCCGGTGCAGCGCATCGAGTTGATCGGCAACGGCAACCAGTCCCGCATCGGCCAGCGCCATGAAAGCATCGATGACGCGCATGCGCGGGTGCAACTGGATGGGAAGGTTGGCGGCACGCATGGCGTATCTACCAGATCTGGCGGAGGCCAGGTTCAGAACATCTCTATCCAGTGTAGGCGATTGTGCCGGTTGCGCCGCACTCCATTGACAGCCTGCCGGCTTCGGGTTGGAATGGGTGTTGGCAAGGCCATCCGGCCACCCTGAGCTTGCCGTACCCGGCCACCGCCCAGTGCGAGGAGAAGCGCATGTCCACCGAACAAGAGCGTCTTTTGCTGCGGGACACCATCGAGGCCGGCTTTCGCCAGGCTGCCTTTGTCACCGACATCGGCATACACCTGGTGGATTGCGGGCCGGGCTGGTGCGAGAGCGAGTTGCTGGTCACGCCGCGCCACCTGCAGCACGGCGGCGTCGTGCATGCCGGCGTGCAGGCGACCATGGCTGACCATACCGCCGGCGCGGCCGCCACCACCATGCTCGACACCGGGCGTCATGTGGTGACGGCCGAGTTCAAGATCAACCTGCTCCGGGCCGCCCGCAGCGAGCGCCTGACCTGCCGCGCGGACGTGCTGAAATCCGGACGCGCCATCATCGTGGTCGAAGCCGATGTCTTCGCCAGCGTGCACGGCGAGGCGGTGCTGGTCAGCCGTTTCAACGCCACCATGAGCGTGCTCGACCTGGCCTGATTCAGAAAACCAACCCAAAACCAGAGAGAAGCGACAAGATGATCGATCACACAGGCGTCGTAGTTAGCGACTTCGCCAGGAGCCGGGCCTTCTACACCGCAGCGCTGGGTTCGCTCGGCTTCATCAAGAATATGGAGTTTCCCGCCAGCGTGACCGGCCATGCGGATGTCGCCGGCTTCGGCCCGCCCGACAAGCCCGAGTTCTGGATCAGCAACGGCACGCCCAACCAACCGCCGCTGCACATCGCCTTTCGCGCGAACACGCGTGCGGAGGTGGATGCCTATTACAAGGCGGCGCTGGCGGCCGGCGGACGCGACAATGGCGCGCCGGGCTTGCGGCCGCACTATCACCCGAACTACTACGGGGCGTTCGTGCTGGATCCGGACGGTCACAATATCGAGGCGGTTTGCCACGCGCCTGAGTGAGCCCGGGTGAGCCTGCATGTGCCTGCATGTGCCTGCGTGATGGGCCGGCGCTCAGAACAACAGCTTGAGCAAATCGAACAACTCGCGATCCGCCGGCGCGGCGGAACGGGCGCGCCGCCGGATCACTGCCAGCAGGCAATCCACGAAGCACTGCGCGGCCGCGCCGCGCATCGCGCTGCGGCGCGCGATGATGCCGAGCTGGCTGGTTTCGAAGCGTTCCGCTACCGGCACCGCCTGCACCCAGCCGCGCAGCGCTTCGGTGACCATCAGCGGGCGCGGGCAATAGGTGATCATGCCCGCATGCCGCACCATTTCCAGCAGCAGCGAGGTCGAATGGGCGCAATGCAGATGGCGCGGCTCGATGTCGGCGCCGTGCTGCCAGAACAGGTTCTGCATCATGGCGGGATAGCTGGCGGGTGTGTAGTTCACCACCCAGTCCTGGTCGAGCAATTGATGCAGCGCGGTCTTGCCGGCGCAGGGATGGCCGCGGCTGGCCACGACGCAGGAGTCATAGGCAAGCAGTAGCTCGCAGTCGAACTCCTGTCCGGACATGGCCGGCGTGAACGGCCCCACGACAAAATCGAGCAGGCCCTCGCGCAAGCGCGGCAACGCCACTGCGGTCAAGCCTTCGAACACCTCAAGCTGCACTCCCGGCATGCGCTCGCGAAAATGCAGCATCGCCTCCGACAGGAAGGTCAGCATGACCCAGGGCGTGACCCCGATCGACAGCCGGCCGCCCACCTCGCCGCGCAGTTCCGCCAGTTCCGCATTGGCGCGCTCGAGCTGGCCGACTACCAGGCGCGCGTGGCCCAGCAGTCTTTGCCCCGTCTCCGTGAAGCCAACGCCACCTGCGGTGCGCAGCAGCAGCGGCAATCGCTGTTCCGCCTCCAGCTCGCGCAACGCCTTGGTCACGGCCGCCTGGGAAAGGGCCAGCAGGCGTGCGGCGGCACGGATGCTGCCGGCGTCGGCAACGGCAACCAGGGCTTGTAGTTGATGCAGTTTCACAGGTGGGGGAATCGGGTGGACCGGCGTGGACTGGAGGCGGGCTGCGCTCTAGCGACAACCAACGGTTGTCAGGATAACAAGATTGCGGCTTCCCGCGACGGGTGGACGCTGCCTATGATCGGTTCCCTGTCCCACGGGGGCGCCGCCAGCATGGCGTCAGCCGCCCGGTACCCACAAGGAGACCTGTCATGCCGCAAGCCCCCGTATCCGCAATGTCCCCGGTTTTGCCCGGCATCCGCGCCATCGAAGCCGAGATGGTCGCGTTGCGTCACCGCATCCACGCGCATCCCGAACTCGGCTTCGAGGAATTCGTCACCAGCGACCTGGTGGCGGAATGCCTGCAGGCCTGGGGCTACGCGGTGCATTGCGGCCTGGGCGGCACCGGCGTGGTCGGCACGCTGCGCCACGGCGAAGGCCGCGCGCTTGGCTTGCGCGCCGACATGGATGCGCTGCCGATCCAGGAAGCCACCGGCCTGCCCTACGCCAGCAAGCTCGACGGCAAGATGCACGCCTGCGGGCACGATGGCCATACCGCCACGCTGCTCGCCGCCGCCAGGTACCTGGCCGAGCACAAGCCCTTCAAAGGCACGCTGCACCTGATCTTCCAGCCCGCCGAGGAAGGCATGGGCGGCGCCCGCGAAATGCTCAACGACGGCCTGTTCGAGCGCTTTCCGTGCGATGCCGTGTTCGCCTTGCACAACATGCCGGGCCATCCGGTCGGCAAGTTCGGCTTCCTGCCCGGCCCCTTCATGGCCTCGTCCGATACCGTCACCATCCGCGTGAACGGACGCGGCGGCCACGGCGCGGTGCCGCACAAGGCCATCGATCCGGTGGTGGTCTGCGCCTCCATGGTGATGGCGCTGCAGAGCGTGGTGGCCCGCAACGTGAACCCGCTCGACATGGCCATCGTCACGGTCGGCGCCATCCAGGCGGGCAAGGCGCCTAACGTGATCCCCGACAGCGCCGAGATGCGCCTGTCCGTGCGTGCCCTCAAGGCCGAGGTGCGCGACCTGCTCCAGACCCGCATCACCGCGCTGGCCCACGCCCAGGCCGAGAGCTTCGGCGCGCGCGCCGAAGTCGATTACGACCGCCGCTACCCGGTGCTGGTCAACCACTCCGCCGAGACGGAACTGGCCCGCGAGGTGGCGCGCGAATGGCTGGGCGAGGAAGGGCTGATCGACAACATGGTCCCGCTCACCGGCAGCGAGGACTTCGCCTTCCTGCTGGAGCAGCGCCCGGGCTGCTACCTGATCATCGGCAACGGCGATGGCGAGGGAGGCTGCATGGTGCACAACCCCGGCTACGACTTCAACGACGCCTGCCTGCCGCTCGGCGCGACCTATTGGGTCAAGCTGGCCGAACGCTTCCTGGCCTGAGCCCCACCGCGCACGGGCATGACCGGGCGGATGCCCGGCAATAACGATTCAAGGAGACCTGACCATGTCCACCACCGCCGCACCGGCGCAGCCGCTTGCCGCCGCGCCCGCATTGCCGGCGCCCACGCGCCGCGCTATCGCCGCCATCACCATCGGCAACGGGCTCGAGTTCTACGATTTCACCGTCTACAGCTTCTTTGCCGTGATGATCGGACGGCTGTATTTTCCGGTGGAAGGCGCGCTTGGGCAGCTGATGCTGTCGCTGGCCACCTTCGGCGTGGGCTTTGTGGCGCGGCCTCTGGGCGGCGTGCTGATCGGGCTGTACGCCGACCGCGTCGGCCGCAAGCCAGCCATGACCCTGACGCTGTGGATGATGGGGCTGGGCTCGGCGCTGTTTGTGGTGGCGCCCACCTATGCGCAGGCGGGCCTGTTCGCGCCGGCGCTGATCGTGCTGGCGCGGCTGGTGCAAGGCTTTGCCATCGGCGGCGAGATGGGCGCGTCCACTGCCCTGTTGATGGAATACGCCGACGACAACTCGCGCGGCTACTTCGGTAGCTGGCAATTGTTCAGCCAGGGCGTGAGCGTGTTGCTGGGCTCGCTGGTTGGCCTGCTGCTGACGAATACGTTGGCGCCCGCAGCGCTGGAAAGCTGGGGCTGGCGCCTGCCCTTCCTGCTTGGCATCCTGGTGATCCCGGTTGGCCTCTACATCCGGCGGCATCTGGACGAGACAGCCGATCCCGCAACCGTGGGCGCCCACGGCACCGCCGGCGAGCGCGCGGGCCTGGCCGAAGTATTCGTCGGCCATGGCCGCGCGGTGATGGCCGGGGTGCTGATCACCATCGGCGGCACCTCCGCCACCTACATCGTGCTGCACTACATGACGAGCTACGCCGTGACCGTGCTGAAGATGCCGCTGTCGCTCGGCATGGGCGCCGGCTGCCTGGCAGCGCTGGTGCAGTTGTCGCTGTCCGCCTGTGCCGGCCGCCTGTCGGACCGCGTGGGGCGCAAGCCGGCCATCCTGTGGTCGCGCCTGGCGATGCTGCTGCTGATCTATCCGGCCTTCCTGCTGATCAATGCGCACCCCACGCTGGAGGTGCTGCTGCTCGCGGTGGCCGTGCTGGCGCTGACGCTGGTCTTCAATGTGGTGCCTTCGGTCGTACTGCTGACGGAGTTGTTTCCCCGCAGGATTCGCGCTACCGGCCTGTCGGTGGTCTACTGCATCGGCGTGCTGGTGTTCGGCGGGTTTGCGCAGTTCCTGGCAACGTGGCTGATCGACCTGACCGGCAGCCGCAACGCGCCGGCTTTATATGTGATCGGCTGCGGCATTGTCTCGCTGGTGGGTCTGGCGATGGTGCGGGAAACGGCGGGCAAGCGGCTGGATTGACGAGACGGTCCGACGGTCGCGACGGTCACTTACGTCTTGCGCCTGGCCGTGCCTGCGAAAGCGTCAACGGGGAACCTCGTCGCTGTCACGCAGCCAGGCGGGGATGTCTCGCATGCCGTGCAGGACGCGCCAGACATCGATGTGGTCATCGCGCTCAACGTAGAACACGATGTGCGGGTAGCGCGCCAGAGGCCAGGTGCGTAGGCCCGGAAGATCAAGCTCGTGTACGTAGCGGGGCGAGCCGGCGGCCGGATGCTTGCCAATGTGCACGTAGGCCTGCTCCAGCGCGTCAATGAAGCCAAGTGCTGCCTGCTCAGCGTTTTCATTCAGATAGTAGGTGACCGCTTCCTCGACATCACGCCTGGCAAGCGCCCTTGGGATGACAGGTTTGGCCCTCATTCCCGCGCGTTGCGCACCCGCGCTCGCAGGGCGTCGAAGTAGTCGCTATCGGCCGGCGCCGTCGGCGCCGAATCGGCACCCGCCAATAGCAGGCCGCGAAGGTGCTGGCGATCCTGATCCTTGCGGATCAGCTCGCGCACGTACTCGCTACTGGTGCCGTAGCCGCGCCGGTTGACTTGCTCATCGACAAAGGCCTTGAGCGTTTCGGGCAGGGAAATATTCATGGTGCTCATGGTTTCATGCTAGCGAGTTTGGCAAAATTTGGCAAACCTTCTGCATGGAGCCTTGCTGCCAAGGCAACACCACCTGACAAAGCACCCCTCGGAAAAGCAAAATCCCCCGCAAGCCGATACCTGCGGGGGATTCCAGTCAGGCCGCCATTGATGCTTCGGGCGGCCCCTTTGGTGCACGTGCCGGGCCGGCGGGTTTGCCACCCGCGGCCCGGTTTCAACTTCAGCTCTTAACCGCCACGGCAGCCTTCGCCTTGCTCTTGCCGAGCATCCGGTTGATCTGCCATTGCTGGGCGATCGACAGGACGTTGTTCACAACCCAGTACAGCACCAGGCCGGCCGGGAAGAAGAAGAACATGAACGAGAACACCAGCGGCATGATCATCATGACCTTGGCCTGCACCGGGTCCGGCGGGGTCGGGTTCAGCTTGGTCTGCACGAACATCGATACCGCCATCACCACCGGCAGGATGTAGAACGGATCCGGTACCGACAGGTCATGGATCCAGCCCAGCCACGGCGCGCCGCGCATTTCCACCGACGACAGCAGCACCCAGTACAGCGCGATGAACACCGGGATCTGGATCACGATGGGCAGGCAGCCGCCGAGCGGGTTGACCTTCTCGGTGCGGTACAGCGCCATCATCTCCTGGTTCATCTTCTGCGGATCGCCCTTCAGGCGTTCACGCATCGCGGTCATGCGGGGCTGCAGGTCCTTCATCTTGCCCATGGACTTGTAGCTGGCCGCCGACAGCGGGAAGAACACCAGCTTGATCAGCACCGTCAGCGCGATGATCGACCAGCCCCAGTTGTTCAGGAAGCCGTGCAGCTTTTCCAGCAGCCAGAACAGCGGTTTGGCCAGGATGGTCAGCCAGCCATAGTCCTTCACCAGTTCCAGGCCCGGGGTGATCTTCTCGAGCATGCGCTCTTCCTGCGGGCCGGCGAACAGGCGCGCATCGGTGGTCACCGTGGCACCCGGGGCGATCGCGCCCAGCGGCTGCTGCACGCCCACGCGGAACAGGTTGTTGTCGATCTTCTCGACGTAGAAGCTGTGCTCCTTCCCGGCTTGCGGGATCCAGGCCGAGGCAAAGTAATGCTGCACCATCGCAACCCAGCCGCTCGAACCCGCCGCGGGGACCGAAGCCTTGCCCTTGGCGATGTCGTCGAAGTTGATCTTGTGATACTTGTCCGTATCGGTGTAGATCGCCGGGCCGGTGAAGGTGCTGTAGAACTGCGATTGCTCGACCTTGCTGCCGTCGCGCGTCAGTTCCATGTACAGCGTCGGCGAGACCGGCTTGCCGCTGTCGTTGGTCACGGCAAATTGCGTGTCGACAACGTAGCTGCCCTTATGGAAGGTATAGGTCTTGGCCAGCTTGACCCCGTCCTTCTCCGCCGTCAGCGTCACCGCCACCTTGTCCGAGCCGGCCAGGTCGCGCGGACCGGCCGAAGCGGTGAAGATGGTGGTGTGGTTGGGCAGGTCGCCACCGATCAGGCCGGAACGGGCCATGTAGGTACGGGTCTGGTCGCGCTCGAACAGCACGACGGGCTGGCCGTCCTTCTCATGGTGGTTCAACAGTTCCAGGCGCGTGAGGATGCCGCCGGCGGTGTCGATCTGGGCACGCATCACGTCGGTGCTCACCACGATCTTCTCGCCGCCCGGCTGGGCCGCGGCTGCCGGTGCGGTCACCGGGGCGCCTGCGGCGGTGCCGGCCGTCGCATTGGCCTTGGGCACGTCGCCTTGCGGAGCGGAAGCGCCGCCGGCGGTTGCCGGAGCCTGCTGCGTCGCGCTCGGGAAGAACATCGACTGGTGACCGTTGGCGCGCTGCCAGTTGTCGTAGAGCAGCACGAGGGCCATCGAGAAGATGACCCAGAGTATGGTGCGTTTGATATCCATGTCTCGCTGTGGTCGGAGGAAATCAGGGGCGGGGTAGCCGGATCGTGACTGGCGGGTGGCCAGCCGCGGCGGAAGCCCGGTCTTGCTTGGTTGCCGATGCCGGTGGCACCGGATCATACCCGCCATCCGTGAACGGATGACAGCGGCACAGCCGGCAAGCGGCCATCCAGCTGCCGCGACCGGCGCCGTGGCACAGGATCGCTTCGCGGGCGTAATCGGAACAGGTAGGCAGGAAGCGGCACTGCGAGCCAAAAAACGGGCTCAGGGCGATCTTGTAGATACGCAGCAGGGCAAGCAGGATTCGCTTCATGGCAGCGGGCTGGTCAGGCAGGAGCGCCCGAGGGCGGGACTTCAGTGGGCGCAGCCTCGGCGGACTTCGGCGGCGACACCCCGGAAGGGGCAGCAGGGCGCGGGGCAAGCGGACGGACCGCTACCTCGAACAAGCCGGTCAGCTCCGCCAGGCACGCCCGGCGTATGGCGCTGCGGCTGGCAAATTCCGCACGCGGAAACTTTGCCTGCAGGCGCAGCAACACATCGCGGCCCGCGAGTTGGTCCTGCCGAAGGCGGAACAGTTCCCGCACCATGCGCTTCACCAGGTTGCGCTCGGCGGCACGCGCCGCGAACTTCTTGCCAACGACGACACCTAGGCGGGCTTGCGGCAGGTTGTTCTCGCCCACATACAGCACGAAATGCTGGCTGCGGCGGCGCGGGCGCAAAGCAAAAACGGATGAAAACTCATCCGTCTTTGTGAGCCTCGCGGCTTTAGGGTAGGCAAAAGTAGACACGCTGGGCGAAGCTAGCGAAAAAGCTGTGCTTGGCGGCAGGCTACCGGCCGTCCAAAAGGCGAGGCGGTTGGCCAGGGCGGCGCAAACTGCAGCGCCACCGTGGCCGGTCGCCAGGCCCTTAGACTGCCAGGCGCTTGCGGCCCTTGGCGCGACGCGCGTTGATGACGGAACGGCCGCCGCGGGTCTTCATGCGCACGCGGAAACCATGGGTACGCTTGCGGCGGGTAACGGAAGGTTGGTATGTACGTTTCATGTTGCACTCTCTGGTTGATCTGGGCTCGCCCGGCTTCCGGCGTTAAGCCGGGCGCCGCCGCGTATGGTTCGCATGGGGCTGCCGCGGTTTGCGGTGTTGCCGACTGCTGTGGTGATCTTGCTGCCGGCCGTGTGTCTCGCGCATCGAAGGCACCGACGAATCGGACATCGACACTCGCGAAGCAGGTGTGGGAGGGAATCTCGCCGGACCGGATCTCATCAACCCATCCGCTCCGACCCCGTCAGCCTGCTCGGCCCGCTGCCTGTTCCGGCCAATCCAGCCATTTCCGGCACGCTTCAGCTTAGTGAAAAGCTGAGGTAACGCGCCAGTCTCGCACGGAACAGGTCAGACCCGGCGATGCGCATACGTGATCCCCTGCGGCATCGCAGAACCCGCCATTTAACTGAGTTTCGCGCGGTGTGTCAAGACTACGGATGGTTTAGAGACGTGTGCGGCACCCCTGCCTGAAAAACACGCAACAGCCTGTTGTATTTCATTGTCCACAATCGCCAGTGGGTAAGTTTTTTTATTGCGGGGGTTGCACCCAGGGTTGGCGGGGGTGAGTGAAGTCCCTGTTTTGTCAGGCTTTTCCTGCGTTTTACCTACCCGGAAACCCGCACCAGAACTGGGGTTGTGCACAACAATTCACTGCTTTTTCACAACTTATCCACAGACTTATCCTTTGTGGATAACTTGGGGCGGGGGGTACAATCCGGGTCCAAACACCACACGGGCTGCGTGGCGCAAGCGCAACCCGGGCACTACTCCTGGCATGCCGGACAACGGACGCGCAACGGGCGGCGGCGGTTACGCCACCTGTCTCGTCAGCGGATCCCGCTTGTCGCGTCGATTACCAGGGAGCCCGGGCTGCGGGGTCATTTGCGGATCGCTTTTGCGGTCGCTTTTCGGGGTTTACGGACTGCCGGCAGGGATGCCACATCGATCCTTGCCTGTTGTCCATTTGACCGGACTGACCATGTACCCGTGGCGAAAACCGAACAACAAAACAATGCAAGATTTCTGGCAGGCAGCAGCCGCGCAACTCGAGCGCGAACTGACGCCGCAACAGTTCAAGACCTGGATCAAGCCGTTGGCGCCTGTCGGCTTCGACGAGGAAGCGCACGCGCTGCGGATCGCCGCGCCCAACCGCTTCAAGCTCGACTGGGTAAAAAGCCAGTTCTCCGGGCGCATCACCGCGCTCGCCTGCGAATACTGGGAAGCCAACGTCAGCGTTCACTTCGTCCTGGATCCCGCCGCGTCGGGCCGGGCGGCTGCCGGCTATCCGCAGCAAGGGCAGCCCGGCATGGCGCCGGCGCACGCCGGCCCCGGCTATCCGTCCGGCCAGCCGCTGTCGCAGAATTTCGGCCAGCCCGGCATGCAGCCGGGCCAGGGGGCGCCTGGCTACGGCCCCATGAACCAGGCCGGCGCGCAGCCGCAAGGCGGCCCGCGCGGCGGGCAAGCGCCCTACCCCGGCAACTATCCCGGCAATGCTGGCCAGGGCAATATGGGCGGCATGGGTGGCGAGCTCGTCGATATTGACGTGCCGCAACTGGACCCGGCCGAGGCCAGCGCCCGCTCCTACCGCGTGCAGCCTTCGCAGCAGCCCATGCAGGGCGGCCACCCCGGTCAGCAGGGCGGCCATCAAGGGCACCAGGGGCACCAGGGACATCAGGGCCACCCCGGCAACCAGCCAGGCGGCCAGCAGCAGAACGACTCGGTGCACGAGCGCTCGCGCCTGAACCACATCCTGACCTTCGACAACTTCGTCACCGGTAAGGCCAACCAGCTCGCGCGCGCCGCCGCCATCCAGGTGGCCAACAATCCCGGCAAGTCCTACAACCCGCTCTATCTATATGGCGGCGTAGGCCTGGGCAAGACCCACTTGATCCACGCCATCGGCAACTTCATGTTGCTGGAGAACCCGCGCGCCCGCATCCGCTACATCCACGCCGAGCAATACGTCTCCGATGTGGTGAAGGCGTACCAGCGAAAAGCCTTCGACGAGTTCAAGCGCTACTACCACTCGCTCGACCTGCTGCTGATCGACGATATTCAGTTCTTCTCCGGCAAGAACCGCACGCAGGAAGAGTTCTTCTACGCCTTCGAGGCCCTGATCGCCAACCGGGCGCAGGTGATCATCACCAGCGATACCTACCCCAAGGAAATCAGCGGCATCGACGATCGCCTGATCTCGCGCTTCGATTCCGGCCTGACGGTCGCCATCGAGCCGCCCGAGCTGGAAATGCGCGTAGCGATCCTGATGAAGAAAGCCGCCGCCGAGAACGTCAGCGTGCCCGAGGAAGTCGCCTTCTTCGTCGCCAAGCATTTGCGATCGAACGTGCGCGAGCTGGAAGGCGCGCTCCGCAAGATCCTGGCCTTCTCCAACTTCCACGGCAAGGACATCACCATCGATGTCACCCGCGAAGCGCTAAAGGACCTGCTGACGGTGCAGAACCGCCAGATTTCTGTCGAGAACATCCAGAAGACCTGCGCGGATTTCTACAACATCAAGGTCGCGGACATGTACAGCAAGAAGCGGCCCGCCAATATCGCGCGGCCCCGCCAGATTGCCATGTACCTGGCCAAGGAACTCACGCAGAAAAGCCTGCCGGAAATCGGCGAGCTGTTCGGCGGACGCGATCACACCACCGTGCTGCACGCGGTGCGCAAGATCGCGGATGAGCGCAGCAAGGACGCGCAGCTCAACCACGAGCTGCACGTGCTGGAACAGACGCTCAAGGGGTAACCCCGAGCGTGAAATCGCAGTGAATCAGCATTTAGCAGACCCGTCACGCGGGGCTGGCATACTGTAGGGTACGCGCCGGGCATGGCCCGGCGCATGAATCAATCGGAAGCATCGCCGGGGCATTGCCGGAACATTGCCATGAAAACGGCCTGGGCTAAGGCTTTGCGGTGAGTCGGGACGAGCGGCGGAGGGGGTGGCCGGCGACAAAAGTCGCCAGCCGTCGAAGAAGTCTTAAATTGTGGTGTTTGGTGCACAATTAACCCTCCGGTCGCGCTTCCCCCGCTTCACCGCAGCGGCTTATCCTTGGTACAATGGCGAATTAACTTGTTGATTCCAAAGTAATTTTGGTAATGCATACGAGTTAGTGCAAGTCGTCAATACGCACCCGCGGTCGCTTACTACAAAACGACGAAGGATAAATTCAATGCAATTGGTCAAAACCTCGCGAGACAATCTGCTGCGTCCGCTGCAAATCGTGAGCGGCATCGTGGAGCGCCGCCACACACTCCCGATCCTGGCCAACCTGCTGATTCGCAAGTCCGGGTCCAACGTATCCTTCCTCTCGACCGACATCGAGATCCAGATCACCACGCACGCCGAATGTGGTGTGGGCAGCGACACCGTGGCCACCACCGTGGCCGCCCGCAAGCTGCTCGACATCCTGCGCGCCATGCCCGACGGCGAAGTCGCCCTGTCGCTCAACGACAAGCGCATGACCGTGCAGTCCGGCAAGAGCCGCTTCGCGCTGCAGACCCTGGCCGCCGAGGAATTCCCCACGGTAGCCGAAGCCAGCGAATTCGGCGCATCCGTCAGCCTGCCGCAAAAGACCTTCAAGCACCTGCTCGCCATGGTCCACTTCGCCATGGCCCAGCAAGACATCCGCTACTACCTCAACGGCATGCTGCTGGTGGTGGACGGCAAGAAGGTCATGGCAGTCGCCACCGACGGCCACCGCCTGGCCTACTGCGGCGTGGAGCTGGACACCGAAGCCACAAGCGGCGAAGGCGCCCCGTCGCGCCAGGAAGTGATCATCCCGCGCAAGACCATCCTCGAGCTGCAACGCTTGCTGGAAGACAACGACGATCCCGTGCAAGTGCAACTGGCCGCCAACCAGGTCAAGTTCACCTTCGCCAATATCGAGCTGATCTCCAAGCTGGTCGAAGGCAAGTTCCCGGACTTCCAGCGCGTGATCCCCAAGGGCTACAAGAACGCCTTCGCCATCGATCGCGTCAAGCTGCAGCAAGCCCTGCAACGCACCGCCATCCTGACCACCGACAAGTTCAAGGGCGTGCGCTGCATCCTGGATACGCACGTGCTCAAGATCAGCTCCACCAACGCGGACCAGGAAGAAGCGCAGGAAGAACTCGAACTTGATTATTCGGGCGATGCCCTCGATATCGGTTTTAACGTGACCTATTTGCTGGACGTGCTCGCCAACCTCAAGAGCGAGCAAGTCCAGGTCAGCCTCGGCGACTCCAATTCGAGCGCGCTGATCACCGTGCCGGAAGACGACAACTTCAAGTACGTCGTCATGCCGATGCGCATTTGATGAGCCGGTAACAAGGACCACAAGATACGCAAAACCGGAGCATCTAACGGCACACCACGGCTTGCGCAGCCGCCCCAGGGGCCCCGCGCAAGACCCGCCGCACCAGGGGCCGGATCGTCGAGATCCGCCCCTTTTGCCGTTTTTATGTAACCCGCTATGCGGCCCGATCCGGGCGCGCCCATCCGGGCGTGACGAGAGATCGCCGCATTCGCCGTGAGTAAGAGAACATGACCGAAGAGCAACAACCGCAATCGCAACCGCAACAGCAAGACAGCTACGGCGCAGGCTCGATCCAGATCCTGGAAGGCCTGGAGGCGGTGCGCAAGCGTCCGGGCATGTACATCGGCGACACGTCCGACGGCACCGGCCTGCACCACCTCGTATTTGAAGTGCTGGACAACTCCATCGACGAAGCCCTGGCCGGCTGGTGCACGGAAATCACCGTCACCATCCACAGCGACAACTCGATCTCCATCACCGACAACGGCCGCGGCATTCCCCCGCTCGTCAAGTTCGACGACAAGCACGAACCCAAGCGCAGCGCGGCAGAAATCGCCATGACCGAGCTGCACGCCGGCGGCAAGTTCAACCAGAACAGCTACAAGGTCTCCGGCGGCCTGCACGGCGTGGGCGTGTCCTGCGTGAACGCCCTCTCCAAGTGGCTGCGCCTGACCGTGCGCCGCGACGGCCAGGCCCACCTGCTCGAGTTCGCCCAAGGCGCCGTGCAGAACCGCCTGGTGGAAACCGTGACCGGCCCCGACGGCGTGCCCGTGGAAGTTTCGCCGATGAAGATCCTCGGCCCCACCGACAAGCGCGGCACCGAAGTCCACTTCCTCGCCGACGAAGAAATCTTCACCAACGTCGAGTTCCACTACGAGATCCTGGCCAAGCGCATCCGCGAGCTCTCGTTCCTGAACAACGGCGTGCACATCCGCCTGGCCGACCAGCGCACCGGCAAGGAAGAAGACTTCGCCTTCTCCGGCGGCGTCAAAGGCTTCGTTGAATACATCAACCGCGGCAAGAGCACCCTGCACCCCAACATCTTCTACGCCAACACCGAAAAAGACGGTATCGCCGTAGAAGTGTCCATGCAGTGGAACGACGGCTACAACGAACAAGTCCTCTGCTTCACCAACAACATCCCGCAACGTGACGGCGGCACCCACCTGACCGGGTTGCGCGCCGCCATGACGCGCGTGATGAACAAGTACATCGAAGAAAACGAGATCGCCAAAAAGGCCAAGGTAGAAACCACCGGCGACGACATGCGCGAAGGCCTCGCCTGCGTGCTCTCCGTCAAGGTGCCCGAGCCCAAGTTCAGCTCGCAGACCAAGGACAAGCTCGTCTCCTCCGAAGTGCGCCTGCCCGTGGAAGAACTCGTCGCCAAGGCCCTCGGCGACTTCCTGCTGGAAACCCCGGTAGACGCCAAGATCATCTGCGGCAAGATCGTAGACGCCGCCCGCGCCCGCGAAGCCGCCCGCAAGGCCCGCGAAATGACCCGCCGCAAAGGCGTGCTCGACGGCATGGGCCTGCCCGGCAAGCTCGCCGACTGCCAGGAAAAAGACCCCGCCCAGTCCGAACTCTTCCTGGTGGAGGGTGACTCCGCAGGCGGCTCCGCCAAGCAAGGCCGCGATCGTAAGTTCCAGGCCATCCTGCCGCTCAAGGGCAAGATCCTGAACGTGGAACGCGCCCGCTTCGACAAAATGCTCTCCAGCCAGGAAGTGCTCACGCTGATTACGGCGCTAGGCACCGGCATCGGCAAGGACGACTACAACCTCGACAAGCTGCGCTACCACCGCATCATCATCATGACCGACGCGGACGTGGACGGCTCCCACATCCGCACGCTGCTGCTCACGTTCTTCTACCGCCAGATGCCCGACATCATCGAGCGCGGCCACGTGTATATCGCCCAACCGCCGCTGTACAAGATCAAGCACGGCAAGGAAGAGCGCTATATCAAGGACGACAATGAGCTCAACGCCTACCTGCTGCGCCTGGCCATGGAAAAGGCCGCCCTGGTCAACCCCGACGGCAGCGAAGTCGCCGGCGACGCCCTGACCGAACTGGCCCGCCAGTACCAACTGGCCGAAGCCGTGATCGGCCGCCTGGCCCGCATCGTGGACAGCGACGCCCTGCGCGCCATTGCCGACGGCATCGAGCTGGACCTGGACAGCGCTGCCGCTGCTGAGGCCTCAGCTACCGCGCTGAAGGCCAAGTTGTCGGAAATGCACGCCAAGACGCTGCTGGGCGCCGCGGTGAATGACGACGGCACGGCGGATGTCTATGCGCAGTTTGATGAGAAGACGGACAAGCACCGCCTGATGATCGCCCGCCGGCATCATGGCAATGTGCGCCTGTCTCACCTGGACGCTGACTTTGTCCACGGTGCTGATTACGCTGCGCTGTCGCTGGCCGCCAAGACCTTCCAGGGCCTGATTGCGGAAGGCACCAAGGTGCGCCGTGGCGAGGGCGAGAAGCTGCGCGACCAGACGGTGAATGACTTCCACGCTGCCATGCAGTGGTTGTTGTCTGAGGCCGAGCGTGGGGTGTCTCGTCAGCGCTATAAGGGGCTGGGGGAGATGAATCCTGAGCAGTTGTTTGAGACTACTTTGGACGTTACCCAGCGCCGACTGCTTAAGGTGCAGATTGAGGATGCTATTGCGGCGGATCAGATTTTTACTACGCTGATGGGGGATGAGGTTGAGCCGCGGCGGAACTTCATTGAGTCTAATGCTTTGGTGGCTCGGAATATTGATGTTTGAACAACGTCGCTAAAAATCTCTAATTAAAAAAAGGCCAACCTCGTATCGAGGTTGGCCTTTTTTTTGTCAATGCATCGTAAAGTGATGCTTCTGCATCTCAACTACATCTGCGGAGAAAATACAGATGATCTCGTTTAGAGGAGAGTGAGTTGGAAATATTTGAAGGGGTAAAGGGACTAGCAAGCCTGGGTACAGCACTAGGAATTTCGTCGGTATTGCTCGGTTCCATCTTGGTGGCCTGGTTGGTTTGGAGGCGGACGAGATCAACGCATAGTCTAATGACAAGGCTGTGGGCTCGGTTTGACAGAAATTCAAAAAATACCGATCAGGCTATTGCTACGTTCTTGAGCGGACAGACAAATTTAATGCAGTTTAGATTCACGACTGGAGTACCTGCCAGGACGCTCGCACAAGCCCACAAGCTGATCAATTGGACGAGTGCCCATAACGAGAACATTGATGCAGTGAAAGCATGTGGGGAGTACTTCGATATTGAGCGACCTGGGTTGAAAGAGCCTTCCAAGTTGCCAGGAATATGGACGCTAGGGCCTCTGTTCACAATCTTTATTACCTTCTTTGTTGTCGCGTTGCTAGTTGCTGTTGGGGCAATTCAATCGTCCGCAATCTTGCGCACAAAGGATAGTGGTCTTACCTTTCTGCTATCGAAAGACAATGCAGTGATGCTTTGGTCAGATGTCTCATTTGGCACGAAACAGCCCCCCGTGCCAATATGACGTGCGTCACCTATCCCTGATAGATTAGTGAGCAACGAGGTAGGTATGACCGTCAACAACTCATCCAAGGCAACGATGGCTGCCGTCAAGAATGTGTCCGATCCGGGCGCAACGCAAGGAGCCCGTAGGGC
>NZ_JBFTOX010000083.1:0-32295 GCF_056398185.1 Cupriavidus sp. 05L310
CGAGTTTGGGTCCCGGCCGCTCTTTTCGCCGGATCCCGAGGGGGTGTCGCCCCATCCGGCGCGCCTTCTTTGCCTACTTTCTTGGCAAGACAAGAAAGTAGGTCGCCTCCCCGCAGGGGAGGTGAAACTGCCTTTGACTTTAAGCCTTTAAGCCTTTGACTTTAAGCCATTGACGTTGCCTTTGAAGTCAACCGCCACCAATCAAGCCCAACAGACGCCAAAGACGCCGCCATGCTCACCCTCAACCACCCCGCCCTCCTCCGCACCCAAAACCTGATCGCCCAGGAATGGACCGCCAGCCAAACCGGCCAGCACCTGGAAGTCACCAACCCCGCCACCGGCGCCACCTTCGCCTCCGTCCCCGACAGCACCGCCAAGGACGCAGCCCACGCCGCCGACGCAGCCGCAGCCGCCTTCCCAACCTGGAGCCGCCGCACAGCCCGCGAACGGGCGCAACTGATCAAACGCTGGCACGCCCTGATCCTCGAACACCAGGAAGACCTCGCCCGGATCATCTCCACCGAACAAGGCAAGCCCATCAAGGAGAGCCGCGGAGAAGTCCAGTACGGCGCCTCCTATGTGGAATGGTTCGCCGAGGAAGCCACCCGCATCAGCGGCGAAATCGTGGCCGAATCCGTCCCTGGCCGCAAGATGCTGGTACTCAGGGAACCGGTAGGCGTAGTGGCAGCCATCACGCCATGGAACTTCCCGCTCGCCATGATCGCCCGCAAGATCGCCCCGGCGCTGGCTGCCGGCTGCACGGTCGTCGCCAAGCCGGCCGAAGACACGCCGCTGACCGCGCTCGCCCTGGTCTACCTTGCCGAAAAAGCGGGCCTGCCCCCGGGCGTCCTGAACATCGTCACCGCCTCGCGCGCCAACACCCCGGCCGTGGTCGACACCTGGCTGGCAGACAGCCGCGTACGCAAGATCACCTTTACCGGCTCCACGCCGGTAGGCAAGCACCTGGCCCGCGAATCCGCCGGCACGCTGAAAAAGCTATCCCTCGAACTGGGCGGGAACGCACCCTTCATCGTGTTCGACGACGCCGACCTCGATGCCGCCGTCGACGGCCTGATGGCCTCCAAGTTCCGCAACGGCGGCCAGACCTGCGTCTGCCCCAACCGCGTCTATGTGCAGGCCGGCGTGCACGATGATTTCGTGGCGCGGCTGGCCCGGCGCGTGGCCGCGCTGCACGTCGGCCCCGCCACCGAGGAAGCCTCGCAGATCGGCCCCATGATCAACGCCCGCGCCGTGGACAAGATCGCCCGCCACGTGGAAGACGCGGTCGCCAAGGGCGCGCGCGTGATCACCGGCGGCGAACGGGTGCGCCTCGCCGACGGCCCGCATTACTACGCCCCCACCGTGCTGACCCATGCCACCCCGGAAATGGCGCTTTCCTGCGAGGAAACCTTCGGCCCGGTAGCGGCCATCTTCCGCTTCGCCAGCGAAGACGAAGTGGTCCGCGACGCCAACGACACACCGTTCGGCCTGGCCGCCTATTTCTACTCCAACGACGTGCGCCGCATCTGGCGCGTGGCGCAGGCGCTGGAAACCGGCATCGTCGGCATCAACGAAGGCGCCATCGCATCCGAGGCCGCGCCGTTCGGCGGCGTCAAGGAATCCGGCTACGGACGCGAGGGATCGCGCCACGGGCTGGACGACTACATGCACACCAAATATCTCTGCCAGGGCCAGCTCGGCTGAGCGCTGCGGCACCCGGCCCACGACATACAGGAACCAACATGCCCGCACACAACGCATTCAAGGCCGCGCTGGCGGCCAGCCAGCCCCAGGTCGGCCTGTGGCTCTCGATGGCATCGCCCTACCTGGCCGAAGTCTCGGCCACGGCCGGCTTCGACTGGCTGCTGATCGACGGCGAGCACGCCCCCAACGACCTCCACGCCACGCTGCACGCCCTGCAGGCCATCGCGCCCTACCGCTCGCAGCCCGTGGTGCGCTGCGTGGCGGGCGAAGTGGCGCTGATCAAGCAGTTGCTGGATATCGGCGCGAAGAACCTGCTGGTGCCGATGGTGGATACCGCCGTGCAGGCCGCCGCGCTGGTCAGCGCCACGCGCTATCCGCCGCTGGGCATTCGCGGCGTGGGCAGCGCCGTGGGCCGGGCTTCGCAATGGAGCGCGCGCACCGACTATCTCGCCGTGGCCGACGATGAAATCTGCCTGCTGGTGCAGGCCGAAACCGTGACGGCCCTGGGCAACCTGGAAGCCATCTGCGCCGTGGACGGCGTCGACGGCGTCTTTATCGGCCCGGCCGACCTCGCCGCCTCGATGGGCCATCGCGGCAACCCCGGCCACCCCGAGGTGCAGGCCGCCATCGAGGGCGCCATGCGCACCATCGTCGCCAGCGGCAAGGCCGCCGGCACGCTGACCTCCGACCCCAAGCTGGCACGGCGCTACCTGGAGCTGGGCTGCACCTTCGTGGCGACCGGCGTGGACGTACTGGTATATGCTGGCGCCGCGCGCCGGCTGGCGGCGGACTTCATCGGCACCTGCGCCACGCCCGCGGCCGGCCCGTCCGCCGCCTACTGAATCCCGCGCCGCCCCTTCAACAACCAAGCACGCCCACATGCCGACCGACTCCCACACCTCCCCCGACACCACGCTGGCGGCCATGCAAGCCATCGTCGGCGCCGGCGCCTGCCTCAGCGGCGATGCCGATACCGAGTCCTATGTCACGGACTACCGCCGCATCTATCGCGGCAAGGCCCGGGTGGTGGTCATGCCATCGACCACCGGGCAGGTCAGCCAGGTCATGGCCTGGTGCCATGCCCATGGCGTGCCGGTGGTGCCGCAAGGCGGCAACACCTCCCTGATGGGCGGCTCGGTGCCCGACGATAGCGGCACCGCTGTGCTGCTGAGCCTGGGCCGCATGAACCGCGTGCTGGCGGTGGACACCATCAACGACACCCTGACCGTGCAGGCCGGCGTCACGCTCAACGCGGCCCGCGCCGCGGCCGAACAGGAGCAGCGGCTGTTCCCCCTGCGCATCGGCTCAGAAGGCACCTGCCAGATCGGCGGCAACCTCGCCACCAACGCGGGAGGCACCGCCGTGCTGCGTTACGGCAATATGCGCGACCTGGTGCTGGGCATCGAGGCGGTGCTGCCGGATGGCCGGATCTATTCGTCCCTGCGCGGCCTGCGCAAGGACAATACCGGCTACGACCTGAAGCAGTTGTTCGTCGGCTCCGAAGGCACGCTCGGCATCATCACCGCCGCCGTGCTCAAGCTGATGCCGCAGCCGCGCGCCAGCGCCGTCGCCTTCGTGGCCGTGCAAAGCCCGGAAGCGGCCGTGCGCCTGCTGGGCGTGGCCAAGCAGATCGGCGGCCAGGCCGTCACGGCGTTCGAGCTGATCTCCGCGCCCGCGCTGGAACTGGTGCTCGAATACCTTGGCGACGTGGCTTCGCCCCTGCCCGCCCGGCACGACTGGATGGTGCTGATCGAACTCACCTCCGGCGGCAGCAACGAAAGCCTCAACGCCACGCTGATGGAAATCCTTGAGGCCGGACTGGAGCAGGAGCTGGTGCTGGACGCAGCGGTGGCCGCCAGCATGGCCGACGCCCAGCGCTTCTGGCGAATCCGCGAGGAAATCTCGGACGCGCAGACCCGCACCGGCGGCAGCATCAAGTGCGATGTCTCGGTGCCGCTGTCGCGCATCGCCGCGTTTATCGGCGACGCATCGGCCAAGGTGCTGGCGCTGGAGCCCGCCGCGCGCATGGTGATCTACGGCCATATGGGCGACGGCAACGTGCACTTCAACCCGCTGCGTCCCAAGGACCGGAGCGCGGCGGAGTTCCTCGGGCAGTGGTACGCGCCGGTCTCCGAGGCCGTGGATACGCTGGCCCACGCGGAAAACGGCTCGATCTCCGCCGAGCACGGCATCGGCGTGGCCAAGCGCGACGACCTGAAGCGCTACAAGTCGCCGGTGGAACTGGAACTGATGTGGCAGGTCAAGCGGGCGCTGGATCCCAAGAACCTGCTTAATCCCGCCAAGATGCTGCCGAAGCTGGATTGACCCTGGTTTCCAGGCGGTCTCGGCGCCATGCCGACCGCCGGCGCGCCACGGTAAGCCTTCCGCACCGCCCTGCTCCCACGAAGCCCGCCTAGCCGCGGGCTTTTTTTCGTCTGCGCGTCGCGAGCCGCTTCGCGAAGTTCTCCGGCAGGATTCAGGCAGATCCGCAGGCCTATCCGTTCACGCCCCTGTCACATCCCCTTCCTACACTCGCGACTTCCCGATTGTCCCGGCTGGCAAACAAGCCGACTTATTTCTTTCACATTCATCAAGCTCCCCCATGTTTCCCAAAAGCCTTGCAAGACCGCTTGCCGCCATCTTGATCGCGGCCGCGACGCTCACTGCATGCGGCGATGATGGCACCGACACGTCCGCCGCAAAACCCTCGACGCCGGGCACCACAGAGCCCGAGAAGCCCGCCGCCCGGGATATGCGTTGCGCGCCTTGAACCACGACCAAGAATCCAACGAGCACAAGAACAGAAGATGAACTCACGCCGTAATTTTCTAAAGACAGTCACCGGCGCCGGATTTGGCGCGGCAGCACTGGCGGCCTTTCCTCCCAGCATCCGCAAGGCGCTGGCGATCCCGGCCAATAACGCCACCGGCACCATCAAGGACGTCGAGCATGTGGTCATCCTGATGCAGGAGAACCGCTCGTTCGACCACTACTTCGGCACGCTCAAGGGCGTTCGCGGCTTCGGCGACAGGTTCACCATCCCGCTGCCCAACGGCCGCAAGGTATGGCAGCAGCAGCGTACCAGCGGCGCCGTACTCACCCCCTATCACCTGGACGGCAGCGCCAACAACGCGCAGCGCGCCGCTGGAACGCCGCACGCTTGGGTGGACAGCCAGAAAGCCTGGGACAACGGGCGCATGGCAAGCTGGCCTACCCATAAGACAGACACCTCGATGGGGTACTTCAAGGAAAAGGAGATCCCGTTCCAGTTCGCGCTGGCCAACGCGTTCACGCTGTGCGATGCGTACCACTGCTCGATGCATACCGGCACGGATGCCAACCGCTCCTTCCACCTGACCGGCACAAACGGCGCCGCCGCCGGCGTTGCCTTTGTCAATAACGAGTGGGACTGGATCGACGGCCTGCCTGCCACGGCCAACAGGGGCTACACCTGGAAAACCTATGCGGAACGCCTGGAAGAAGCAGGCATCAACTGGATCTCGTACCAGAACATGCCGGACGAATGGGGCGACAACATGCTGGGCGCGTTCCGGCCGTTCCGCCTCGCCAACATTGCGTCCGGCTTCCCCGTATCCAGCGGCGGCGCACCCGGCGTACCCTATGCCAATACCGGCCAGGCCCTGCCGTACCACGCCTACGACGCTGCCACGGACAATGCCGCCAACCCGCTTTACAAGGGCATCGCCAATACGCTGCCGGGGATCGGCCCCGAGAGCTACCTGGATGCGTTCAAGCGGGACATCCGCGAGGGCAAGCTGCCCCAGGTGAGCTGGATGAACGCGCCTTCGCTCTATTGCGAGCACCCCGGGCCGTCCAGCCCGGTGCAGGGGGCGTGGTTCCTGCAGGAAGTCCTGGATGCGCTCACTGCCGTGCCCGAGGTATGGAGCAAGACCGTGCTGCTGGTCAACTTCGATGAGAACGACGGCTACTTCGACCATATGCCCTCGCCGTCGGCGCCGTCACGCAACGCCGACCTGTCGCTGGCCGGGAAGTCAACGCTCGGCGATGCCGACATGAGCGCCGAGTACTTCAGCCATCCCGCGCCGGCAGGCAGCAGCAGCCAGCCGGCAGCGGATGGCCGCGTCTACGGTCCGGGTCCGCGCGTGCCGCTGTTCGCGATTTCGCCGTGGAGCCGCGGTGGCTGGGTCAACTCGCAAGTGTTCGATCACACGTCGGTGCTGCGTTTCCTGGAGGCGCGCTTTGGCGTCGCGGAGCCCAACATCAGCCCGTTCCGCCGCGCCGTCTGCGGCGACCTGACCAGCGCGTTCAATTTCAAGACACCGAACGACGAAGCCCTGCCCACGCTTGACGGCCGCAGCACGCGCGCCGCGGCGGACCAGTTGCGCAACGCGCAGCAAGCGCTGCCCGCCGTGCCGTTGCCGCTGGACATGCAATTGCCGATCCAGGCCAGCGGCACGCGTCCCTCGCGCGCGCTGCCTTACGAGCTGCACACCAGCGCCCGCTGCAACGCCGCGGGCGTGGTGGAACTGGTGTTCTCCAACACGGGCTCGCAGGCCGCGGTGTTCCACGTCTACGACCGCTACAAGCTCGATCGCCTGCCGCGGCGCTACGTCGTGGAAGCCGGGAAATTGTTGAGCGACACCTGGAACGCGCGCCAGGACAACCTCGGAATGTACGACCTCTGGGTCGTCGGCCCGAATGGCTACCACCGGCACTTCAAGGGCGATACCGGCCGGATCGCCGACACCGGCGCCGCGCCGGAGATCCGCGTGTGCTATGACATCGCCAATGGCGACGTCTATGCAGAGCTGATGAACGCCGGCGACAAGGCCTGCAATTTCACCATCACGCCGCAGGCTTACCGCAAGGACGGTCCGTGGCCGGTCAAGGTCGCCGGCAAGGGCGCCGACTCCAGGCACTGGTCCCTGGCGGACAGCGGCCAGTGGTACGACTTCTCGGTGACCTGCGACAGCGACCCCGCGTTCTACCGGCGTTTTGCCGGACGGGTGGAAACGGGCAAGCACACGGTGAGCGACCCGGCCATGGGGGTGAGCGCGGACCCGCTCGGCTGAACGGGAGGCGCGCCGCCTGACCGGGGCGGCGCCCTCTGCCCGCAAAGGCCGAAGGCCCTACGACGGCATCCACCACCGATGCAGCCAGCGCGCCAGCGCATCGAGAATGGCGCTGTTGCCGACGAGGTCGAGTACCGCGTCAACTTGCTTTGCCTCGGCAATTCGCTTCGAAAGGTCCGATCCCTCAAGCTCGACACGTGTCACGCCCAGACCCTCCGGCATCTCGAAACGCTCGCGAGTGCGTGTTGTTGCGATGACCCGCGCACCGGCATTGGCCGCCAGTTTCACCGCCGCCCGTCCAAACGATGATGTCGCACCCCGGATGACCAACGTCTGTCCCTCCGAGATGTCGAGATTGCGAAACAGGCAGGTCCATGCCGTTGCATAGGCTTCGGGGATGGCCGCCAGTTCGGACCAAGCAGGCTGGATGCAATCAATGCCACGCTGGACACCGGTGCGCGCGTGTATTCCGCATAGCTCCCGTTGGTGGTTCGATCGAGACCTCCCATCAATGCAGCGACCTTCGCCCCAACAGGGAACTCGCCGCCGGTGTCAATTTGATTGGTGTGTTTTGGCCGTTCCATATCGACCAAACAGCCACACTTCAACTAACAAGAAAGTCACGTATCGCCGCAGCGATTTCTGGCGTATGTGTCTCAAGGGCGAAGTGGCCCGTATCGAAGAAGCGCACCACCGCGCCAGGGATGTCACGTTTGAATGCCCTGGCTCCAGCTGGCAGGAAGAACGGATCGTTCTGACCCCAAACAGCCAGAAACGGCGGCTTGTGCGTTCTGAAATACTGCTGAAACGCGGGATACAACGCGACATTGCTTTTGTAGTCGCCAAACAGGTCAAGTTGAACCTCGTGCGCACCGGGACGGCCCAGGTAAAAAGTATCGAGCGAGTAGCCGTCCGGCGATACGGAGGCCGTGTCAGATACCCCGTGCGTGTACTGCCAGACTGTCGTTTCCGGAGTCAACAGGGCGCGAAGTGCCTCACGGTTGCCCTGCGAAGGATCTCGCCAATAGGCCCGGATAGGGTTCCAGCCTTCGCTCAGTCCTTCCTCGTAAGCATTGCCGTTCTGGGAAATGATCGCGGTGATCCGCTCAGGATGTTTCAGCGCAAGCCGAAAACCCGTCGGCGCACCGTAGTCGAATACGTAGACGGCAAAGCGATCAAACCCGATCACTTCGGTAAACCTGCCAATCACGTTGGCAATGTTGTCGAACGTGTAGGCAAACGTGTCATGGGCCGGCATATCCGACCGGCCGAACCCGGGTAGATCCGGCGCAACAATATGGAAGCGCTCCGACAGTTGCGGGATCAAGTCCCGAAACATGTGGCTCGCGCTTGGGAAGCCGTGGAGAAGCAGCACTTTCCGGGCATCAGCACGACCGGCTTCTCGATAGAACACCTTGAAGCCGTCGACGTCGGCGTGGCGATAGGACATAGGGGGCATGACGCTCTCTCTCGTGAGTTGTAACGTTTCCAATAGCTAAAACAAGTTGGAAACGGCTGCCACCATCCAAAGCGGCCTCCGCTTTCCAGCATACGCATCACCGACAAGCAGAACTGGCTGTCCGATTCGTTCCAGCGCTCCATCCAGTGCGGCAAAGTCTTCAGCGCGCGACGCCAGCGGCAACCGTGCAGAGATTGCATTGACGCTCCATTAAATCGTCCAGTTGCTTGGAAGGCACACGCGACACAACCGAACCATGTAACCTCTCTAACATTGACAACAAGGTCATTTTATTGAGCTGTAACTTGTCAAGAAACTTTTGAGCGGTTACCATGAACACCATCAACACTGCGCACCAGGTCACTTGAGATGGACTTCCAACGTGTTCCCGCAATATTCGTGGCCGATGCGCCGGGCCTTGATTTTCTGAACTCGGTTGCCACACCGACGGGTGAGCAAGTCGACTGGATCGGTGATGGGGAAGGTCTTCTGGCCTGGCTGGAACAGGCAGGCCTGGTGCCGCGCAGCACCCTCGAGGTGCTAAGGTCGGAGGCGATGCCAGGTGAACTCGATGGCGTCGCTGCACAGGCGCGAAGTCTGCGGGAATGGTTCAGGGGATTTGTCCAGCGTACGAAGGGACGACCGCTGGTCGGCGAGGACTTGCGTGAACTCGAACCGCTAAACCGCCTGCTAGAGCGGGACGAAGGGTATGGCGAGATCGTTGCCAACGCGCCAGGGGCGTCAATGGCCTTCGGACTACGTGCGACTCGACGTTGGCGCTCGCCGGAGTCGTTGCTGATGCCGATAGCCGAGGCAATCGCGAAACTCGTTTGTGAAGAAGACTTTTCGCATGTGAAAGCGTGCGAGGGTCCTCAGTGCACGCTGATGTTTGCCGATCACACGCGGGGCCACGGCCGCAGATGGTGCAGCATGGCGATCTGCGGTAACCGCTCCAAGGTTGCGGCTCACCGTAAACGGCTAAAGGAGCTGGCGCGGCTGGGGTAATGGACGACTTCGGCTGGGAACACCTACTCCCGCCTCGATACCCGCGAATTGATCGAGCATGGCAAGGCGGCCATCGAAACCCAGATGATCCGATCTGGAACGCCAGAAGCAGGTGCTTGAACGCTACTGCGCCCGGCAGGGCTGGACGGTCGAGGTCATCGCCGATCTTGGCTCGGGCATGAATTGCCGCGCTGGCGAGGCTGCACGCCCGCATCGCGGCGATTCGCTCAGACGCGCCGCACCAGCTTACGACTGGCCTGACGCGTCGTTTCCATACCATCGGCATTGAAGACCTGAACGTGCGCGGCATGCTGAAGAATCGCCGCCTGTCCCGCTCCGTTGCGGACATGGGCTTCGTCGAATTCGGGCGGCAACTGGAATACAAGGCGGCGATGCGCGGCGGCTTGGTTGGATGTCGTCGCTAGCCGCCACCCTGGAGCTAGTTCCGCGGCGGCGGCGGAGCCTTCTTCCCTGGCGATCCCACAGCGCCAGATGCGGCGGCCCGCAGGATGCGGCGGAACTTGGGGCATTCCATGTGGCTCGGTGCGGGGCAGGCAGCGGCATGCCGCAGGCCATCGCGCATCGCGCTCAGTCTGCGGATCGTCTTGTCCAGCTCCTCCGCCTTGGCTGCGAGCATCCGCCGGTCGATGCGCGGCCGCCCCTCCGGCGCGAACATCAGCGCAATTTCATCGAGCGAGAAACCGGCGGCACGCCCCAGCGCGATCAGCGCCAGCCGTTCCAGCACGCCGGCATCGAACAGGCGGCGCAGCCCTCGCCTGCCGGTGGACGCGATCAGCCCCTTTTCCTCATAGAACCGCAGCGTCGATGCGGGAACGCCGGATTGCTGCGCCACCTCGGCTATGTCTAGTTGTCTCACCCCTCTTGACCTCAAGTCGACTTGAACTAGCATAGTTTAGCTTCCGCTCCTTGAGGGCAAGCAAAGGAAGACGATCATGGATATCACGCACCAGACCGGAAACGAGCAGACGGCGCTCTGGAACGGCCGCGCCGGACGCGCCTGGGTCGAGTCGCAAGCGTTGCTCGACCAGATGCTCAAGCCGTTCGAAGACCTGCTGGCCGAAGTGGCGCGCGCCGGATCCTGGCGCCGGGTGCTTGACGTCGGCTGCGGCACGGGCGGCACGACGCTCGCCGTTGCGCGGCAGCTCGGCGCCGAGGGCTATTGCACCGGCATCGACATTTCCGAGCCGATGATCGCCGCCGCCCGGGCACGCGCCAGACAGGAAGACACGACGGCAAACTTCATCCGCGCCGACGCGCAGACCCACGCCTTCGCGCCCGCCAGCTTCGACATGATCATTTCGCGCCTCGGCGTCATGTTCTTCGACAATCCGGTCCTGGCCTTCGCGAACTTGCGGCGCGCCGCGAGCGACGACGCCGGACTCCGGTGCCTCGCCTGGCGCAGTGCAGCGGAAAACCCGTTCATGACGACGGCCGAGCGCGCCGCGGCGCCGCTGCTGCCGGACCTACCCGCCCGCCAGCCTGGCGCGCCGGGACAGTTCGCCTTCGCAGACCGGCATCGGGTCGCTTCCATCCTGGAAGAGAGCGGCTGGGCCGCGATCGACATCCAGCCGATCGATGTCGAGTGCACCCTGCCGGAGAAGGCGCTGACCGGCTACCTCACCCGGCTCGGCCCCGTGGGCCTGATCCTGGAAGATGCGGACGAGCGCACGCGCGCGCAAGTCATCGACACCGTCCGCGCCGCCTTTGATCCCTATGTGCGCGGCGACGAAGTTCGCTACACCGCTGCCTGCTGGATGGTCAGCGCCAGAGCGCCGTCCGCGTCAGGCGCACCTAAGGAGGCAGCCAATGTCTGAGGCCACGGATTATCTGGTGGGTGCTGTTCTGATCGGGGCCGGCGCGACGGCGGTGATGGACATCTGGGCAGTCGCCCGCAAACGGATGCTCGGCATTCCTCCGCTGGACTACGGCCTGGTGGGCCGCTGGCTTGCCCACCTGACACGCGGGCGCTTTCGCCACGATCCCATCGCCGCTTCGCCGCCCGTCCGGCGCGAGCGCCTGATCGGCTGGATCGCCCATTATCTGACCGGCATCGCGTTCGCGGCCACGCTGCTCGCGCTCTGGGGCCTCGACTGGGCCCGTCATCCGACGCTGGGCCCCGCGCTGATCGTCGGCATCGGCAGCGTGGCGGCGCCCTTCCTTGTGATGCAGCCGGGCATGGGCGCCGGCATCGCCGCCAGCCGCACGCCGCGTCCCGCCGCCGCGCGCCTTCATAGCCTCGTCACGCACGGGATGTTCGGCCTTGGGCTCTACGGCGCTGGCTGGGCTATGCGTCTGTTTGGTACGTTTCAATGACCGCGCCGTGGTTGGCGGCTCCAACCATCCCGGGCCCTCATTGCCAGCGCGGCCCGCCTCGGCCTTAAGCGGGGAGTCGCCGTCATGGCGCCCCGTAGCCTACCGATTTGCCGGGCAGCCCTTTGCGAATCCACTCCTCATATTCGACCAGGACATAGGTGTCGATTGCCCAGACGACCATCAGCACGTTGAGGGTTGCCAGCCATGCGATGAACCAGAGCCCCTTCCGGTTTGCGCCAAAAAGAAGCGCTAGTAGCACTGATGCCATCGACATTAGGTCCAGATAGTGGGGCGTAATGCCCACATGATTCACTCGAACGTAGAAAACTCGATACAGAACATACAGTATCGACATCAGTGCCGGCATCGCGGCAATCAAGATTAGGATCTTCGCTTTCATCTTGAAGGAGTAAACACTAAATCTGGATACGCGGAATCGTCGCCAAACCACCCATCAGCATCCAGTACCGCCACCCGGAAATACCCGCTCGCCCAGGAAGTCGATCAACACCCGCAGCTTGGGCGACAGGTGCCGGCTGGCCGGCCACAGCACGCGAAAGGTGCCGCTGCGCTCCACGTAGTCGCCGAGTACGGGGAGCAGCCTTCCATCGGCCAGCGCGTCGCGGATCGCGAAGTCCGGCAGGCAAACGATCCCCAGGCCTTGCAGGGCAAAGCTCATGCGCGTCTCGATGTTGTTGCAGATCATGGAGGTGGGCAGGTGCGGCTCCGGGTCCGACTCGTCGCGGCGCAGCGGCCAGGTTTCCAGCTTGCCGCTGTTGGGAAAGCGGTAATGCAGGCAGGCATGCCCGGCCAGGTCGGCGGGATGCCGGGGCAAGCCGCGCTGTGCGAGGTAGGCCGGGGCGGCTACCAGCAGGATCCGGAAATCGCCGAGGCGCCGCGCCGACAACCGTGAGTCGGCCGGCTCGCCAGTGCGCACGACCGCATCGAAGCCTTCCTCGATCACGTCCACCATCCGGTCGGTAAAGTCCAGGTCCAGTTCGATCTCCGGGTACCGCCGCATAAAGTCGCCCAGCACCGGCAGCACCAGCGAACTGACCAGCGGCAGGCTGACGCGCAGGCGCCCGCGCGGCGCCTCGGCCGCGCGGGACAGCTCTTGTTCGGCCGCCTCGATTTCCGCGAGGATGCGCCGGCTGCGCTCCAGGAACAGCGCGCCCTCGGCCGTCAGGGTGATGCTGCGCGTGCTGCGGTGAAACAGCCGCGCGCCAAGCTTTTCCTCCAGCCGCGCCACGCTCTTGCCCACGGCCGATGCCGATACGCCCATCAGGCGGCCGGCCGCCACGAAGCTGCGCGTCTCGGCCACCTGCACAAACACTGTGAAGCCACTCAGGCTGTCCATGGATTTTTCCCGGCATGCTTATTACGGACAACGTTGTCCGGATAACCAGGAACTCTAGCCTACTTTTTCCTGAGTCGAATGTTTCTTATCGTTCGCTTGTACTTGCAATCCCTTGCAATCCTTGCAATCCGCAACGAAGGAAAACGCGCATGACCTCCCGCACCTCCACCCTGTCCGACGGCGTACCGCCTGCCCACCTGCGCACGCGCGTCGACGCGGCGATCGACCAGGCCCTGGCCGAGCACCGGCTGGTCGGCGCCGTGGTGCTAGTCGCCCGTGACGGCGAACTGATCCACAGCCGCGCCGCCGGCCTGGCCGACCGCGAGGCGGCCCTGCCGATGCGCGCCGATGCGTTGTTCCGCCTGGCTTCGGTGTCCAAGCCCATCATCTCGGCCGCCGCCATGGTGCTGGTGGCGCAAGGCCCGCTCGGGCTCGACGACGCAGTGGCCCGCTGGCTGCCGGCGTTCACGCCGCGCCTTGCCGACGGCAGCCCCGCATCCATCACGGTACGGCAGTTGATGAGCCACACCGCCGGGCTGGGCTACCGCTTTTTCGAGGCCGACGGCAACGGGCCCTATGCCCGCGCCGGCGTATCGGATGGCATGGACCAGCCGGGTATCTCGCTGGCGGAGAACCTGCGCCGCATTGCCAGCGTGCCGTTGCTCTACAAGCCCGGCACCGCCTGGGGCTATTCGCTGGCAACGGACGTGCTCGGCGCCGTGATCGAGCGTGTTTGCGAAGCGCCGCTGGGCGACGCTGTGCGGGCGTTGGTCACGGGGCCGCTGGGTATGCGCGACACCGCCTTTGCTGCCGTCGATGCGGACCGCCTGGCCACCGCCTACGTCAACCACACGCCGGTGCCGCGCCGAATGCGCGAGCGGGATGTGGTCCCCGTCCTTGAAGGCACGGCAGGCATCCGCTTCGCGCCCGCGCGCGCCCTGGACGCCGGCGCGTTTCCCTCCGGCGGCGCCGGCATGGTGGGCAGCGCGGGCGACCTGCTCCTGTTACTGGAAGCGCTGCGCCAGGGCGGCGGCCCCCTGTTCCCCGCCGCGTGGGTGGAGGAAATGGGGCGCAACCAGACCGGCGAATGGGGTCCGCCCGATGCGCCTGGCACCGGCTTCGGCCTGGGATTTTCGGTGCTGCGCGATCCGGCTCTGGCGGGTTCGCCAGAATCCGCGGGAACCTGGCGTTGGGGCGGTGCCTACGGCCATTCCTGGTTCGTTGACCGCGTCAGGGCCTTGAGCGTGGTTGCGTTCACCAACACCTTGTACGAAGGCATGTCCGGCCGCTTCGTGACCGACCTGCGCAATGCCGTCTATGCGGCCGGGATGGAAATACAGCCATGAACGCCGGCCGCTCCCTGTTCTTTATCGCGCTAGGCCTGTTCGGCCTCTACGCCATCGAGTTTGGCGTGGTTGGCATCCTGCCGGCGGTTGTCGAACGCTATGGCATCACGGTGGCCCGGGCAGGCTGGCTGGTCGGCTTGTTCGCGCTGGTGGTGGCCGTGTGCGGGCCGTTCATGGTGCTGTGGCTGTCGCGCCATGCGCGGCGCAAGGTGCTGGCGGGCGCGCTGTTCGTGTTCGCCGCGTGCAGCGTGCTGTCGGCCTGGGCACCGGACTTCGCCACGCTGATGGCGCTGCGCATTGTCCCCGCGCTGCTGCATCCGGTGTTTTTTTCGCTGGCGTTCGCGGCAGCCGTGTCACTGTACCCGCGGGAGCGGGCTACGCATGCCACGGCCATGGCCTTCGTCGGCACCAGCATGGGCCTGGTGCTGGGCGTGCCCATCACGGCGTGGATCGCGGCGCGTTTTTCCTACGAGGCGTCCTTCCTGTTTTGCGCCGCCGTGAATGCCGCGGCAGGCATCGGCCTGCTGGCCGTGCTGCCGGATGAGCCAAAGCGGCCAGCCCCGGCGCAGGGTGTGCCCGCCATCCGGCCGTCGGCGATCCTGCGCAAGCTGCCCGTCTGGCTCAACCTGCTGGCCACCGTGCTCATCTTCGCCACCATGTTCTCGGTCTACAGCTACGCGGCCGAGTATCTCGCGCGCGAGGCCGGCATGGGCGGCGAAACAATCAGCGTGCTGCTGGTGGTCTTCGGCATCGGCGGCGTAGCGGGCAATCTGCTCGCCGGCAGGCTGCTGGGCAAGAGCCTGGCGGGGACCGCACTGCTGCACCCGGTGGCGCTTGGCGGCGCCTACCTCGTGCTCTACGCCTGTGGCAGCGCCAGCTTCTTGCCGATGATCGCGGTCTGCCTTCTGTGGGGCGCGGCGCATACCAGTGGCCTGATCGTCAGCCAGATGTGGCTCGCCTCCGCGGCGCCGGAAGCGCCAGAGTTCGCCACCAGCCTCTATATTTCGGCCGCCAACCTGGGCGTGGTGTCCGGCGCGGCGGTGGCGGGCGGGTTCATTACCGCCGTGGGCATGACGGGCGCGGTGTGGAGCGGCTGGCTGTTTGCCGTGCTGGCTACGCTATGCACGGCGCTGAAGGTGTTGCTGTTCGACTGCAAACCCGATGGCACCGGACCGGCAGACCCTAGGACACTGGGAGCAGCAGCAAGTAGGCCTTGATCACGATCGCGTTGGCAAGGTCGATGAAAAAAGCGCCAACCATCGGCACGACCAGGAAGGCCAGGTGCGACGGCCCGAAGCGATCGGTGATCGCCTGCATATTGGCAATGGCGGTAGGCGTCGCCCCCAGGCCAAAGCCGCAATGCCCGGCGGCCAGCACCACGGCGTCGTAGTTGCGCCCCATCACGCGGAAGGTGACGAACATCGCGTAGGCAGCCATGGCGGCCGCCTGCGCAGCGAGAATCGCCAGCAGCGGCAGCGCCAGCGCGGACAACTCCCACAGCCGCAGGCTCATCAGCGCCATCGCCAGGAACATCGACAGGCTGACGTTGCCCAGCACGGAGACCGCACGGTCGAACACGCTGTACCAGCCCAGCGCCGCCAGGCCATTGCGCAGGATCACGCCGATGAACAGCACCCAGACGAAGGTAGGCAGGGAGAACCAGCTCTGCGCAAGGACGCTTGCCAGCGCCTGCCCGGCGGTCAGGCAGACCAGTATCAGGGCAAGCGTCTCGATCAGCGCCGACGCGGTGATCAGCCGCACCGCGGCCGGCTCTTCGAAATTGAGCGGATCGGGCTCGGGCGCGGCGCTGCCCGGTGTCTGGATCTTGCGCAGCAGTACGCGCGCGACAGGCCCGCCCAGCAAGCCGCCCAGGACCAGCCCGAACGTGGCGCAGGCAATGGCCAGCTCCGTGGCGGCAGTCAGGCCGTACTGGCTGGCGAACGTGTGGCCCCAGGCCACGCCGGTGCCATGGCCGCCCGACAAGGTGATCGACCCCGCCAGCAGCCCGACGACCGGCTTCAGCCCCAGGACGGACGCCATGCCGATACCGATGGCATTCTGCAGCACGAGCAGGCCGACGACCACAAACAGGAAGATGGCAATGCTCTTGCCGCCCCGGCGAAGACTGGCGAGATCGGCGCTGAGCCCGAGCGTGGCAAAGAACGCCAGCATCAGCGGCGTCTGCATGGTGAGATCGAAGCCGACTTCGGCCCCGGCGAACGCGCGTGCGGCATAGAGCGCGAGCGCCACCACCAGGCCGCCCACCACCGGCTCGGGGATGCTGTAGGTTTTCAGGACGGGTGTGACGGCGATCAGCTTGCGGCCGGCAAGCAGGACCAGCGACGCGGCCACCAGGGTTTCATACGTGTTGAGTTGCAGCAAAGCTTGGTCTCCCGCGGAATGCGCTAGTCTGCACCACGGGAGCGCCGGCTGGATATTAAAAGTTTTCCATCAGCCACTTTACAAAGTCACGCGCCGGCGACAACCGGGCATCAGGGTGGGTCCCCAGCCGCGTCGCCGATGCGAAGCATGTTCCATGTCAGCCCAAGCTGGACATCGGTCTTGAGGGACAGCAACTGGCGGGAAAGCCGTGCCAGATGCGCCTGTTCCGCCAGGTTCTTGCCGATCACGCCTTTCTCCCCGGACGCGTTGGCCAGCACGGTCTCCAGGTCGCCATAGCGCTGCAGGAGCTTCACGGCGGTCTTCGCCCCGATCTTTTCGACGCCGGGAATGCCGTCCGTGCTATCTCCCAGCATGGCGAGGTAATCCGCCAGTTGGTGGCTGCCGACGCCGAACTTGTCCATGACGTAGCTTTCGTCGAACCAGGACGGCTCGCCGTTCTTCGCTGTCGCGAAATGGTTGCGTACGATCGCGCCGTCTGCAATCAGCTGGAGCACGTCCTTGTCCGTGCTCACCGGAATCGCCTGCCCCTCCTTGCTCGCGGTCCAGCGGTAGAAGACGGTGGCGATGATGTCGTCCGCCTCGTAACCGTCGGCCGAGGCAGTCTGGAGCCCGAGCACCTCCGTCAGCGTCAGGCGGAAATCGGGAATGACGTCGGCCAGCTCCGGGTCCATGGGCTTGCGGTGCTGGCGATATTGCGGATACAGCGCGTGCCGCCACGTCTTGCCGCCGGCATCGAATGCCGCCAGCGCGTGCGTGGGCCGGCATTCGGCCAAGGCGCGGCGGAACGAGGCCAGGGCCGAGAGCACAGCCCCTTCGACCTTGGCCGGAATGTCTTCCGATGGGTTGGCTTCGTAAACCCGGCGCAGGATGTTCAGGCCATCAATCAGAAGTAGTGTCTGCTTCATTATTCTTGCGATGCTTGCCGTCAGACCCTCTATTCTGACGCGCGATGGCGATGGCGCAACTTTTTGGACTGATCTATCCGCGAGAATGCGGGGTTGCGCAGGCCGGCCACCTCGTCTAGTCTGAGCAGACTCAACCTACGCCCGGAAATGAACAACAACCACGACACTCGCCAGGCAGTAATCGACGCCCTGAAGAAAACGGGCACCCCGATGGATGCATATCAGGTCGCAAAGGCCACGGGCGTCAGCCCGATCCAGGCCGTGCGGACACTGACCAAGCTCACCACCAAGGGGCTTGTGCGGACCGATGGCCCGCTGGGTGACGAGAACGACCTGTCCGCGCAGTTCAGTCTCGTGCCGGAGCCGAAGGAAGGCAGCGTGGGCTGAAAGCAGGCGTTTCGGGCTCTGGCGGTACTGGCTGCCACGTGGCCGGCTTCGGCGATCGTGGCATGAAGCTGGCGGCTGCCCCTGCCACTCAAATTCGATAACAGTGCCGCATAAATCACATACAAGCTTGCGCAATCTCGCGCCGGCTGCCCCGTTCGCGCGCCGTCAATGCGCACCTGGCCCGCTCCGCATTAACGTGATCGATAGGCGATGCTGGCAAATAATTCCAATCAGGACTATCCATTGCCCGCCAACCCGCGTATATTTCGGCCCGCGGGGTGGAGCAGTTGGCAGCTCGTCGGGCTCATAACCCGAAGGTCGCAGGTTCAAGTCCTGCCCCCGCAACCAGATTCCAAAGCCCGTACGGTTCTCGCCGCACGGGCTTTTTGCATTTGCACGGCGCAGGTGGCGCCGGGGCCTGCCGAGGGTAAGGCAAATGGGTCCGGGAGACTGTCGGGCCGCGCCCTACACTTTCCGGCGCCTATTCAGGCTTGATGCGATGGCGAAACAGTGAAATTGGCGCGGGTCATCAAGGACGGGAGCCTTGCAGTACCTTGGACCTGTCCACCAGGTTCATCCGGCCGCGCTGGTCGTCGTCTCCGAACTCGCCCTAGTGGCTGCCCTGCGGGCTGTGCTTCCAGCGTTGCGTCATGCCGGATCTCCCTTTGAATGCTTGCGTGGGACGATCGGCAGCCCGGCCACATCCATTTCGATGCACAGGATGCCTCCCGCCGTGGAGTCCGTCACGAACAGCATCTTGCCGGCCGTGCCGCCAAAGGCGAGATTGGTCAGGGAATGCCCGGCGGGGCCACGCAGCACCTGCACCGGCTCGGCGCGGTGGTTCAGCACCCAGACGTAGCCCAGCCCCGGGTTCGCCACCAGCAACCGGCCGGAGGCATCCATGGCCAGCCCGTCCGGGCCGCTCGGGCCATATGACGTAAAGAACTGGCCGGTCTTGGATACGCTGCCATCGGCAAGGATCGGCATGCGCCAGACGCAGTTGCCCCGGGTCACCGCCACGAACAGGAACTTCTCATCCGGGGACAGCACGATGCCGTTGGGGCTGGGCACATTGGACAGCAGCAGCTCCAGCCTGCCCGCGGCGCTCAGGCGATAGACGCGGCCGGTAGGATCGTGCAGCCCGGTCTGCCCCTGGTCCGTGAAATAGATGTTCCCTTGCGAATCGATGGTGAGGTCGTTGACCCCTTTGAAGCTCTCGGTATTGCGGCGGCCAAGGTAAGGCGCCACGGTTCCGCTGCGCGTGTCGAGCAGCATCAGGCCATTGCGGTAGTCCGTCACCAGCAGTTCGGCCGCGCTTAGAAACTTCATGCCGTTGGGCTCGCCGTCCCACTCGGCCACCAGCTCCCACCCGCCCTTTGGATCGATGCGAAAGACGCGGCCGTAGGGGATATCGGTGACATAGAGATTGCCGGCGCTGTCGAACACCGGGCCTTCCAGGAAGGCATCGATCTCTCGCCCGCCCTGGTTGGCATCGGCCCAGATCGTGCGCCTGGGCTGGCGGTATTTCGCCGGCATACGGGTAAAAAGGTCCAGCTCACGGACTTCCGGGGCATTCAGCAGGAACATGGATTATTGCCTTTCAAATGCGGTATTGGCCGCCACCTTGCCCCAGAACGCCGCGCGCTCGGCAAGCTGCCTGGAAAATGTCGACGCATCCCAGTAGCCCGGATTCGCGCCAATGCCTTCGGCAAAGGTCTTCATGTCCTGGGAGGCCATGGCCGCAGCCACTTCTTTCTGAAGGCGCTCCAGCACCTTCGGCGGCGTGCCCCTGGGCGCCCACAGGCCGGTAAAGTTGACTACACCATAGCCCTTGAGCCCTGCCTCGGCAAACGTCGGCACATTGGGCAGCGCAGCAAGGCGTTTGTCGCCGCTCACTGCCAGCAGGCGCAGGCTGCCGCCCTTGACTTGCCCGATGACGCCGGGCGTGGATGCGATCTGGTAGTCCACCGTGCCGCCGAGCAGCGCCAGCGTGGCCTCGCCCGCGCCCTTGAACGGCACGTGCATGAAGTGCGCGCTGGTGGCCACGCCCAGGGCTTCGCTAGCGAAATGCGGCGTGGTGCCGGCGCCGCCTGAGCCGTAGCTCACTTTGCCGTCGCCCGCGCGGGCCGCAGCGATCAGGTCGTTCATGGTCTTGAACCTGCTGTCGGCCTTGACCGCCACGGCCATCGGCGCGAACACGAAAGCGGCTACCGGCTGCAGGTCATTCGCGTAATTGAACGGCAGTTTCTTGAAAATGTGCGGCAGCAGGGAATACGTGGTGTCGTTGGCGAGCAGCGTGTAGCCGTCGGCCGGGGCGCGCGCCACTTGCACAGTGCCGATGGTGCCGGTGGCGCCTGCCTTGTTTTCGACGACGAAGCTCTGGCCGGTTTGTTCGGTGAGGCGTTGGGCCATTTTTCGGGTGACTGCGTCGACAGCACCGCCTGGGGGGTATGGGACCACGATCCTGACGGGCTTGTCGGGCCAGGTTTGTGCGTGGGCGGATAGGGCGATGAAGGCGATCGCGCCCAGCGCGCAACGGCGCAGTGCCGATACGCGGTTCGGTTTGGTTTTCATTGTGTCTCCTGCCTTGTATTTTTCCTGGCCCGGGCGGGGGCCGGCTTCGGCCTTCAGGCCTTGGCCAGAACCGGGGCTTGCGCACGAGACAGCACGCCTAGCGTGTTCTGCGCGGCCGCCACGCCCATGTTCACATAGGCGGTGCTGGTCACGCCGCCGATGTGGGGGCTGAGCAGAAAACCAGGCTGGCCGTGGAAGATATGCGGCACCGTCATCGGCTCGACCGCGAAGCTGTCCAGCCCGGCAATGGCTACCTGTCCGGACTGCACCGCGGCCAGCAGTGCGGGTTCGTCGATCAGCCCGCCGCGCGCGGTGTTGACCAGCATCACGCCGGGCTTGCAGCGTGCCAGCGTTTGCGCGTTGATCATCGCCTTGTTGTCGGCGGTCAGCGGGCAGTGCAGCGAGATAGCGTCCGACTCCTTCCAGATCGTTTCCAGGTCCACGGGCTCGATATAGTCCGGCAGGTCACGGGCATATGGATCGAAGCCGATCACGCGCATGCCCATGGCATCGCACATCCTGGCGAAGCGCCGGCCGATGGCACCCAGGCCGATCAGGCCAATGGTGCGGCCCGCCAGCTCGAAGCTCTTGTGCGTGGCCTTGTCCCAGTGGCCGGCATGCATGCGTTCGTTGAGCGTCACGACGGATTTGGCGCAGCCCAGCAGCAACGCCAGGGCCTGCTCCGCAACGGCTGCGGCATTGGCGCCAACCGCTGCCGTTACCTCGATGCCGCGCGCTGCGGCGGCGGGCTTGTCGATGGTGTCGGTGCCGCTGCCGTGCTTGGAGATGACCTTCAGCGCGGGGGCGGCATCCATGATTTCCGGCGTCACGGCGCCGTAGCGCACGATGATGCCGACCGGGTTGTGGCGCTGCGCCAGCGCCACCAGATCGGCGGGCTGGGGGGTCTTGCCGGCATAGACGATTTCGTAATCGCCGAGCAATGCCTCGGCTTGTGGCGCCAGGTCAGCCGCGGTGACGAGGATAGCGGGCTTGGTGCTCACAGCGTCTCTCCCTCTTTCAGCACGCCAGCGGTGATCAACGAGGCAACCAGCCACGGCGCGTTGGTCTTGCCTTCCTTGATCTGGGCGATGCGGCGCGCTTCGGCGGCTTCCTTGTGCTCGGCGAGCGGCAGCAGCGAGGCGATCTTTTCACGCTCCACCACGACCAGGCCATCGGCATCGCCGCAGATGAAGTCCCCGGGGTGGACCGTGACGCCGCCGACCGAGACCGGGTGGCCGATGCGCCCGCCCACTTCCTTGGTCGGGCCGTTGGGGTTGGTGCCCACCGAGAACACCGGGTAATCCATGTCGTCGATCTCCAGGCTGTCGCGCACCGCGCCGTCGATCACCACGCCGGCAATGCCGCGCTGGCGGCATGCATTCATCATGATGGTACCCATCAGCGCGCTGCTCTGGTCGCCCTTGCCGTCGATCACCAGCACATCACCCGGCTGCGCCAGCGCCAGCGCGGCGTGGATCATCAGGTTGTCGCCGGGGCGCACTTCCACCGTGAAGGCGGTGCCGGCCAGCTTCATATGCGGGCGCAACGCCCGGATGCGGCCGTGCAGCGCGCCGCGGCGGCCGGCCACGTCGGCCAGGATCGCGGGCTGGAATTTCGCGGCCCGGGCGACGATGTCGGCGGGTACGCGGTCGAAGGATTTGATGATGTTGGGCAGGCTCATGGCATGGCTCCTTGGATTCGGTGATTCGGGGATTCGGGGATTCGGGGATTCGGGGATGGCGACGGGGTAGCTGTGAATGCCGGAGATCAGTCAACCTGCGCGCCGGATGCCTTGACGGCGGCTGACCAGCGAACGGTGTCCTTCTTCAGCAGCGCGCCGAACTCCTCCGGGGTGCCGCCCAGAACATCAGCGCCCTGGTCGCTCAGCTTCTTCCTCAGGTCGGGCACCTGCAGCGCCTTGTTGAACTCGGCATTCAGGCGCGCCACGATGCCCCTGGGCGTGGCGGCGGGCGCCACGAAACCGAACCACGTCACGGCCTCGAACCCGCTGTAGCCGGACTCGGCAATGGTGGGCACGTTGGGCAGGTCGTCCATGCGCTTGCCCGAGGTGACGGCCAGCGCGCGCATCTTGCCGTTGCGGATATGGCCGATCAGCGTCGGCACCGACGACAGGTACAGCTGCACCTGCCCGCCAATCAGGTCATTGACGGCCTGGGCCGCGCCCTTGTACGGCACGTGTGTGAGCTTGATGCCGGCCGTCTTCTGGAACAGCTCGCTGGTCAGGTGCGCCACGGTGCCGTTGCCCGGCGAGGCCATGTTGATAGTGCCCGGATGCGCCTTGCTGGCAGCAATCACATCGGCCAGCGTCTTGTAGGGCGAATCCACGTTGGTCACCAGCACCAGCGGTGCGCTGGCGACCAGGCCCACCGGCGTAAGGTCCTTCGCCACGTCGTACGGCAGCTTGCGGTAGAGCGCGGGGTTGATGGCAAGGTTGCTGGTCTGGCCCAGCACGATGGTATAGCCGTCGCCACTGGCCTTGGCCGCGGCGTCCACGCCGAGGTTGCCGCCCGAGCCCGGCTTGTTGTCCACCACGAAGCGCCAGCCCATGGCCATCGCCACCTTGTTGGTGACCTCGCGGGCAATGATGTCCGTGCCGCCGCCGGCTGGAAACGGCACGATCACGCGGATGGGCTTGGCAGGATAGGTTTGGGTCTGTGCCAGGGCCGGGATTGCCAGGGCACAAAAGAGAGCGGTGGTCAGGCCGCGGCGCAGCAGGTGCATTGCTTGTCTCCATCTCGTTATTTGTTGGAACGGATTCTGGATGGTCGTTGCACGCAGTACAATAGCGTTTCACTGTACGCACCCCATTCCACACCATGGTCCCCTCCAATTCCCCCATTGCCATTGAGGCGGCCGACGACGCAGGCGGCGGCGTGATCGCAGTACGGCGGGCGCTGCGCGTCCTGGAAGCCTTCGGCGTAAGCGATGCACAGCTCACACTAGCGGAACTCAGCCGGCGCACGGGCTTCCACAAGACCACGGTGCTGCGCCTGGCGCGCACGCTGGCATCCGACAACTACCTGGTGCAGAAGGAAGACGGCAGTTGGCGGCTCGGGCGTGCTGCAGGCTGGCTGGGCGCGTGCTACCAGGCCACCTTCAATGTGTATGAAGTGGTGGAACCGGTGCTGCGGGAGCTGACGATCAAGACTGGGGAAAGCGCGTCGTTCTACGTGCGCGAGGGCCAGCAGCGCATGTGCCTGGTGCGCGTGGAGGGCCCGCAGGCCATCCGGCACCATGTACGCATCGGCTCGGCGCTGCCGCTGGACAGCGGCGCGCCCGGGCGGGTCATCCTGGCGTTCTCAGGGCAGCCGGGCGAGCCCTATGAATCGATCCGGCGGCGGGGATATCACCTGTCGATGGGCGAGCGCGAGCCGGAAGTCTCCAGCGTTTCAGCGCCTGTGTTCGGGCTGCATTGGCGGCTGCTCGGGTCCGCGTGCATCTCGGGGCCGACTTCGCGGCTCAGTGAAGAGCGCTTGATTGCCCTGGCACAGACGGTGGTGGACGCGGCCAACCAGCTTTCGTATGCGATGGCGGGAAGCCACCGGCCTGCGCCCGAGGCAGCGTCGGGCAGTCCGGCAACATGGCATCCTTGACGTGCCAATGCGTCACGCTGGCACAAACGTTGTCTGGCTGGCAGTATTCGGATGGCGTTCCTGATGGTCCGGCGACGGGTTTTTGCCCAATGCCGGATCTCACCCGACAACGCACTATCCGCAGCAGCAAAGGAGTGAAGCGCATGCCCCCGCTCGAGACACTATTGCCATTCTTCGGCATTGCCGTGGTACTTGGCCTGACACCCGGCCCGGACAATATCTTTGTGTTGCTGCAATCCGCCATGCGGGGGCCTCGCGCCGGCATGGTCGTGGTGCTCGGCCTTTGCACGGGCCTGCTGGTGCATACGGCCGCGGTGGCCTTCGGCCTGGCCGCGCTGTTTGCCACATCCCAGGTTGCATTTGCGGCGCTCAAGATCGCCGGCGCGCTGTACCTGGCCTACCTTGCGTGGCAGGCGTTCCGCGCACCGGTGGGCAAGATGGCCGAAGGCGGCGGCGGCAACGTTGGCACCGGGCACATGTACCGGCGCGGCGTGGCGATGAACCTGACCAACCCCAAGGTCGTGATCTTCTTTCTCGCGTTCCTGCCCCAGTTCGTCGCTGCCGACCGTGGGCATATCGCGCTGCAGATCATGGTGCTGGGCGTGGTCTTTATCATCGCCACCCTGCTTGTTTTTTCTGTGATCGCCTACTTCTCGGCCATGTTCGGCGCCCTGCTGCTGCGCTCGGCTCGCGCGCAACGTGCGCTGAACCGGTTTGCGGGGGTGGTGTTCCTGGGACTCGCCGCGCGCCTGGCGACGTCGCGGCTGTAAGCCTGCGGATGCAGCCGCCACCCTCCATCCCTGCCCCGGGGCCTTAATCCCGCCCACCCCCAAACAGCCGCTTCACCCTCTCCCAGAGCACTCCCAGCATCATCGACACCGGATTCATCTGCGTGACCTTGCTGCGTTCACTATCCGACAGCGACGGGTCCATCTTGCGAGTCACGTTCTTGCCGAAATCGGCCATCATGCGACGGACAAAATCGCGCACCAGCCCCGAGCGGGAGAACTGCGCCAGCGGGCCTTGCAGCGAATACTGCAAGTCGATCAGCACTTCGGTCTCGCCCGCCGATACCGCCTGAAGCACGTAGGTGATATCGCCCGCGGCCTTGGAGTTGCTCAGCGAGTCCTGGCCCGCGCCCTTTAACACGCCGCGCCGGTTCTGGTCGTCCCGTTCCAGCCGCGCCGCGCCGTTGAAGCGCGCCGCCATCGGCCCGAACTTGATCGCGACGTGGCCCTTGACGCGGTCGCCGTCCTGCTCGGTCAGCGCGGCACCCGGCAGGCAACTGGCCACCGCGGGCAGGTCGGCCATGAAGCGCCAGACGTCATCGACCGGGAACGGCACCTTGAAGCCGCCATCGATGCGCGACCAGCCTTTCTTGTCGGCGCTGCGCTCGGTCTCCTCCGTGGCCGCGGCAACGGCTTGCGCCTCGCCGGCGCTATCGGCGGCGGGCGTGAAGCAGACGAACGCACGCGGCGCCGGCGTGCTGGCCTGCGCGATGCCGCCGCCTTGCGGCCGCCGTTGCTCCAGCACCGAGCGGATCGCGGCCACGATGCCCATATAGCCGGTGCAGCGGCAGAGGTTGCCGGAAAGCTCGTGGCGGATGGTGGCTTCGTCGGCATCCGGCAGCCGCAGCACGATGTCGCGCGCGGTGGCGAGCATGCCGGGCGTGCAATAGCCGCATTGCAGCGCGTGGTGCTTGTTGAACGCGGCGCGCAACTCGCGCATCACGGCATCGTCGTCATAGCCTTCGATGGTCACCACCTTGCTGCCGGCGCAGGCGCTGGCGAACGTGATGCAGGAGCGTACGGGCTTGTCGTCGACCAGCACGGTGCAGGCGCCGCAAACCCCGTGTTCGCAACCCAGGTGGGTGCCGGTCAGGCCCTGCCCGTCGCGCAGGAAGTCTCCCAGGTGCGTGCGGTGCGCGCAGGCACCGGCAGCGGCGCGGCCATTGATCGTCAGTGCGATGGTTTCCACTGCGGCCCTCAGTTAAAAAGTTGTTCGATGCAGCGCGTCGCAGCGGTGCAATAAAGCTTGCGGTCGATCGCATCCTTGCCGGGCGTGGCTTGCGTCACGGCTGCCAGGACGGCCTGCGGGGTGAGCGCGGCGGGGCCGCGCGCCGCAATGCCGTTGGCCAGGCCGTGCAGCACCGCCGGCGCGCCGTCGAGCGCGCCCAGCACGATGCGGGCGAAGCGCGCGGACGGATCGAAGTAGGCGGCGCAGCTTGCCTCGGCGAATTCTCCGGTCTTGCGGCAGAGCTTGTGGTAGCCCCAGCGCACGTCGTCGTTGTGACGCGGCACATGGACGGCCGCGATCACTTCGCCCTCCGTCAGCGCAGTGGTGTACGCGCCCAGCATGAATTGCGTCATGGGTACCCGGCGCGTGCCGGCCTTCGACGCAAGTTCAAGCTCGGCGCCCATGGCGGTCAGCGCCACCACCCAGTCCGCCGCGGGATCGGCATGCGCCAGGCTGCCGCCGATGGTGCCGCGGTTGCGGATGGCGCGGTAGGCGATGCCGTGTGCCACGGACTGCAGCATGGTGCCGCGCAACGCCGGGAATTCGCCATCCTCGATCTGCGCGTGGGTGACGGCGGCGCCGATGCGCACGCGGTCCTGCTCCACGCTGACCGTGCGCAGCTCGGCCAGCTTCGACAAATCGTAGACGGTATCGGGCCGCGTCAGGCGCAGGTTGAGCATGGGGCCCAGCGACTGGCCGCCGCCCATGACCTTGGCGTTGTCGGTGCGGTCCGCCAGCGCGGCGCAGGTCGCGGCCAGCGTGGGCGCCGCGCGATAGATGAATGCAGCTGCTTTCATGATGGTTCAGGCCGCCTCTCTGGTTTGCGTGGTCTGCGGCTCGTCTCGCGCTTGTTCGGCGCGGGCCAGTGCTTCGAGCACCTTGCGCGGCGTGAGGGGAGTCTCAAGCAACTCCACGCCGAACTGCCCCAGCGCATCGTTGACGGCGTTGAAGATGGCGGCCGGGGGCGCGATGGCACCACCCTCGCCCATGCCCTTGGCGCCGAACTCGGTGTGCGGGGACGGCGTCTCGAAATGGTGGATGCGGATCGCGGGAATCTCGGTGGGCCCGGGCAGCATGTAGTCGGCCAGCGTGGAGGCCAGCGGCTGGCCGTTGCCGTCGTAGCGCATTTCTTCGAACATGGCGGTGCCGATGCCCTGCGCAACGCCGCCGTAGGTCTGCCCCTCCACCACCATGGGATTGACCATGGTGCCGCAGTCTTCCACCACCACGTAATCGAGGATCTCTACGTGGCCGGAATCGGTGTCCACTTCCACCAGCGCCGCGTGGGTGGAGTACGTGAAGCTGCCGGTATCCACATTGGGCTTGTAGCCCATCGTGGTTTCCAGCCCGGCGGGATCCACATCGGCGGGCAGCTTCTGTGGATTGATATACCAGGCGTTGGCGATGTCGGCGATGGGCACGGCGGCGTCGCCCGCCTTCACCGCGCCGCCATCCAGCGCGGCCTCGCCCTCCGGGCGCAGCAGCATATGCGCGCCGATCTTCAGCAGGCGCGGCACCAGCGCCTTGCAGGCGCGCGACACCGCGCCGCCGGACATCACCAGCGAGCGCGAGGCGTAGGTGCCGGTGGAGAACGGCGTCACGCCGGTGTCGCCATGCACCACCTTGACCCGCGCCACGTCGATGCCGAGGATCTCGTGCGCGATTTGCGCAAAGGTGGTTTCCATGCCCTGGCCATGCGAGTGCACACCCACGCGCACCTCAAGCCCGCCGTCCGGCGTGATGCGCACGGTGGCGGAATCGAAGCCGGGAATCACCGGCGTGCCCCAGGCGGCGAACACCGAAGTGCCATGCGCCGATTGCTCCGTGTAAGTGCCGAAGCCCACGCCAAGGTAGCGCGATCCCGCCCAGGCATCGCTGTGCCGTTCACGCTGGCGCGCGCGGATGCGCGCCAGCCCGATCATCTCCGCTGCCTTGCGCACGCTGGCGGGATAATCGCCGCCGTCGAAATGCTTGTTGGTGACGTTGACGTAGGGCATGGCCTCCGGCTGCACCAGGTTCTCGCAGCGGATCTCCCACGGCTCGCGCCTGACAGCGCGCGCCAGCGCGTCGATCAGCAGTTCCATCGCGAAGCACACGCCGGTGCGCGCCACGCCACGGTACGGCACGAAGCCGGGCTTGTTGGTGGCGACGCATTCCGTGATGCAGCGGTAGCCGTCGAAGGCATACGGCCCGGGCAGGTTGCCGATAGCCTGGCCCGGCTCGAGGCCGATGGTGAAGGGCCACACGGAATAGGCACCGCCATCGATGGCGATCTTTGCGTCGAGCGCCAGCAGCCGGCCGCGCGCGTCGGCATAGGCCGTGACCTCGTAATGGTGCTCGCGCGAGTTGGCACCCGCGGTCAGGTGCTCGCGGCGGTCCTCGATAAAGCGGAACGGCTTGCGATACGTCATGGCCAGCCACGCGATGCACAGCTCCTCCTGCTGCAGCACGCACTTGTAGCCAAAGGCACCGCCCACGTCGGGCGAGATCACGCGGACCTTCTCCTGCTCCAGGCCCAGGCAGTGGCTCAGCACCGTGCGGATCATGTGCGGCACCTGGGTGGCGCTGTAGACGATCAGCTGGTCGAACTGGTGATCCCAGTAGGCCAGCACGGCCTTGCCCTCCATCGGCACCATGCACTGGCGAGCCAGGTCGATCTTGCGGGTGACCACCACCGCGGCGGTCTTGCTGAGCGTGTCGAAATTCTTGTCGGCGGTAAGCGTGAGGAAGTGGTTATCCTTCCAGTGCTCATGGACACGCGTGGTGCCGCTGGCCTGCCTGGCGCCGTCCACGTCGGTGAGCGCGGGCAGTTCGTCCAGGTCCGCGACGACGCGCTCGGCAATGTCCTCGGCTTCCGCGCGGGTCGGTGCGAAGGCCATGGCAATCGGCTCGCCGACAAAGCGGACCTTGCCGCTGGCCAGCGGCGGCTGCGCCGAGGGCTGGTAAGAGGGAAAGGCCGAGTCCGCCACGATGTCGAGCGCGCCGGGCATGTCGCCGCGCCCGATCACCGCGTGCTCCAGCCCTTCAGGTTTGTGCAGCGCCAGCAGCCGCGCATGCGCCATGGGGCTGCGCAGGAAGGCAACTTCCTGCAGGCCCGGCATGGCGATGTCGGCCACGAAGCGGCCCTTGCCATGCAGGTGGCGCGCGTCTTCCTTGCGCGCCACGCGGGCGCCTACACCCTGCCCGCCTTCCTTCTCTATGTGGTCTTTGTCCATACATTTCTCCAGCCCGGGTTAGCCGCCATCCGAGACTGCTTTGGGGGTTCGTGGATCGCGCGCACTTGCGCACCGCACATACTCAGTGCACTGATCTTATCGCCAGATTGGCGAAACGGACGGCAACGGTCAATTGGGGCTTTAGCCAATACAGTGCGTGGTGCGGCACGCAAGCGCGCTCAGAGGCGCCTCAATGCCGCGAGTGCCTGCTCGCGGGGCATCACGGCGGCGTATTTCTGCTCCATGTCGAACAGGTTGGCCTCGTGCGGCTGGATTGCGCGGTCGCCCACGCAGTCCGACACCACCAGCGGGCGGAAGCCGTGCGACATGGCATCGACCACGCTGGCGCGCACGCAGCCGCTGGTGACCGCGCCGGCCACCACCAGCGTGCGCACGCCGCGCTGCGTCAGCCAGGCCGCCAGCGACGTACCGAAAAAGGCGGACGGCACGGTCTTGCGCACCACCAACTCGCCCTCGCGCGGCGCGAGCTGCGGCACGATCGCGCTGGCCGGCCCCTGCTCCTTCAGCGTCAGCATGCCGGGCACCTTCAGCGTGAAAATGTTGTGGTCGCCGTCGTCGTCGGCAAACACGATGCGGCTGTGCGCCACGGCCCAGCCTTGCTCGCGGGCTGCTGCCAGCAGCGGCACGGTGTTGGCAATGGCCTGTGCGATATTGCCGCCGCCGAACATCGCCGGATCGGCGAAACCGTTGACGAAGTCGACGATCAGCAGGCCCACGGGGGCTTGCAGCGGCAGCGGCGTGCCGAAGCCCTGGCGCTCGTAGGTGGGGAGTTCGCTATGTCTCGTCATTTGCTGTTCCAGCCGTCCAGTACCTTGCCTTGCCTGACCACGTCCTCGCCATCCAGGCGCACCGTGCAGTTGCGCAGCGGGATATCGATATGGCAGGCGGTGGTGCGGCTGCCACCCGCTTCGTTGTTGGGGCCGAGCGAGAACAGGAAATTGCCCTCGTAGGCGCGCGCGTCCATGCCGATGGAGGCTTCGCGGTCGTACAGGCCCAGCGTCGACCAGCGCGCGCGCGGCTGCAAGCCCCAGCCGATATGCGAGATGGCATAGGCTTCCGGGTCGTTGAAGGAGGCCATGTAGTCGTTCAGCAGCTCGGCATCCAGCCCGCCTTCGATGCGCGTGGCATAGCCGCCTTCCACCGTCAGCTCGACGCGGTCCGCCACGTAGCCCTTCTGCGGCAGCAGGATATCGCCGCGGTCCAGCACGATGCGCCCGCTGGCGCCGCCTTCGTCCGGCCACGTCAGGACGAAGCCGCTGGGCCAGTGATCCCAGCGTCCCGGCTCGTCGACGAAACCGTACTCGCTGATGGCGGGAAACTCGCCGAGCGGGCAACGCAGGTCGGTGCCCGCATCGGATGTCACATGCATTTCCTTGGCGCGCGACAGCCGCGCGTTGGCGCTTGTCACGCGCTCGCGGTCGGCCTCGGTCGGCACCATGCGCACCAGTACTTCCGGCGGTTCCACCGCCAGCAGGATCCTGGTGCCGGTTTTCAGGATGTCGTGCTGTTCGGGCGAGAACAGCAAGGTCATCAGGTCCAGCACCAGGTCGCTCTCCTTGAGCGCGGCGATGGCGGCGCGGTTGCCGGTGAGCGCCGTGGTGCCGAGGTAAGCCAGCGGGTCGCGGCTCAGCGCCTTGTCGCCATTGACGGGCGGCAGGTCCAGGCGGTTGACGATGGCTCCCATCGCCTGCGTGGCGACCAGCGCGCACGACAGGGTCTGCGGATGGGTGGCGGCGCTGGTGAGGATGGTGACGGTCTGCCCGGGCGCGAGGCGGGACAGCGTAAGGACCTGTTTCCAGGCCTGGATCAGGGCGTGATCGCTGACTGGCATGTTCTCTCCTGGTGATCGGCGGCTCAGGCCGCGGCCTGTTGTCGTGGACGTGGGACAACTTCAGCGCCGAGGAAGCCGCCCAGCGCGCGATAGAAGCCCGCCTCGTCATCCCAGGGGATCATGTGGCCTGCGTCCGGCACGTGGCTGACTTCGGTCTGCGGCAACAGACCACGGATCTCGTCGATATCCTCGGGACGCACCACATCCCCGCGGCCAGCCACCATCAGCAGGGCCGGTACCGCGACATGCGGCAGGTCGGCATGCACGTCGTCGGTATGGAAGCCCTGGAAGCTGGCCAGCACGGCGCGTTCGTCGCAGGTATGCAGCCATTCGGCGCGCAGGGCCAGTTGCTCGTCGGTCCAGGTGGGACAGAAGCGCCGCATGGTCTCGATATCCACGCCGTGCCGCGCCACCGCCATGGAATCCACATACCAGGCGAGTTGCGCGGGATAGGCGCGGCGGCCGGGGCCGGAGACCGGCGGATCGACCATGACCAGCCGCGCCAGCCCCGGCGGCTGGCTGCGCGCGGCACGGATGCCGATGCGCGCGCCCATCGAATGGCCGACCACGCTGTAGCGTTGCAGGCCCAGGGCCTGCGCGAAGGCCAGCACGTCGGCGGCCTGCGCATCCAGGCTGTAGTCCAGCGTATCCGACACGCAGGACAGGCCGCGCCCGCGCACGTCCAGCACATAGGTGTCGAACTGCTCGCCCAGGCGCTCGCCGACGAAGCCCCAGGTGATGGCGGGGCTGGTGATGCCCGGCACCAGGATCACCGGATCGCGCGTGGCACGCGCACCGGCGTTGCCGCCATAGCGCAGGTAGTGCTGCCGGATGCCGTTGGCGTGGACGTTGCCGCCGCAAACAAAGGTACTCATGTCATCGCTCCTTGGCCGGGGCACTCAGTAAGCGCCGGACAGCAAAGCGCCGGCGCCGGGCACGACCGGCTCCAGGTCGAGCTGCTTGAGGATGGCGTAGGTGGTGGCGATGGCCGCGGTGATCACGGGCTTGCCGGTCATCGCTTCCACCTTGGCCACGGCCGGCAACGAAGGCATCTGCACGCAGGCCGACAG
>NZ_JBFTOX010000084.1:0-30779 GCF_056398185.1 Cupriavidus sp. 05L310
CCGATCAGCATGCGCCGGATTTCCGACGTGCCCGCGCCGATCTCGTACAGCTTGGCGTCGCGCCACAGCCGGCCGACCGGGTATTCGTTGATATAGCCGTTGCCGCCCAGGATCTGCACCGACTCGCCGGCCATCCAGGTGGCCTTCTCGGCGGTGTACAGGATGACCGCGGCGCAGTCCTTGCGCACCTGGCGCACGTGTTCGGTGCCCAGCGAATCCAGGTTCTTGCCCACCGTGTACAGATAGCTGCGCGCGGCCTGCAGCGTGGTGTACATGTCGGCCACCTTGCCCTGGATCAGCTGGAACTCGCCAATGCTCTGGCCGAACTGCTTGCGGTCGTGGATGTAGGGGGTGATGACGTCCATGCAGGCCTGCATGATGCCGACCGGGCCGCCGGAGAGCACCGCGCGCTCGTAGTCCAGCCCGCTCATCAGCACCTTGGCGCCGGCGTTTTCCGCGCCGAGGATGTTCTCGACCGGCACTTCGACGTCCTGGAACACCAGCTCGCCCGTGTGCGAGCCGCGCATGCCCAGCTTGTCCAGCTTCTGYGCCACCGAGAAGCCCTTCATGCCCTTCTCGACGATAAAGGCGGTCATGCCGCGCGCGCCCAGGTCCGGCTCGGTCTTGGCGTAGACCACCAGCACATCGCAGTCCGGGCCGTTGGTGATCCACATCTTGGTGCCGTTGAGCACGTAGCGGTCGCCCTTGAAGTCGGCGCGCAGCTTCATGCTCACCACGTCGGAGCCGGCRTTGGGCTCGCTCATGGCCAGTGCGCCGATCCAATCGCCGGAGACCAGCTTCGGCAGGTATTTGGCTTTTTGCGCGGGGGTGCCATTGCGGTGGATCTGGTTCACGCACAGGTTGGAGTGCGCGCCGTAGGACAGGCCGACCGAGGCGGAAGCGCGGCTGATCTCTTCCATCGCGATCATGTGGGCCAGGTAGCCCATATTGGCGCCACCGTACTCCTCCGCCACGGTGATGCCGAGCACGCCGAGATCGCCCATCTTCTTCCAGGCGTCCATCGGGAACTGGTCGGTGCGGTCGATCTCCGCGGCGCGCGGAGCGAGTTCGGCCTGCGCCCAGTTGCGCACGGACTCGCGCAGCATCTCGATGTCTTCGCCCAAGTCGAACTTCAGGCCTGGCAGGTCGGTCATGGCGGTCTCCTGATTCGGTTCTGTTACTCGTGTTTTACGGGTTTCGCGATCTTGCGCCGCGATGGGTGATAGGTGATAGGTGATAGGTGTCAGACGTGTTCGAGCGTGCGCACCACGCACAAGGTCATCAGCATGGTGGCCACCGCCTTGCGCACGCCAGCGGTCTCGGTGAATACATCGCCCTGCGCCACGATCAGCGTGCGGCCGGGCTTGAGCACGCGGCCCACCGCTACCAGGCGCTCGCCCTTGGCCGGCGACAGCAGGTTGATCTTGTACTCCGCGGTCAGCCCCGCCTCACCCTCGCCAACCATCGACAGCGCCGCGTAGCCGCAGGCACTGTCGGCCAGCGCCCCCACGGCGCCACCGTGGAAGAAACCGTGCTGCTGGGTCACGCCCTCGGACCACGGCATGGCGATCTCGACCTCGCCGCGCGTCACCCGTGTCAGCGCCGCGCCGAAGGTGGTCATCAGGCCCTGGCGGGCGAAGCTGGTGGCGATCGCGTCCGCGCGCGCGGCCGGCAAGGAAGTGGATTCGACGGCGAGAGGCATGGGCTTTCCTTTTGTTCGCCGGCCGGCAACGCAGAGGCCCGGCGCGGACGATGGGCTGAGAAGCTATTCTATTTACGTTTACGTAAACGTCAATCAAATCCACCAAAGACCGAATGATAATGCCGCATCAGGCGCTTTTTGCCTCGTCCGCAGGGCCTTCCGCACCTGTCTGGGCCGCCAGCAGTGCCCGGCAATGCCGTTCATGCTGATCGATTTCCGCAAGCTGCGCCTGCAGGTCCTCGAGCTGGCGCTCCAGCGTGCCGCGATGGTGCGCCAGCGAGTGCAGGAAGCGCTCGAGCTGCGGTGCTGTGTCGCGCGGCGATTCGTAGAGATCCAGGATCTCGCGGATTTCGTTCAGCGTCAGGCCCAGCCGCTTGCCCCGCACCGTGAGCTTCAGGCGGGTGCGCTCGCGCCCGTTATAGACACGCTTGCGCCCGCTCGGGCCTTCGCGCTCGGGCGACAGCAAGCCCTGGTCCTCATAGAAACGGATAGCGCGGGGCGTGACATCGAACTCGCGGGCGAGATCGGTGATGGTGTACGTCGGCGTGGCTGGCGAATCTGGCATGGTGACCCAGTAAAAAAGTGAACGGTCGTTCGGTACAGAATGAAGTTTTCGCTTAATATTGAAAAAGCCCGCTCCAGTTGACGTTAACGTTAGCGTCAAGCAAGGCGGCTGGCAACCGTGGCGTGCATCGCCATTTTGCGACGGCTACCGTGACAACGAGAAAGCCCGCCTGCATGCGGCAGCGCATGCACAGGGCTTCGGACGAGAGAGAGACTCCCCATGAACGCACTCGAACACCAACTCCAATATCCGTTTGGCGACACCATGCCCGCAGGCGGCGCGCGGCAGGCAGTCGCGCCTGGCGTCTACTGGCTCCGCATGCCCCTGCCCTTCGCGCTGGACCACATCAACCTGTGGCTGGTACGCGACCGCATCGACGGCCAAGACGGCTGGACCATCATCGACTGCGGCGTCACCAACGACACCATCAAGGCGCACTGGGAAACCATATTCGCCAACGAACTCGAAGGCCTGCCGGTGCTGCGCGTGCTGGCCACGCACTGCCACCCCGACCACATCGGCCTGGCGCACTGGCTGTGCAAGCGCTGGGACGCACGGCTATGGATGAGCCTGGGCGACTATATGAACGCCCGCGTGATGGGTGGCGGGGGCGGCGTTGGCTCCAACGCCGGCGGCGACTTCGCCGCCAGCCACTTCGCCCGCCACGGCCTGACCGACCCCGACAGCCTGGAAAAGCTGCGCGCGCGCAAGAGCTACTACCCGTCGCTGGTGCCCGACCTGCCCACCCAGTACCGGCGCATGATGGACGGCGATATCGTCAATATCGGCACCGACCCCGCCAGGTCCGGCTGGCGCGTGATCACCGGCTTTGGCCATGCGCCCGAACACGTCGCGCTATACAACGCCGGCATCAATGTGCTGATTTCCGGCGACATGGTGCTGCCGCGCATCTCCACCAATGTCAGCGTGTTCGACATGGAACCGGAAGCCAATCCGCTCAAGCTATACCTGGACTCCCTCGGCAAGTACGAGCCGCTGCCCGAGGATGTGCTGATCCTCCCGTCGCATGGCAAGCCCTTCCGGAACCTGCATACGCGGATCAGGCAACTGCGCGAGCACCATGTAGACCGCCTGGCCGAGACGCGCGCGGCCTGCGCGGAAAAGCCGTGCAATGCGCATGACATCGTCGGCGTCATGTTCAAGCGGCAATTTGATATTCACCAGATGACGTTCGCGATGGGCGAAGCGCTGGCCCACTTGCACCTGTTGTGGCACGCGGGGGAAGTCAGCCGGGAAGTCGGGGCCGACGGCGTAGTCAGGTTCAGGATGTTGGCCTGACATCGAAGTCCCGGGCTAGGCATACGGACCGAAAACAGCATAGCCAACCGGCAGTAGCCATGTGGCGCGCCCGAAAGGCGGGCCGCCCCCCAGCGCAATGCGAAGCGAGCCATCAAGGTGTACCAGGCCGTATGGGGCGAGGGGGGGGGCGCCCCATCCGGCGCGCCTTCTTTGCCTACTTTCTTGGCAAGACAAGAAAGTAGGTCGCCGCCCCGCAGGGGTGGTGAAACTGTCTTTGACTTTAAGCCTTTAACTTCGAAGTCAGCCAGCCGCAAACCGCGCCAAATACCCAACCCCCTCAACAGCCCGACTCCCATACCACGAAACCATCTCCCCATCGATCAGCAAAACCTCCTTCCCGATCTGCCGCTCCAGCGCATCCACATGCGCCTCGGTAAACCGATAAGGCTCACTGGAAAGCAAAACCAGATCAATCTCCCGCACCAGCCCCTCGCTCCAGCGAAAACTCGGATAGCGGGTGTCCGCCGTATTGGGCCGGCTGCAATCCCCGTCGACACAGGCTTCCGGCATGGCTCGCGCCGAAGGCCAGGTCTGCCAGTTGACCAACGCCAGCATGCGACTGATATAGGTATCCCTGGACACCGTCATCCACGGATCCTGCCAGATCGCATACAGCACCTTGCGCCCGGGCCAAATCCGGCCACGCACCTGCGCCAGCTCGAACTCCATCGCCTCGCATAGCGACTCAGCTTCGGCAACCCGGCCGAAAATGCCGCCAAGCAAGCGATAAAGCGCAAGATTATCCTCAGGCGCACACGGGTGAGTCACGATCACATGCGGAACGAACCCCCGGATCTCATCGACCGTCTCGCGGCGGTTCTCATCGATATTGACCACCACATGCGTAGGCGCCAGCGCCCTCAGGCGCTCAAGCTTGACATCCTTGGTGCCGCCCACCTTGGCAACGGCACGCACGGCAGGCTCGGGATGAATGCAAAAGCCAGTGCGCGCCACCACCTGCGGCCCCAGCCCCAGCGCAAACAACAGCTCCGTCACCGATGGCACCAGCGAAGCGATACGCACCTCCCCGGCAGCGGGGCCATGCAAGACGCCTGCGGCATCCTGCCAGGTCATGACTGCTTGTCCTGGCTGCGCGGCTTGCGCGGCGCGCGCGAGAAAAGCGCATCGTAAAGCCAGCGCGGCATCAGGTGCAGGATGGACGCCACCACGCCCATCTGCCACGGCAGCACGGCGAAGCGGCGGCCTGCGGCAATGGCACGCACCGCCTTGCGGGCGAATACGTCGGCATCCATCAGAAAAGGCATGCGATAGGGATTGTGCTCGGTCATCGGCGTGCGGATATAGCCGGGTGCGATGGTGACCACGCGGATGCGCTCGCGGCGCTGTTCCAGGCGCAGGCTTTCGAGCAGCTTGATCACGGCGGACTTGGAGGCGCTGTAGGCGCCGCCGCCGGGCAGCCCGCGCACGCCGGCCACGCTGGCAATGCCGACCAGCGTGCCCCGCCAGCCGCCGGCGCCGGGAGCGCGCTCGCGCATGGGCTGCATGAACGGCTGGAAGGTAGTGAGCACGCCGAACCAGTTGGTGTCCATCACCATGCGGAAAGCTTCAAGATCCTCGCGCTCGCTGGCCACGGTGCCGACCGATACGCCGGCGTTGGCGATCACCACATCCGGACAGCCAAAATGATCGAGGAAGTCCTGAGCGGCGAGCTGCATGGCGGCGGCATCGCGCACGTCCGCGGCATAAACGCGCACGGCGTTGGGGTTGGGCAGGCTGCGGGCAAATTCGCGCAGCACGTCTTCGCGCCGGCCAACCAGTCCGAGGATGGCGCCCTGCGCGGCGTACTCGCGCGCCAGGGCCTGGCCGAGTCCGCTCGACGCGCCGGTAAGAAAGACTTTCAGTGCTCGCATCGGGTGGGTCCTGGGGAAACTGCAACACTGTTCATGCCGACAGCCCCATCCCGGCGCGGGCCGGACGCCGCTGCGCCACGCCGGCGCCGGCGGTGCCGGTCGACCGCTGGCGGCCAGGGCTGGCCGCCGCAGGGAATTTACATCTTCTTGTCGCGGACCTGGCCGACAAGGTAATCCAAGGTCTGGATGGCCGCGCCCTTGGTGCCGGCGATGGACGGCGAGGTCACGTACTTGCCCTGCACCACGATGGTCGGCACGCCGTCGATCTTGTAGGCGTCCGCGATCTTGTTGGCGCGTTGCGAGTTGGTGGTCACGGAGAACGAGTTGTAGGCGTCGAGGAACGCCTTGCGGTCAATGCCGTTCTTGGCCATGAAGTCGGCGATCTCGTTCGGGTCCAGCATGCGCTTGCGGTCGACGTGCATGGCGCTGAAGACCTTGCTGTGCATGGCGTCAAGCTTGCCGAGGGATTCCAGCGCATAGAAGATCTTGGTGTGCGGCAGCAGGTCGTCGCGGAAGGCCACCGGCACGCGCTTGAACACGACGTCCTTGCCTTGCTTGCTCACCCAGGCTTCCAGCTCGGGCTCGAAATCGAAGCAGTGCGGGCAGCCGTACCAGAAGAACTCGGTGACTTCGATCTTGCCCGGCGCGACGGGCTGCGGCGCTTTCAGGACCTGATATTCCTTGCCCGAGGTGGGCGTGGCTGCCTGGGCAGGTGCGGTCATCAGGAAACCGGTCACAGCGACCAGCGTGGCGAACAAGGTGGCGAGTTTCTTCATATGGCGCGGCTTTCGAAAATGGGCAATGAGCGTATGACAGCGGCGGGGCGTTCCGGTTCAGCGAACGCCCCGGGTTGTTACTGCTTGGTAAAACGGATCACCGAAGCTTCGAAGCCCGACGACTGCAGCCGGTCGCGCGCGCGGTTCATATCTTCGATCTTGTTGAACGGCCCCAGGCGCACGCGATAGAGCTTGACACCATTGACGTCGCGCTCGGTCACCTTGGCCTCGAAACCCTGCATGGCCAGGTTGGCCTTCTGGCGGTCAGCGTCGTCCTGCGAACGGAAGGCGCCCACCTGCAGCAGGTAGCCGACCTTGTTGGCATCGGCCTGGGCGATCTCGGCGATCGGGTCGGCGACGGGCTTCTCGGCCGGCTTCTCGGCGGCCTTTTCCGCCGGTTTCTGCGCGGGCTTCTCGGCCGGTTTTTCCGCGGGCTTCTCGGTCGGCTTCTCGGTCGGCTTCTCAGCCGGTTTTTCGGCGGGCCGGTTGGCGGCCACCGGGGGCTGGCGCTCAGGCGGCTTCACCGTGGGCGCCGGACCGGCGGGCTGCTCGGGCTCGGCGGCAGGCCCGACGGGCTTGGCCGGCGTCTTGCTCCACAGCGGCTTGTTGGGATCCGTCGGGGCTTCCTGCGCCGGGGCCGGCAGGTTGCTGACGATATTGCCGGGCTCGGACGGCTTCTGAGCGCCCTTTTGCTGGAATGGCGCCGGCGACTTGGTGATGTACAGGGCGACCACTACCGCGATCGCCAGGCCGACGATCAGGCCCAGCACCAGTCCCAGGAACGTACCTCCGCGCTGCGGGGCGCGGCTGGCATTGCGCAGGGCGCGCTTGCGTTGCTGTTGCATGAATTCCTCTAGCGTGATGGCGCGATTATAGAGCCTGCGCCAATCCCGGCATCACTGTCTGTGGTCAAGACGACACGCTTGCCCGTGCCAGGGGGGGAGCCCCCGGCGCGGGGCGTTTACATCCGTTGCGGCGCCGAGACACCGATCACCGCCAGCCCGTTGCGCAACACCTGCCGCGTCGCGGCCAGCATCGCCAGACGGGCCAGCTTGACGGCCTCGTCATCCACCAGCACGCGGTCGGAGTTATAGAAGGCATGGAAATCGCCCGCCACGTCCCGCAGGTAGAAGGCGACCGCGTGCGGCGCCAGTTCGTCCGCCGCCGCCGCCAGCATGTCCGGGAAATCGGCCAGGCGCTGGCCCAGCGCGAGCGCCTGCGGGGTGGCATCGGGGCCGGTCACGGGCGCCAGGTCGGCGCCGGCCAGCGCGGGAAGCTTGGCTTCCCAGTCGGCGCCGCCCCAGGATTCGAAGATCGAGCAGATCCGGGCATGGGCGTACTGCACGTAATACACCGGGTTCTCGTCGTTCTGCTTGAGCGCGAGGTCGACATCGAAAATGAATTCCGTGTCCGCCTTGCGCGACAGCAGGAAGAAGCGCACCGCATCGCGCCCGCGCGTGAAGTGCTCGGGCCAGTCCGCCACGCCGGCTTCCAGGCAGCCGCGGATGGTCTCGCCGCCTTCCGCGCCGTTGCTCCATTCGATCAGGTCGCGCACGGTCACATAGGAACCGGCGCGCTTGGAGATCTTGACCTCCTCGCCGTTCTTCATGACGGTGACCATCTTGTGCAGGATGTAGTCGGGGTAGCCCACGGGGATGCCGATTTCCAGCCCTTGCAGTCCCGCGCGCACGCGCGCGATGGTGCCGTGGTGGTCGCTGCCCTGCACGTTGATGACCTTGGTGAAGCCGCGCTCCCACTTGCTGGTGTGGTAGGCCACGTCCGGCACGAAGTAGGTATAGGTGCCGTCGCCCTTGCGCATGACGCGGTCCTTGTCGTCGCCGTCGTCGGTGGTGCGCAGCCACAGCGCGCCCTCGTTCTCGTAGGTCTTGCCCTTGTCCACCAGCGATTTCACCGTGGCCTCTACCTTGCCGTCGCTGTAGAGGGACGATTCCAGGTAGTAGCGGTCGAACTTGACGCCGAACGCCCGCAGGTCGATGTCCTGCTCGTTGCGCAGGTAGGCCACGGCAAACTTGCGGATCGACTCGATGTCCTCGACGTTGCCGGAGGCCGTCACGGCGTCGCCGTCGGATGCGCGCACGGTCTTGCCGGCCAGGAAGTCGGCGGCGATGTCGGCGATATAGTCGCCGTTGTAGGCCGATTCAGGCCAGCCGGCATCTCCCGGCTTGAGGCCGCGGGCACGCGCCTGCACGGAGGTCGCCAGGGTCTGGATCTGCACGCCGGCGTCGTTGTAATAGAACTCGCGGTGCACGGCGAAACCCTGCCAGTCCAGCAGGTTGGCAAGCGCATCGCCCAGCGCCGCCTGGCGGCCGTGGCCCACGTGCAGCGGACCGGTCGGGTTAGCCGAGACGAACTCGACCAGCACCTTGCCGCGCGCGCCCTGCTCCTGGGCACCATAGCGGTTGCCCTGCTCGAGCACCGCGCGCAGCACGTCGGCCTTGGCGGCCGGCGTCAGGCGCAGGTTGATAAAGCCGGGACCGGCAATCTCAAGCCCGGCCACCAGGCCGGCGGTACGCGCATCGGCCTTGACCGCATCGACAATCTGCTGGGCCAGCTCGCGCGGGTTGCGCTTGAGCGAGCGGGCAACCTGCATGGCGAGGTTGCAGGCCAGGTCGCCGTGGGCGGCCACCTTGGGGCGTTCGAAGGTGGCAGCGGGCAGGGCGGCGTCGGCCGGAGCGAGTGCGCGCACCGCGTCGTTGAACGCAGCGGCAAGGTTGGTGGTCTGAACTGGCAGCATGGATGTCGTGGCCCTGAGGCGGTTGTCTGGTGCCGCCGCGGCGGTCCGGAAGCGGCGGCACCGTCACGGGCGGCATGTGGAGGCCGCGCCGCGTGGCAGGCAATGAATTGCAGAACGCGGAATTTTATCAGGTGCTATGCTGACATCATGCAGCGGGCCTGAAACCGGCCGTTGCGCCCCCTGGACCGAGTCCCGGACAAGCCGCGCGGTCATGTACTTCGCTGTACGCCAAGGAAAGGATAAATCATGCTGATCACCTTCAAATCCCACGCGTCGCAAGACCTCATCATGATGAGGGATCTTGCCGTCACGCTCCTGGGGATTATCGGCAAGCACCTGGGAGAGCGCGGGGTGATCACCACCGAGGAACTGCCCCGCTGCATCCACAAACTGGAAGCCGCGGTGACGGACGCCAAGAAGGTGCACCCGGCCGAGTCGTCGGTATCACCGGGCAAGCAGGAGGAGGACCAGGAGGAGGAGCCCTTGCACCTGGGCCAGCGGGCCTACCCATTCCTCGACATGCTGCGCGCTTCCCTGCGCGAGAACACCGAGGTCATGTGGGGCGTGTAGGCGCCGCACCGGACCTGAACAGCCCATAGTAGCGGAGGCAGGCGCCGCCTGGCGGCGCCCCCGCCGCGGCAGTGCCCTTGCCGCCGGCACCCTTTCCGCTGGCGGCGCATTCTAGCTTCGCCCTCGCACCGCCTCCCCCCTCCGCCCGAAATCCCGGATTGACATAAAAATGGCCCGGCCAATGTTCCTGGCCGGGCGCGCCGGATCAGGGAGTCGATCCGGAAGGGGGAAGAATCGCTTTATTCGATGAGGCGCATGAATCACTAACGGCGCCGGATTGCTAGCCCTTGACCAGCAAGTCCGCAAGTTCGTCCGCGTGCTCTTCCTCGACTGCAAGGATTTCTTCCAGCATGCGGCGCGTGGTCGGATCGCGATCGCCCATGTACTGCACCATCTCCCGATAGCTCTCGATGGCAATACGCTCGGCCACCAGGTTTTCCCTGATCATGTCGGTCAACGATCCGGCCTCGACGTATTCGGAGTGGCTACGCGCCGACAGGGTGTCCGGCGAAAAATCGGGCGCCCCGCCAAGCTGTACGATGCGCGCCGCGATGCGGTCGGCATGGCCCTGTTCTTCGTCGGAGTGGACCTTGAACTCGGCGGCAACCGGCTCGGCGTGAATTCCCTTGGCCATGAAGTAGTGGCGCCGGTAGCGCAGTACGCAGACCAGTTCGGTGGCCAACGCCTCGTTGAGGAGCTTCAGCACGGTAGTGCGGTCCGCGCCGTAGTCCTGCGTGACGGCGCCATCCTCCATATGCTTGCGGGCGCGCTCGCGCAATGTCTTGACGTCGGACAGGAAGCCGCCGCTCACGCCTTTCTCGTTCCGGGACTGCTGGTTCTTGCCTTTGCCGACGGCGGGCTTCTCTGTAACCGGGGTGTCCATGGCGATCATGCTCCTGTGGGATTGGGGAATGGGCTCTGCCAGGCCTGCGCAATTACGATGGGCTTCGACCTGTTTCAGTGCGTGCTTCGGTGCGGTCGGACGCGGCGCATCAGTCCTCTCTGTTGCGTCCGTTGGCAGCCAGCAGCAAACCGACGAATGCGCCCACAGCCGCTGCTATGCCGATCGCCTTCAGTGGCGATGCAGCCACGCTCTGCTGAACCCCGTCCACGGCGTGGTCGACGCGCTCTCGTGCCCGGCTTGCGCCATCCAGCGTGGCACGGCGCAGGTGGCCGCCCAGTGCACGCGTGCGCTCATGCAGCCGGCGTCCTGCCTGCACGGCTTCGGACGAGCCTTCGCGCCCCAGCACTTCCATGGTTTGCTCGAGTTGCGCGATCAGTGCCCTGACCTCGCCGGCAACCGGCCCCGCAGCATCGCGGGTATCGCGCGCGGCATGCCTGATCTGGCGGACCGTGCTCTCGGCACTATCGGCCAGGTGGTTCACTTCCTTTCGGACCTTCGGGTTGTTGGTCAGCATCGCCTTATCTCCGTTTCGTCTGAGGACGCTCTGTGATTCCGTTCGTGCTGTGCTCCGCCTCCGCCTAGCGCCTGACCAGGCCGATCACGAAGGTCACAAGGGCGACCACCAGGAAGATGAAGAACAGGATCTTGGCGATTTCGACCGCGCCTGCTGCGATGCCCCCAAAGCCGAACACGGCGGCAATCAGGGCGATGACAAAGAACACGACTGCGTAGTGCAACATGGTGATGGCTCCCTAAGTGAATTGCGCTACCGCGCCACGCGGCGCGGGCCTGGCAAGTGGCAGCACCTGGCGCCTGGCTATTTCACCGCTTTGAACACGGTCACGCCCAGGACAAGGAACAGTACGAACAGCACCAGGAAGATGAAGAACAGGATCTTGGCAATGCCGGCGGCGCCGGCAGCGATACCTGTAAATCCAAGCAGGCCGGCGACCACGGAAACCACAGCGAAAATAAGCGCCCATTTCAGCATTGACGTTCTCCCTCTTCCCTCGCTGGCTTGCGCGAGACCGCGCAAGGTCATGGCTACATGGTAGAAACCGCCTCGCCGCGCAGACACCGATGGCGCACCGATTCCCTTGTCAGCCAATTCCTACAGGATCCGGATTGGCGCGGCCTCGCGCGCAGCGGCCGCGCACTGCAGGTTGACCGGGGGCCGTCGATGTGCTTCCATCGACGCCGACAGGGTGCATGCCTGGCCCGGACCTCGCCCCGCGCCACGCGGCGCGGGAACGCCCACCGGCCAGGCACCCGTTTTCGGGAAACGACAATGTTCAAGCAGTCAATGTTGCGCTCCACTTTGCTGCTAGCGGGCGGCATCGTGCTTACCGTAGTGGTGCTGATCGCCTCCGAGGCGGGCAACATCCGCTTGCGACAGGGATATACGCAGGTGATCCAGTCGCAGCAGGTGCAGGGCCAGATCACCGCACTGCTTGGCGAGCTGGTCAATGCCGAGGCGGGCCAGCGCGGCTTCCTGCTGACAGGCAAGGAGAGCTACCTGCAACCCTATTACCAGGCATTGCCCCGCATCAATGCGCTGATGAGCGCACTGCGCAACCGCTACGCGGACGACGCGGAAGCGCTCCAGCTGTTCACGCAGGCGTCTACCGCCGTCAACCGCAAGCTGACCGAGATGGACCTGACGCTGATCTACGGCAAGCGCGACGTGGAAGTGGCGCTGGACCTGGTGCGCACCGACTTCGGCAAGCAGACCATGGACAACGCGCGGCGCGGGCTGGAGGCACTGCTCCAGCGCGAAGCCGGATCGGTGTCGCAAAGCCTGGAGTATGCCGACCGCGACCTCGCGCTGTCGCGTTACGGCATTGGCCTGCTGACCGCCATCAATATCGTGCTGCTGATCGTGGTGGGCTTGCAGCATTCGCGGCGCATGGCGGTATCGGAAGCCGCGCGCAGCGAGCTGGAAGAAGAAAGCGCGCGTCTGGACAGCATGGTGCGCGCGCGCACCCGCCAGCTATCGGCACTGGCCTCTCACCTGCAACGTGTTACCGAGGACGAGAAGACGCGGCTGGCGCGCGAGCTGCACGACGAACTCGGCGCCATCCTGACCGCCACCAAGCTCGATATGCACTGGGTGCGCCGCCGCATACAGGAATCCCATCCCGACGTGGCGGAAAAACTCACCCGCGTGATGCTGCATGTCGACCAGGGCATCCAGATCAAGCGGCGCCTGATCGAAGACCTGCGCCCCACGGTGCTGCTCAACCTGGGCCTGAAGGAAGCCATCGGCCAGTTGGTGGAGGAGGTCGCCGCGCGCAACCAGTGGGACTCGGATGTGCAGCTTGCCGAAGCGGTGCCGCCGCTGCGCGACGACGCAGCCATCGCGCTTTACCGTATCGTGCAGGAGTCGCTGACCAACGCGAGCAAGTATGCCGATGCCAGGCGCGTGGCCATTACGCTGGATTGCGCCGACGGCGTGCTTCTGCTGACCGTGAGCGACAACGGGCGCGGGCTGCCGGCGGACTTCGAATCGCGGCGCAGCGTTGGCCACCACGGCCTGCTGGGCATGGAGCAGCGCGTGATTGCGCTGGGCGGCACGCTGGACATCCGCTCGGAGGCCGGCGCGGGCGTGACCATCCGGGTCGAGGTGCCGCTCACCGATGCCATCGTAGCGCCGCCGCGCGAGGAAGATGACGATTTCGGCGATCATGAGCCTGAAAGTGCGCCGCCGGATACGCCGGTGGTCGCCCCGGCGAGCATGGCCGCAAGCACGCCAGCCGGCACACCCACGGCCACGCCCGGCGGCGAGGCGCCGCGCCAGCAGGGCCAGGATACTGGGCCGTAATACGACCAGCCAAAGCAAAAAGGGGCCCCGCGGAGCCCCTTTTGCTTTGCCGTGCCCGTCCGGGCGCAGCGATTCGCGCCTTACATTTTCTGCTTGGTGCTCTCGGCGGCGCCTTGCACCTTCTCGCCGCCCTTTTCGATATCCTTGCCGGCGCCGGCCATCGTGTTGCAACCGGTCACCAGGACGACAACCGCCAGGGCACACAGCGCCATCAGCTTTCTCATGATCTTCTCCTTGCTCTAGGTTGACGCGGCATGGCCGCGATAGGGACTACCGGTACTGCCGGACTGATCTGATGCGTCATCCAATGCCACCGTCCCAAGACAAGAACGCGAACAATTCAATCGCCCGACTGCGCGTATTCCTCGATGACGCGGAACACCTGCTCAAGTTCGAGCGACTTGTCGAAAAAATAGTCCGCCCCGGCCTCGGTGCACTGGCGCCGGTAAGTGGGCACCTGGGCGTGATTGGTGTACACGATGCGGATGCCAGATGCGTGGGTCTTCTGCATGGCACGAAGTACATTGATGCCATTGCCTTGCCGCAATTGCAGATCGACGATGACGACCTCGTACTTGCCCGCCTCGTAGAGGCGCAGCGCCGAGCTTTCGGTATCCGCCCAATCGACAGTCTCGACAAACGGGAATGCGCTCAGGTATTCAAGCAACATACCTCGCAAGACCGCCGAGTCCTCGATTAGCAGGACCCGCAGCGCTCGATACGAAGGGGCTGCGGCTTGATCCAACATGACTTAATGGTAGCAACAGAGTATGGAGAGAAACTATCGGCGTCCGTCCTACAGCGGCGCCGCGCGGGCGGGGGATTTCCGTTCCGGCAACGCCGCATCCACGGCTTGCAGGGCCACCGCGGGCGGCATCCGGAGGCGGGCCACGCAGGATAGCAAACGCAGGGGAATGGGCATCGCGCCCGCGCCGCCTACTCCACCAGACCGTTCTTGATGGCGTAGTAGGTCAGGTCGGCATTGGTCTTCATGCCCATCTTTTCGAGAATGCGCGAGCGGTACGTGCTTACCGTCTTGACGCTCAGGAACAGTTCCTCGGCGATCACCGAGACCGACTGGCCGCGCGAAAGCTTGCAGAAAATCTGGAACTCGCGCTTGGACAAGGTCTGGTGCAGCGGCTGATTGGTCGGCTTATCCAGCCCGCCAATGAGCAGGTCCGCCACGTTCGCGCTGACATAGCGCCGGCCCTGGGCCACGGTGCGGATCGCCTTGACCAGGTCGTCAGGCGCGCTTTCCTTGGTCAGGTAGCCGGACGCGCCGGCGCGAATCAGGTTGATGGCGTACTGGTCTTCCGGATAGGTGGAAAGGATCAGCACCGGAAGGTCGGGATGCCGCTGGCGCAGCAGCTTGAGCACGTCGATGCCATTGCGATCGGGCATCGAGATATCGAGTACCACGACATCGAACTCGAGCTCACGCAGGCGCGTCATCACTTCGTCGCCGCTGGCAGCTTCCCCTTCCACCCGGATATCGGGCTCGTCGGCAATGAACTGGCGCAGACCAGCGCGCACGATCTGGTGATCGTCGGCGATCAAAACGCGAATCATGGGATTCTCCCTGGGCATGGATGCCCCAGCTCTCGGGAGCGGCGGGGCTAATGCATTGTAGAGCTTGCAAAGCCGCGCGAATGTCGGTGTAAGGCTGACACGCCCCGTGCAGGCCGCGCGAACGAAAAAGGGACGGGTTGAACCCGTCCCTTTCGTTCCAGCCCGGCCGCGCACCGCTCGGCGCGCTCCAGGCTTGCCGGCCCAGGCTTACTGGACCTTGGTCGCCGCGCCGGTATCGGCGGCCGCGCTGGTGTCGGCCGCGGCTTCGCCCTTCTTGCTCTTGGCGTGGCTGGTGTGCTTCTTGGTCTTGGCGGTGGGCTTTGCCTGCGCGCCGGTAGCAGCGTCTGCCTTGGCGTCCAGGCCGGCGTTCACGCCTGCGCCAGCCGCCGCACCCTTGTCTGCGGGCGCGCTGACCGCGGGCGCCGAGATGGCGCCGGTGGCACCAGCCTTCGCATCAACGCCGGTACCTTGCGCCATGGCCAGCGAGGAAGCGGCAGCGATCGAGAGAGCGGAAAGGGAGATCAGCAGTTTATTCATTGAGAGGCTCCTGGCAGTTTGCGCCGCCGCGAAACATTCGCTGCGGTGTTCACTTGATGTGAGCCCTCAGTCTAGGGATGCGGAGCCGCGCGGTCTGTTAGGAGATGTAATGCCTTGTAAGGAGTGGTGAAGAACTTACAAAGTCACATCGGCAGGCCCGGAGAAGCTTTTCCCCTGCTTGCCCAACGGCTTGCGGCGGCGCGGGGGCACAAAACGCCGCCGCCGCCGCACGCATGCGGTTACAGGTTAGGCGCGAGCGCGCGCTCCAGCACGCTGCGTTCTTCGCCACGGCGCGCCACCATGTCGTCGAGCTGGTCCTGTCCGATCTTGCCCACGGAGAAGTACGTGGACTCCGGATGCGCCAGGTAAAAGCCGCTCACCGAGGCCGCGGGCGTCATCGCCAGCGAGTCGGTGATGCCCATGCCGATCTCGGCCGTATTGAGATAGTCGAACATCGGGCCCTTGACGGTGTGTTCCGGGCAGGCCGGATAGCCCGGGGCCGGACGGATGCCGCGATAGCTTTCGGCGATCAGTTGCTCGTTGGTCAGCACCTCGCCGGCGTCGTAGCCCCACAGATCCTTGCGCACGCGTTCGTGCAGGCATTCGGCGAAGGCTTCGGCCAGGCGGTCGGCCAGCGACTTGAGCATGATCGCGCTGTAGTCGTCGTGGTCGGCCTCGAACTGCGCTTCCTTCTTGTCCACGCCGATGCCGGCGGTGACGGCGAACACGCCGATGTAGTCCGCGACGCCGCTGTCCTTGGGCGCGACGAAATCGGCGAGGCACCGGTTGGGCCGCATCACGCCGTCGATCACCGGACGCTCGCTCTGCTGGCGCAGGTTGTGCCAGGTCAGCGCGACCTGGCTGCGGGTCTCGTCGGTGTAGATCTCGATATCGTCGTCGTTGACGGTGTTGGCCGGCAGCAGCGCCAGCACGCCGTTGGCCGTCAGCCAGCGGCCCTGGATCAGGCGCGACAACATGGCCTTGCCGTCCGAGAACACGCGGCGGGCGGATTCGCCGACGATCTCGTCATTGAGGATGTCGGGGAATTTGCCGGCCAGGTCCCAGGTCTGGAAGAACGGCGCCCAGTCGATGTAGTTGGCCAGCTCGGTCAGGTCGTAGTTGCGGAAGATGCGACGACCGATGAATTTCGGCTTGGGTGGCACGTAGGCGTTCCAGTCCACCGGCGTCTTGTTGGCGCGGGCCTTCGCCAGCGACACCATCGGCGTGGCCTTCTTGTTGGCGTGCTGGTGGCGGATGCGCTCGTAGTCGGTCTTCAGCTCGTCCAGGTACCTGGTCGCGCCCTCGTCGGACAGCAAGCTCGACGCCACGCTGACCGAGCGCGAGGCGTCCGGCACGTAGACCACCGGGCCTTCGTAGTGCGGCGCGATCTTGACCGCGGTATGCACGCGCGAGGTGGTGGCGCCACCGATCAGCAGCGGGATCTTCTTGATGCGGAAGTAGTCGTCGCGCTGCATCTCGGAAGCGACGTAGGCCATTTCCTCGAGCGACGGCGTGATCAGCCCGGACAGACCGACGATGTCCGCGCCCTCGACCTTGGCGCGCGCCAGGATCTCGTTGCACGGGACCATCACGCCCATGTTGACCACTTCGAAGTTATTGCACTGGAGCACCACCGAGACGATGTTCTTGCCGATGTCGTGCACGTCGCCCTTGACGGTGGCGATGACGATCTTGCCGCGTGCCTTGACGTCGCCGCCGGCCTCGGCCAGCAGGCGCTTCTCTTCTTCGATGTAGGGCAGCAGGTGAGCCACGGCCTGCTTCATCACGCGAGCGCTCTTGACCACCTGCGGCAGGAACATCTTGCCGGCGCCGAACAGGTCGCCCACGATATTCATGCCATCCATCAGCGGGCCTTCGATCACCTCGATCGTGCGGCCGCCGCGCGCTTCCACGTGCTGGCGCACTTCCTCGGTGTCTTCCACGATGAAGGTGGTCAGGCCATGCACCAGCGCGTGCGACAAGCGGTCGGCCACCGGCACCGGATTCTCCGGGGTGCCGCGCCACAGCAGGTTTTCTTCTTTCTTCGCGCCGCCGCCCTTGTAGCGGTCGGCGATCTCCAGCAGGCGATCGGTACTGTCCTCGCGGCGGTTGAGCACCACGTCTTCCACGCGCTCGCGCAGTTCGGGGTCGAGCTGGTCGTACACGCCGAGCTGGCCGGCGTTGACGATGCCCATGTCCATGCCCGCCTTGATGGCGTGGTACAGGAACACGGTGTGGATGGCCTCGCGCACAGCATCGTTGCCGCGGAAGGAGAACGACACGTTGGACACGCCGCCGCTGACCTTGGCGTACGGCAGGTTCTGCTTGATCCAGGCGGTGGCCTCGATGAAGTCCACCGCGTAATTGTTGTGCTCCTCGATGCCGGTCGCCACCGCGAAAATGTTCGGGTCGAAGATGATGTCTTCCGGCGGGAAGCCAACTTCGTTGACCAGGATGTCGTAGCTGCGCTTGCAGATCTCGGTCTTGCGGGCAAAGGTATCGGCCTGGCCCTGCTCGTCGAAGGCCATCACCACGGAAGCGGCGCCATAGCGGCGGATCAGCTCGGCGTGATGACGGAACTGCTCCTCCCCCTCCTTAAGCGAGATCGAGTTCACCACGGGCTTGCCCTGCACGCATTGCAGGCCGGCCTCGATCACTTCCCACTTGGACGAGTCCAGCATGATGGGCACGCGCGCGATATCGGGCTCGGAGGCGATCAGGTTGAGGAACCTCACCATGGCGGCCTTCGAGTCCAGCATGGCCTCGTCCATGTTGATATCGATGATCTGCGCGCCGTTCTCGACCTGCTGGCGGGCCACCACCAGCGCCTCGTCGAACTGGCCGTTGAGGATCATGCGGGCGAAGGCCTTGGAGCCGGTGACGTTGGTACGCTCGCCGACGTTGACGAAGAGCGTGTCCTCATCGATGGTGAAAGGCTCGAGGCCGGACAGGCGCATCGGGCGCGACGGCAGGGTATCGTTGGTCATGGCTTGATCTTGTTCTGTGGGCTCGCGATGCATGTTCAGGCGGCGGCACGGTCGTCGCCGTCGCGGTACTGGCCAGGCCAGGCGCGCGGCTTCTTGCTGGCCACGCTCCGCGCGATGGCGGCGATGTGCTCGGGCGTGGTGCCGCAGCAGCCGCCCACCAGGTTGACCAGGCCGGACGCGGCGAACTCTTCCACCAGCGACGACGTGACCTCCGGGGTTTCGTCGAAGCCGGTATCGCTCATCGGGTTGGGCAGGCCGGCATTGGGGTAGCACGACACGGCCGCGTCGCAGATCTTGGCCAGTTCGGCGATGTACGGGCGCATCAGCGTGGCGCCCAGCGCGCAGTTCAGGCCGAAGGTGATCGGGCGGGCGTGGCGCAGGCTGTTCCAGAACGCTTCGACGGTCTGGCCCGACAGAATGCGGCCGGAGGCATCGGTCACGGTGCCGGAGATCATCACGGGCAGGCGCTCGCCAGTGTCCTCGAACAACTGGTCGATAGCGAACAACGCGGCCTTGGCGTTGAGCGTGTCGAAGATGGTTTCCACCAGGAACACGTCTGCGCCGCCTTCCAGCAAACCCTTGCCCTGCTCGTAGTACGAATGGCGCAGTTCCTCGAAGGTCACGTTGCGCGCGCCCGGGTCGTTGACGTCCGGCGAGATGCTGGCGGTCTTGGGCGTGGGGCCGAAGGCGCCGGCCACGAAGCGGGGCTTGTCCGGCGTGCTGTACTTGTCGCAGGCTTCGCGCGCCAGCCTGGCGGCGACGACGTTCATCTCGTACGCCAGGTCCGCCATCTTGTAGTCTTCCTGCGCCACGGCCGTGGCACCGAAGGTGTTGGTCTCGATCAGGTCGGCGCCGGCGGCCAGGTACTGCTCGTGGATCTCGCTGATGACCTGCGGGCGGCTCAGCAACAGCAGTTCGTTGTTGCCCTTGACGTCGACATGGTGCCCGGCGAAGCGTTCGCCGCGGTAGTCCGCCTCGGTCAGCTTGTAGCGCTGGATCATGGTGCCCATGGCACCGTCCAGGATCAGGATGCGCTCGCGCAGCAGGGCCGGCAGGTTGGCCGCCCGGGTATAGGGGCGCGCGGGAGGAAGCGAGGCGGGACGTGGGGCGGCGCTCATGTGGGGCTCGACAGCAAGGGAAAAGAGTCCGATTTTATCAGTTGCATCAATGGTTTGCGGAATAACGGACGCGGGCAGGCCAGTGCGCGCGAAGGCGCTCGCGGGTTGCCGCATGGCACCGCCCGGCCCTACACTGGGGAACCTTCCCATTACCGAGAAGCCTTTCCCATGCAACACCTTAGTCCCGGCGACGCGCAAACCCTGCTCAGCGAATCGCCCGATGCGCTCTTCATCGATTGCCGCAGCGAGATGGAATACCTCTTCGTGGGACACCCGAAAGGGGCGCACAACGTGCCCTGGAACGATGGCCCGGACTGGGAGGTGAATCCGCATTTTGTGCAGTCGGTGAAGAAGCTGGCGGGGCAGGCGTCGGCCCGCCCTGTGCTGCTGATCTGCCGCAGCGGCAACCGCTCGACAGCGGCCGCGAGAGCGCTGGAGGGCGCGGGGTTCTCCACGGTCTACAATGTCCTGCACGGCTTCGAGGGCGACCTGGACGCCGAACGCCATCGCAATACGCTCAACGGCTGGCGCCATGCTGGCCTGCCCTGGGAACAATACTGAGAGACACTGGGAACGCCGGGGACCGGCGCCTTGAAAACGAGAAGCCCGCGCATTGCGCGGGCTTCTCGTTTCCGTTTCACTCGCCGGCCGCCCTTGAGCGAGGAACCGGCAGAGGCGGCTACAAGCCTAGTGCATCACCAGCGGCTGAACCATCACGGTGTCGAACTTGCCAAGGAAATCGTCCACCTCTTCCACCGACGGCTCGCTCTCGATCAGACGTTGCACGTCCGCGCGAAAGCTCTCGGCCATCTGGCCGCCGAGGAAAATCTCGCGTTTCAGGTTCTTGTCGACGATTTCATAGCCGCCAGAGGCAAGAGGCGCATGCTCGACATCCGCACCAAACTCGACAATGCAGTAATTGTCGCTGTTGTAGATCATTTGCATGGCATACCTCCTGGCTGTCATGGGTAAGCGGCGGGCCAATGATTCTTCCGATTACCGGCACACTGGCCGGTTGCCCTCCGCGATTTCACCTCCAAGCTGAGGGTGTTTGCCGTGTTTTCAAGATTCTTGCTTCGGCGAACCGCAGGAATTAAGCGTTCCCTCACTACATTGGGCAACGGCGCTGTCAGCAAGTTCTTGAGTTATGTTCGAAAGATATTGCTGGAAATTACCGGATATCGCATCAGGGCGCCTCGCACTGTGCCCCACAAGCCGCATTACCAAGGAAAGCGTCGAGCACTGCGTGAAAACGCTCGGCTTGTTCGAGATGGGCAAGGTGCGCCGCCCGGGGCAACACTTCCAGGCGCGCGCCGGGGATGGTCGCGGCAATCTCGCGCGCCATCTCCGGAGGCGCGCCCTGATCCTCCTCGCCGACTACCACCAATGTGGGGCAATGAATGCGTGCGATCGCCCCGGCCAGGTCGAATGCCATGATGGCCTGCCCCGATCCCACATAGCCATGCACGGGCGTGGACAGGATCATTTCGCGCACGCGCTGCGCCTCCTCCGGATGCGCGGCCCGGTACGGCGCGCTCAGCCAGCGCTCCAGCGTGCTGTCAGCCACGCCCGCCATGCCGTGCGCCTCCACGTGGCCGATGCGGTCATGCCACATCGGGTGGGCATCCAGCGGGGTACGGTTGACGGTATCCACCAGCGTAAGCGACAGCAACCGCTCCGGATACCGCACAGCCATCGTCTGCCCGATCATGCCGCCAACCGAGACGCCGACGAAATGCGCCTCCGGCACCGCCAGCGCATCCATCAGGGCGGCCACGTCGTCGGCCATGCGGATCATCGAATAGGCGCCGATCGGCGCATCGCTCTGGCCATGCCCGCGCAGGTCGTAGCGCAGCACGCGATAGCGCGGCGCCAGGTGGCGCGCGGTGGCGTCCCACAAGGTATGGTTGGCACCCAGCGCGTGCGCCAGGATCACCCACGGGCCATCGCCCCCGTCGATGCGAACCTGGAGGCTGATATCGCCCACGCTGACGCGGCGGGCCTCGGACGGTGGCTGGGTGGCGCTCATGGCAGGTCTCCGGAAGTTGAGCAAACGCGGTGAACCACGGCGGCAACCGACGCGCCACCGCTTGACGAATCATTGACGACTCATTGACGACTCAGCGCAGCGCTTCGCTGTCGCGGTAGACGAGTTCGATCTGGGTGCCGTCGGGCTCCGTCTGGCGCAGCTTCACCGGCATCCACTGCAGCGACTGCGCCAGCCACACCTCCACCCGCCGGCGATCGCCCGCATGCCGCGGCAGGCGCATGAAATGCTTGGCGTGTACCGCTCCGTGACCGGTGTCGACGTCCTCCTCTCCCACATACTGCACCTGCATCGGCTCCAGGTCACGCGTATCCGCCACCTCGAAGGTTTCGGTGACGCCGGGCGTGGCGTAGCGCTGCGGATTTCCGCGGACCAGCCCGACCAGTTGCAGGAATACGCTGAAGCGGTCCTGGCCCGCGGCGGGCAAGGGCACCTGCTTGTTGCGCCCCTCGAAGACCAGGGCGCCGGCGGCGCGGTCGAAGCGGGCCGCCTCGCTGCGGTTGCGGCGGTTCTCCTCATAGCGCTCCGGCGCCAGGCCGCGTTCACTGAGTGCGCCGCTGCTGTGGAAGTTGAAACGGAACCACAGCACCCGTGTTTCCACCGCAAGCAGATAGCGCGCTCCGTCCTGCTGCCAGCGGATGAGGCCATCCGGATTCTGTACGCCGTTGACGAAGCTGGCGTAGTGCAGCAGCCTGGACGGCGGCGGCGAATAGCGAACGCCGTCCGCCGGCAAGCCCGCGTCCGCAGCCGCGGGCGCGGACGCGGATGCGGCACCCTGCCCGGCCTGGCCGCCGGCGCTCGCCATGGCCGGGCCGGAGCCAGGCGCAGTCAGCAGCGTCGGCGCCTCCGCGGTGGCCGGCGTCTCAGGGTGGGATTCCGGGAGCGATTCGGCCGGGACGGGTTCTGGCGCTGCCTCCGGCCGCGGCGCGGCGGGCCGCTTCTGCACAACGGGTGCCGGATGCGACGGCGCTTTCGCGGCCGGCGGCTCCGGCGGCGGCAGCAGGATGGCCTCGATCGCCGGCATGGCGGTCGGGTCGCCCGGCGGGCCGGGAAGGTGCATCAGGCCCACCACCACCAACAGGTGCACCGCCAGCACGAGCGCAAGCGCGAGCGCCAAGCGCACGCGGCGCGAGGCGGGCTTGTCAGGAAAGGCCGTTCGGCCCGTTCGTCGGGCTGCCACCAAGATAACCAAGCTCCGAAGAAATCTGCCGGGCGATGTCGCGTACGTGACGATCGACCGTACCGCCCCATTCTGCATCGAATACGCTCTGCGCGCCGAGCACGATCAAAGCCATCGCGACATGGCCGTTGGCGTCGAACACCGGCATCGAGAATGCATTGATGCCCGGTAGCACGCCACCTTTGATGCGCGCCGCGCCATGCACCCGCACGTCCTCGCAGACCGCGTCGTAGTCGGCCAGCGAGCGCGGCAGGCCCGGAATATCGTCATGGCCGCGCTCGGCCAGTTCCCGTTCTACCAGCGGCCGCGTTTGTTGTTTCGGCAGATAAGCGCCATACAGGCGGCCGGTGGCGGAGTTGAGCATGGGCATGACATCGCCCAGGCGCAGGCTTACCGTAACCGGGTGGCTCGACTCCTCCCAATGCACGATGGTCGGGCCGTGGTTGCCCCACACGGCGATGCCGATGGTCTGGTCCATTTCGTCGCGCAACTGCGACAGAATCGGGCGGGCCTTCTTGACCGGATCCAGCCGGTTCAGTCCCGCGAGGCCAAGCTGCAGCGCGAATGGGCCCAGGTCGTAGCGTCCGCCCACCGGGTCCTGCGCCACCATGCCCAGCCGCTGGAAACTGACCAGGTAGCGGTGCGCCTTGGCCGGATTCATGTCGGCGGCGGCGGCCAGGTCGCGCAGCATCATGGCGCGCGGCGACGCGGCCAGCGCCTGCAGCAACTTGAAGCCAACCTCGATCGACTGGATGCCGGAACGCAATTTGGAATCGTCTTCTTCGAGTTCGGTCATGCGGCAACTTGCGGAAAAACGGTGAATAAGCCATGCACGAATCACATCCCGGAATAATACGGGCGAGACGATCACGCAGGTTGGAACCTAAATTTACTATAGCGAAATCGATTTACCAATTTTTAAACCGTCGGTAGACTTTGAACGCACTTTGAACACCGCTATACAGGCCGGGCGCTGATGCCATGACACCGCACCGGCCAACCCCGGCGCGGCAGCCGCCATGCAACGCACATGGCGCGACGCGGCCGACTTCTACAGGAGACAACGATGACCCGCCTTTTCCCCTTTTCCCTGCTGCCCGCACGGCAAGCCTGGCGCGCCTGCGCGGTACCGCTGCTTGCCACGCTGGCGCTGGGAGCCGCCGTGCTGCCCGCCCGCGCCGCGGACAACTGGCCCACCCAGCCGATCCGCTGGGTGGTGCCCTACCCGGCCGGCGGCGGCACCGACGTGGTGGCGCGCACGCTGGGCCAGGCCATCACGCCGGCACTCGGCCAGCAGGTGGTGATCGACAACCGGCCGGGCGCGGCCACCATCGTCGGCGCCGACGCCGTGGCACACAGCAAGCCTGACGGTTACACGCTGCTGACGGCCGATACCGCCACGCTGGCGGCCAATCCTTCGCTGTACAAGAAGCTGCCCTACAACGCCGACAAGGATTTCGTGCATGTAAGCATGGTGGCGCGCTTCCCGCTGATCCTGGTCGCCACGCCGAACTTCCCCGCACGCACATTGAAGGAAGCGATCGAGTATGTGCAGAAGAATCCCGGCAAGGTCAATTTCGCCTCGCCCGGCGCCGGCAGCCCGCACCACCTGGCCATGGAACTGTTCATGGACCAGACCAGGACGAAGATGACACACGTGCCGTACAAGGGCGCTGCCCCGGCGGTGCAGGACCTGCTCGCCGGCCAGGTGGAACTGATGTTTCTCGACCTGGCGTCCGGCCAGCAGAACGTCGCCGCTGGCAAGGTGCGCGCCCTCGGCGTGGCCACGCCCAAGCGCCTGACGGCGCTGCCCACGGTGCCGACGGTGGCCGAGGCCGGCGTGCCCGGCTTCGAGGCCTATGCCTGGCAAGGCGTGGTGGTGCCGGCCGGCACGCCCAAGCCGGTAGTGACGCGCCTGAACGCCGAACTGGTAAAGGCGCTCAAGAGCGCCGACGTGCAGAAGCGCTTCGAAGGCATCGGCGTGGAGCCGGTATCCAGCACACCCGAGGAATTCGCCCAGTACGCCCATGCCGAAGCCGAGCGCTGGGGCAAACTGATCAAGGCCAAGGGCATCACGGTAGACTAGCGGGCCGCTTTTTTCCTAACGCATTGCATACATGAAACTCGCCACCCTCAAGGACGGCTCGCGCGACGGCCAGCTCGTGGTCGTCTCGCGCGACCTGAAGACCGCCCACTACGTCAACGATGTCGCCGGCAAGCTGCAGAACGCGCTGGACGACTGGAACTTCTACGCGCCGCAGTTGCAGGACGTCTACGACGCCCTGAACGCGGGACGCGCGCGCCATCCGTTCGCCTTCGACCCCAAGGCCTGCATGGCGCCGCTGCCGCGCGCCTACCAGTGGGCCGACGGCTCGGCCTATGTGAACCACGTGGAGCTGGTGCGCCGCGCGCGCGGCGCCGAGATGCCGCCCGAGTTCTGGACCGACCCGCTGATGTACCAGGGCGGCTCTGACGACATGATCGGCCCGCACGACGATATCGTGTGCGCCAGCGAAGCCTTCGGCATCGACTTCGAAGCCGAGATCGCCGTCATCACCGGCGACGTGAAGATGGGGGCCAAGCCCGAGCAGGCCGCCGACGCCATCCGCCTCATCATGCTGGCCAACGATGTGTCGCTGCGCAACCTGATCCCGGCCGAGCTGGGCAAGGGCTTTGGCTTCTTCCAGAGCAAGCCGGCCACGGCGTTCTCGCCGGTGGCGGTCACGCCCGACGAGCTGGGCGAAGCCTGGCGCGAACGCCGCGTGCACCTGCCGATGACCGTGCACTGGAACAGCAAGAAAGTGGGCGCGCCCGACTGCGGCACCGACATGGTGTTCGATTTCGGCCAGCTCATCGCCCATATCTGCAAGACGCGCAATGTGCGGGCGGGCAGCATCGTGGGCTCCGGCACCATCTCCAACGTCGACCGCAGCAAGGGCTACTGCTGCATCGCCGAGAAGCGCATGCTGGAGATCATCGATGGCGGCCAGCCGGTCACCGGCTTCATGAAGTACGGCGACGCGGTCAAGATCGAGATGTTCGACGCGCAGGGCCGTTCGGTATTCGGCGCTATCGACCAGCTGGTGTCGGCCCCGCGCTAAGCCACCGCCGGTTCCATGACGATGCCCTGCGCGAGCATGGCAGCGATCTCCCGCTCCCCATAGCCACCTTCGGCAAGGAGCGCTCGCGTATCCTCCCCCAGCCGGGGCGACGGCCGCAGGTATTGCGCCGGCGTCTCGGACAGCTTCACGGGCAGCCCGATGGTCTTGATCGGGCCCGCCTCGGGATGCTGCTGCTCAACCACCATGCCGCGCGCGAGCGTTTGCGGGTGACTCAGGGCTTCGCCCACGGAGTGGACGGGCCCGGCCGGAACCCCCGCCTTGTCGAACGCGGCCAGCCAATGCGCTGAGGACTGCGTAAGCGCTACTGCGCCAGCACGTGCTGGAAAAGCGGGACTTTGCGGTGAATGAAGCGCGCGCGCGAGAAACTTCCGGCGATTAGCAGAGACAGGACGGGGAGTGCTTATAATTGACCGACCGACCGGTTGACTAATTGCCGTCGACTATGCGCCGCCGCAGCGCAGGCTCCGGTGGCGCCCCCGGGCTGCGATGCGCGGCCCGGTCCCACCATGATCCACTATGGAATGGCCACCGCCATCGCTCCCCCCATGACCGCAATCCCTCCGCAAGATGCTCCGCAATCCTCACCGCTGCCCCAGCCCGACGCCGCGCCGTTGTCGCCGCGCTACGACCGCTACCGCGCGCTGACCCTGCGCAGGCATGGTCCCATCCTCGAAATCGTGATGGGCGCGGACCAGTCCGCCAACCGCAAGCTGGCCACCGCCGACGCCAACATGCACCGCGAACTGGCGGAAATCTGGCGCGACGTCTCGGCCGACCCCGAGGTGCGCGTGGCGCTGATCCGCGGCGAGGGCAAAGGCTTCTCCGCCGGCGGCGACCTGTCCCTGGTGGAAGACATGGCCAACGATTTCGCCACCCGCACGCGGGTGTGGCACGAAGCACGGGACCTGGTCTACAACGTCATCAACTGCGACAAGCCGATCGTCTCGGCCATGCACGGCCCGGCAGTCGGCGCCGGGCTGGTGGCCGGGCTGCTGGCCGATATCTCGATCGCGGCCAGGACCGCGCGCATCGTCGACGGCCATACGCGGCTGGGCGTGGCGGCAGGCGACCATGCCGCGATCGTGTGGCCCCTGCTGTGCGGGATGGCCAAGGCAAAGTACTATCTGATGCTGTGCGAGTCGGTGAGCGGCGAAGAGGCCGAGCGCATCGGGCTGGTGTCGCTGACCGTGGACGAGGATGAACTGGTCGAGCGCGCCTTCGACGTGGCGCGCCGGCTGGCCGCCGGGTCGCAAACGGCGATCCGCTGGACCAAGTACGCGCTCAACAACTGGCTGCGCATGGCGGGCCCGGCGTTCGACAGTTCGCTGGCGCTTGAATTCATGGGCTTTGCCGGCCCCGATGTACAGGAAGGCGTGGCGAGCCTGCGGCAGAAGCGGCCGCCGAAGTTCGATTGATGCAGTTCGACTAATGTAGTTCGACCCCGCAGCCGGCACCGCCGGCTGCCGACCCCCGGAGACGAAACGATGTTCGGCCAGATCCCAGATTTCACCAACGGCTTCGAGTTCCTCCGCAAGATGTGGGGCAGCGCCGCCGGCATGCCCGGCGGGCTGATGCCGGGCCTGCAGGCCATGACCCCGCCGATGAACCTGGAGGAAGTCGACAAGCGCATCCACGACCTCAAGGCCGTGGAAGGCTGGCTGCAGCTCAACACCAATTTGCTGCGCACCACCATCCAGGGCCTGGAGGTCCAGCGCGCCACCCTGGTGGCGCTGCAGACCATCGGCACCGCGCTTTCGCCCGAGGCCATGCAAAGCGCCATGGAAAACGTCGCGCGCGCCGCCAGCTCGCCGAGCGCCGCGCCGTTCCAGCACAAGGCGGAACCCGCCGCGGCAAAGCGCGTCTGGCCCGAGCCCACGGTCGAGGAAAACGAGGACGAGGAAGACAACGGCCCCGACGTCCCCGAAGCGTCCGCAGCCGGCCAGGCGGAACAGCCGGCCGCCGCGTCCGGCCAGGCCAGCGCGCCCCCGCCCGATGCCAGTCTGTGGTGGGATGTTCTGCAGCAACAGTTCAACCAGATCGCCAGCAGCGCCGCAACCGCCAGCCTGACGCCGTTCGGCAATCTCGGCGGCTTTGGCATGCCAGGGGCGGATGCGCAGCCCGGATCTGCCGCCAAGCCCGCGAGCAAGCCGCCGGCCGGTGCGGGCAAGACGGCAAAACCTGCCAAGGCGGCCAGCAAACCCGGCACCAAATCCGCCGCCAAGCCAGCCGTCAAGGCCGCAGGCAAGGCCGCAGCCAAGCGTCCGGCCGGCAAGAAGCCCGCGGCGACCAAGTCCGCGCCGGTGAATGGCACGGCCGGCGCCCCCGCATCCGGGGACAAGCCGGATGTGCCCGGCGAGCCGCACTGAACCCGTGCCGGAGCTGGCCGTGATCCACCCATCGAGCCGACACCCTTGGTGAAGACCACCGCGCTGATCATGATGGGCGGCGGCGCCCGCGCCGCCTACCAGGCCGGCGTGCTGCAAGGCCTCGCCCGCATCGCCGCCCGTCACGGCCTGGATCGCGGCCGCATCCCCTTCGATATCATCTGCGGCACGTCGGCCGGCGCCATCAACGGCGCAGGCATGGCGATCAACGCCGCCAATTTCCGCGCGGCGGCCCACAGCCTGGCCGCGCTATGGAGCGGCATCCATGCCGAGGATGTCTACCGGACCGGCGTGGTCGGCGTGGGCGCATCGGGTGCCCGCTGGCTCTCCGCGCTGGCTTTCGGCTGGGTCACCCGGCGCGCGCCGCGGGCGCTGTTCGACAACGCGCCGCTCGGCGGCCTGCTCTCCGAGCTGTTCGACCCCGAGCGGGTACAGGCGAGCCTGGACGCCGGCGACCTCCAGGCCTTGGCCGTGACGGCGCTGTCCTACAGCACCGGCCGCCACGTCACCTTCTACCAGTCGCACCGCCGCATCCATCCGTGGCGCCGCAGCCAGCGGCTGGCCGTGGAAGCGAAGATCGGTGTGGACCACCTGTTGGCGTCCTCGTCCATTCCCTTCCTGTTCCCCGCGCTGCCGCTGGAACTGGACGGGCATCATGAGTGGTTCGGCGATGGCACCATGCGCCAGATGTCGCCCCTGTCGCCGGCAATCCACCTGGGCGCCTCGCGGATCCTGGCCATCGGCGCCGCTTCGCGCCAGCGCCCGGGCTGGTTCGACACCGTACCCGCCGGCGGCTACCCGTCGCTGGCGCAGGTGGGCGGCCAAGCCCTGGCGAGCATCTTCCTCGACGGTCTGTCCGCGGACCTGGAACGGCTGCAGCACATCAACAACCTGCTCTCGCGCATGCCGGAAATCGCCAACGACAGGGAGGGCTGGCGCCCGGTGCAAGTGATGACGATTTCGCCCAGCGAACCCATCGAAGCCATCGCTGCCACACATGTAAAACAGCTGCCGCGCACCGTGCGCGCCTTGCTGACCCCGCTGGGCGGCACCGAAGCGCGCGGCGCGGCCTTTGCCAGCTACCTGCTGTTCGAGCCTGAGTTCACCCAGGCACTGATCACCCTGGGCGAACAGGATGCTCTGGCTCAACAACACGAACTGGCCGCCTTCCTGTATGACATCATCCCGCCCGATCATGGCAACGAGATAGGCGCAACGTCCGCGCGCCCGGCTACACTGGGTCATGAACCACCTGCCCGCGCGATGGCCTGACCTATCGGCGCGGCCCAGCCGCAAGTGACGCATAATGCTCCTTGCCGCGCAAGGAAAATCGGTGGAACAAGCGATATTCGCCCATAAATTAAGTACCGCGCAGATCCAGCCGCATCCGCTCCCATCGTTTCCGCATGAAAAGAGCATTGGGAATAATTCGCATCTGGTAGAATCTGCCCGTAATTTCAAAGGCTTACCATGCTCTACCCCGAACTGTTCAAATCGCTGGAAGCGGTACGTTGGCACATGGACAAGGACATCCCCTGGGATTCCTTCGACCCGAGCCTGCTCACGGACGACCAGGCCAAGACGATCCGCATGAATGCCATCACGGAATGGTCGGCCCTGCCCGCCACCGAGATGTTCCTGCGCGACAACCGCCACGATTCCGACTTTTCGGCATTCATGAGCATCTGGTTCTTTGAAGAGCAGAAGCATTCGCTGGTGTTGATGGAATACCTGCGCCGCTTCCGCCCGGACCTGGTGCCGACCGAGGAAGAACTGCACGCCGTGCGCTTCGAGTTCGACCCGGCCCCGCCGCTGGAAACCCTGATGCTGCATTTCTGCGGCGAGATCCGCCTGAACCACTGGTACCGCCGTGCCGCCGAATGGCACACCGAGCCGGTGATCAAGCAGATCTACCGCACCCTGTCGCAGGACGAAGCCCGCCACGGTGGCGCCTACCTGCGCTACATGAAGAAATACCTCAACCAGTTCGGCGACAGCGCCCGCTCGGCCTTCGCCAAGATCGGCGTGCTGATGGCCTCCGCCCGCCGCACCGAAAAGCCGCTGCACCCGACCAACCTGCACGTCAACAAGGCGCTGTTCCCCAACGACACCGTGCAATCGCGCCTGCCGGATCCGGACTGGCTCGAGCACTGGCTCGACGAGCAGATCCGCTTTGACGAAAGCTGGGAGAAGAAGGTCATCGAGCGGATTCTGCACAATATGTCGCTGTTGTTCGAGCGCACGTTTGAGACGGTGCAGGATTTGAACCGGTATCGGAAGGAGTTGAATGCGAAGTTGCAGGCGGCTGGGGGGGCGCAGCCGGCGCAGGCTTGATTCAGGTTTGGTTATTTGAGTTGCCTTCGGCAGAACGGACCCCATCGGTTGATGGGGTTTTGTTTTTTGGTTCTTCAGACTTTCGTGTGGGTAGGTAGTACGCTTTCGCGCATGGCTTGGTAAGGAGGTGTGCGATGGACAGCGTGGAACTGTACCGGCAGCTGCTTGGCGTGACTGCGCCATGGACGGTGGAGCGTGTCGACCTGGACGTGGCGCG
>NZ_JBFTOX010000085.1:0-29428 GCF_056398185.1 Cupriavidus sp. 05L310
AATCGCCGGAGCCTCCAGCTCGACCGCGCCGGCTGCCAGCACGCCTGCTGCCTGCTGCGCCTGCTGCAGGGTGACCTGCATCGGCCCGACCCACAAGGTCAGCGCAAGCAGGCCCGCGACCGCGCGTGCCGGCACACTGCGGCGCCCCCACGCGGAGGCGAACATTGTGCTGGCCGCGATAGCGGCCAAGCGCAAGCGAGGCCGGCGTGCGGATGCGATCCCGAGATCGACGAATGGTCTTGCCCAGTACCCTGCCTGCTTCACGTCATGCGCCCCCCTTCAATGGCTGCGCGGACAGGGCCGTGGTCAGGCTGGAGACGCTAATACCAAATGGATGGTGCCAACAGCGATTCGCGTCCGCCGCACTGGATCAGGGCGAAACACTAACAGGAGCATTAAACGTTGAATATCGGACAATTCCTATTTTTAATAAATTTAACAAATAATTTTCCTTTTTTTCTGGCGAATACAGCAGCAGCGGACGCCTACAGCGACCTGACGCGAGAGCGAGCACTGCCGGTCGCGATTTAGTCAGATACGAACAATGTTGAAGTCGGAATCCCAACCGGGCCTTTCGCTGAGTGACAGTCGTCGCGCGAAAAGTGAGAGGGCGACGGGCGTTCGTGTATCCAACGAAGGCCTGGATGCAAAGCTGCCCCCGTATCTCGGGAGGAGTGCGGCGCTATAGCGAGGATAAACAACAGGAACGCGGCCGGGCGCAAGGCAGTACGCCATCACCAGTCGCGCGGATGCCAGTGGCGGAACAAAAAACCGTTCTCGCCTTGGAATGGATCACGGCAAACACGAATGCGCGCGCCAAGGCTTTCCGGGCCTATATCGACAGGCCCACCGTCCCTTCCGCCCGCTGGCACGGCAGAATGCACACTATCCTCGCAGGCACGCGCGAGCCGGCGTAACGCCTTATGAAGGCCTCGCGCAGTGGACACGGTATCCGGCCATGGGTCCGCGCAACCTGTTTGGCGGCGGCGTAGTCGTGAGCCGCATCAGCGATACTTGCTATCGCGTCTTGCGAACATATCTTCAGCAGACTTCCGGGTGCCACTCGATAAGGCCGCTGCGATCTCGGCGCGCGGCGCCCTGTCCGCCACAGTTCGCCAGGCGTATCACCACCCCGGATCACCTCGCATTCAATCGCGCCACGACACGTTCAGCGGCGATGGGCACGGTGCGGTCAGGCATCCGGGCCAGCCCGAGGTAAAGATCCATGTGCCTCCAGACGGCTTCCCAGGAGGACTCGTTGATCCACGGCAGGTTGAGCGCTTCATAGATCGGCACCCAGGTCTCTTGCCCTTCATGCCGGCGCCGCACCGACAACGCCGGGCTGAACTGATACCAGCCTTGCTCGAAGCGCTTGAACAGCATGCGGTTATACGCATAGTCACGGTCCACTTCGTTTCTCGCCAGGACGCCGGACAGGTGCTGGCGCTTGTTGCGCTCCGGCCGCACCACATGCGCGGGCAAGTGCTGCCAGGCCTCCAGCAGCGCCTGCGTTTCAAATGCACCGTTAGGCTTACGGTGGATGTGTGTGAATCGCGACTTGAACAATGCCCACATCGTCTGAAACAGGAAATACTCGGACAAATGCCGGTCGATGCGCACCAGCCGCTCACCGTTATTCACATCGATGCTCGGCGGCGCCAGCAATTCGTAGAGCGCCGCGAAAGGGCCTGCGGCAAACTGAGGCGAGCGGAACGCTTCCAGCATGGCCCAGTGCAATGCGTTGCGGCCATAGTGGTCAACGTTCTCGCGATCCGCGCCGCGCTCCAGCAAAGCCTCGACCAACGCCACATTGCCGGCGGCAGCGGCGGCCATGAGCGGCGTCTGGTTCATCGGCAAGCGGTGCTCAATGCCGTGGCGTTCGCATTGCCGCAGGATCTCCTTGAAATTGCCAGCAAAATAAGACGCAAAGCTCTTGCGTGCCAGGCCGCTGCGTTGCCCCGCAAAATGCTGTGCGGCGGCAAAGCCGGCCTCCTGCACGAGCCATGCCGCGAGCACCGGCTCATCGTGGCTGGCCGCAATCTCAAAGAGCTGCTGCTTGGGCTTGGCGCCCGGCGCCTGCTCCCGAAACACCTTGATCAGCAGTTCCTCCACCTTGGCCTGGTCAAACACGGGCCATGGCGGCGGCACCTCCTTGAGGATGCCGCGGCGGATCGCGTCGGCTTGTTCCTGCTTGCCCTGCAGTTCGAGCTTTCTTGCCTCCTTCTGCCAGTCTTCGAGTGTGGCCTGCCGCGCCTCCACCTTGGCCTGGCCGCCCTGGGCCAGTTCGAGCAAGCCGAACAGCGGATGCGCGGTATCGGACTCGATCAGGTAGAGGTTCTTGATCGCACGGGTAAGCGCCACATAGAGCGCGTTGACGAAAAACTTGTAGACCTCCAGCGATTTGTCGCTCTTGTCCTTGGCGCGCCGGTAGGCCAGCGTGTCCGCGGCCAGGTCTTGCTTGTCGACGCCCTCGGCAATCTCGGCAAACTCGCCACGCTGGTCGGAGACAAAGCGATAGAGCACGATATTCTCGTATTCCAGCCCCTTTGCCTCATGGATGGAAAACAGCAGGGGCGTGGAAAAGTGCTTTCTCGCCTCGGCCTTGTCCTCGTCGCGCAACACCAGCACGGCGCATTGCGTGGACTGGCGGATGCTCTGGTCAAGCTCACGCTTGACGTTGTCCTTGTCCGGCAGCAGCACCACCTGGCCAGCGTCGCCGCCTACCGCGTCGACCAGGAAGTTGCTCTCCCGGTCAATGGAACCGAAGCGGCGATGCTTGACCTTGAGCAGCGTGTTGGCAACACGCGTTGCCTCGCTGCCGTTGCGGAAATTGGCGGCAAGCACGCGCAGCGCCTGCTGCTCGGCAAGCTGCGGGTCATGCCAGAACAAGCTCTTGACCTGGCTCCAGCTGAAGAAGTTCGGGTGCACGATCTGGTTGGAGTCGCCGCACAAGAGGAACTGGCCTGGCTTCCTGAGGGTCTTGAGCACCAGCGCCAGTTGCACCATGGTGAGATCCTGGACCTCATCGATCACGATGAAATCGTACCTGGCATCCGCCAGCGGCTGCCACTCCCGGGCCACCAGATTGAGGTCGTAGAGGCCGCTTTGGGCCAGCCATGCGCGATACCGCTCGAACAGGTCGTAGATGCGCCCTCGCGCGTCCTGCGCGAAAATCGACTGCCGCACGCCCAGCGCCAGGTAAGCATCGCGATCCAGCACACCGTGCGCCCCGGCGGTGATCACACCGCGGATCTCCTCGAAAGCCTGATGCCCGTCAATCTCGCGGAAATGCTGGCGCTGGCGCTCAAACCACGCCGCGAAGTCCCGCCAGCCCGCCTCGCGGCCAGCCGGCATGCGGATCGACTCGACGAACTCCCGGTACGAGAGGAACTCCGCCTCCTGGGCTGGATGCTCGAAGCCGTTGGCGTAGTAGAGATCGCGGGCATTGCGGGCCAGATAGGCAGAGTGCGTGACATACAGCGTCGAGCCCTCCGCATGCTTGAGCTTTTCCAGGGTCAGCGCGGTCTTGCCGCTGCCGGCGGAACCGACCAGGACGAGCGGCGCAGGCTGGCGGTAGACAGACTCCTGGGCATCATCGAAGGAAATCGGCTTGTCCAGCAAGTGGATGTCGGTACGCTCAGGATGCAGGTAGCGCACAGGCACGGCCTCGCGCGCCGCCTCGGCCGCGTCGATGTCGGGGATCTTGCTTTCGTCGATCTCCGCGCCACGCAGAAAGCGGCTGTTCCGGTAATCGTGGTTCTCGATCACCTCAAGCATCAACGCACAGGCCTGCCCGTCGTGGCGCACCAGCGAGAACAACAGGCGATTGGCATCGTCCAGCCGGGCGCGGTAGAACTTGCCATGCGTGGGGCCGGTTAGCTTCTTGACCTGCGCCGCGCGGAAATCATCGCGGCCAATGGCTTCCGTGACCTTGCGGTAGCTGCTCTTGACCCGGGAGACGTCGAGGCCGATGTATTCGAGGATCTTCATAACGGTGCTGATGCCAGGGGCGCGAGCCCATCGGTTTGCCAAGGTTGGTATTTTAGAAGGAAGCAGGATCTCGAAGGGACATACAGACCGCATAGTGCACTTTCAGTGCAATTGTCCTCAGGCTGATGGTGGCGAGCAGGGCTCCCAGTACTTCACGATAGACATGCTCACCGGTGTCGAGATTCGCTCAATGCTGAACATTGTTCGCTTCACCTTGAACTCCCGCGGGCACGGTGGTCCGTGCCGGGCCAAGTGGCGCGGTCGCACTTCGTGGCGACGGTATCCGTACCGCAGTGCAGCTTGCATTCGCCGCGCCGTTGCCCTAGAAATAATTAAATATTTCCAAAAATATCGGCGGTAGTCATAGCCGCGTGGCCCCACCGGGGCTGCGGCCGCAAGCATGCCCCCATGCCAACGACCACGGAGTGCCGGCGACCCGCGACGGGCATCGCGATCGCATTCCGCAGGAGGGGGTGATCATGTCCATCACGCGCAGAGAGTTCCTGAAGGCCACCGGCGGCGCGGCCGCCGGCATTGGTGTTTCGGGAAGCTTGCCCACCCCGGCGCAAGCCGCGCCACCCCCCGCCAATCCGGGCCGGACGACGCTGCCTTTCACCCCTAAGGTGGTTGCGCACGTCGGACAGCTGCAGGTCAATACGCCGGTCAGTTTCCTCTACCCGGACGCGTCGTCGCCGTGCGTCGCCATCAAGATGGGGATGCCGGTGCCAGGCGGGGTCGGCCCCGACCGCGACGTGGTGGCCTACAGCACGCTCTGCACGCACATGGGCTGCCCGGTCGCCTACGACGCAGGCGCGCGCACCTTCAAATGCCCCTGCCATTTCAGCATCTTCGACCCCGAGAAAAGCGGCCAGATGGTGTCGGGGCAGGCAACCGAAAACCTGCCCATGGTCCAGCTGCAGTACAACGCCAGCGATGGCACGGTGAAAGCCATCGGTGTCGAGGGGCTGATCTACGGGCGTCAAGCCAACCTGCTGTGAAGGGGGCGTACTGCCATGGCAACCAACAAGGACCGGATGGCCCTGCCACCCGTGAATGCGCAGCGGACCAACCTGACCTGCCATTTCTGCATCGTCGGGTGCGGCTATCACGTCTACAAATGGCCGGAGAACATGGAGGGAGGCCGAGCGCCCGGCCAGAACGCGCTGGGGCTGGATTTTCGCAAGCAGCTGCCTGCGCTGGCGGTGGTGATGACGCCGAACATGCAGAACACCGTCACCGACCGGGACGGCCAGCGCCACAACATCCTCATCGTGCCCGACAAGCAATGCAGCGTGAACCAGGGCCTGTCGTCAACGCGAGGCGGCCAGTTGGCCAAGATGATGTACAACCCGGACGGCGTGGCCAGGGCCCGCTTGCGCAGCCCGCGCGTCTATATGGCCGACCAATGGGTCGATACCAGCTGGGATGACGCGCTGGCCCTTTACGCCGGCGTGACCAAGCGGATCCTGGATCGCGACGGGCCAGCCGGGCTGGCGTTCGATTGCTTTGACCACGGTGGTGCGGGCGGCGGCTTCGAGAACACCTGGGGAACCGGCAAGCTGATGTTCACGGCGCTCAAGACGCCGCTGGTCCGGATCCACAATCGGCCAGCCTACAACTCCGAATGCCATGCCACCCGCGAGATGGGCATCGGCGAGCTCAACAACAGCTATGAGGATGCCGAACTCGCCGATGTGATCATGGCAATCGGCTGCAACTCCTACGAGACCCAGACCAATTACTTCCTGGCGCACTGGCTGCCGAATCTGCAGGGCCAGACCATGGACAAGCGCAAGACGCGCTTCCCCGGCGAGAGCATCGCCGCGGCCAAGGTGATCTTCGTGGACCCACGCCGCACCACCACGATCGCGGTGGCGGAGCAGGCGGCCGGCAAGGACAACGTGCTGCACCTCGATATCGAGCCGGGCACCGACATTGCCCTGTTCGATGGGTTGCTGACCCATGTGGTTGACCAGGGCTGGCACGACAAGGAATTTATCGCGGGCTATACCAAGGGGTTCGACGCGGCGCTGCGCGCGAACCGGTTGTCGCTGGAGGACACCAGTCGCATTACCGGCGTCCCGGTCGACAAGCTAAGGCTCGCGGCGGAGTGGGCCTACAAGCCAAAGGCGTCCGGCCACCGGCCGCATACGATGCATGCCTATGAAAAGGGCATCATCTGGGGCAACGACAACTACCTCATCCAGTCGGCGCTGGTGGACCTGGTCCTGGCCACGCACAACGTCGGCCGGCGCGGCACGGGCGTGGTGCGCATGGGCGGGCACCAGGAGGGTTATGCCAGGCCGCCCTATCCTGGCAGCACGAAGATTTACGTGGACCAGGAGATCATCCACGGCAAGGGGCTGATCTACACGGCGTGGGGCGCCAACCCATTCCAGACCACACTCAATGCGCAGGAGCACCGCGCCGTGATCCTGCGGCGCACCGCGGTTGTGCGAGAGGCGATGGCACGCCAGCGCGGGGCCACCGTGGCGCAGATGGCCGATGCGATCTACGACGCCGTGAAGAGCAAGGGCGGGCTGTTCCTGACCAATATCAACCTGTATCCCACCAGCCTGGCCGACGCCGCCCACCTGATGCTGCCGGCCGCGCATCCGGGCGAGATGCACCTGACCTCGATGAACGGCGAGCGCCGGATGCGCTTGTCGGACAAGTTCATGGATCCACCGGGCACCGCGCGCCCGGACTGCCTGATCGCCGCCGATATCGCCAATACGCTCAAGCGCTTGTACGAGGCCGAGGGCAAAGGCGAGATGGCCGCGCGCTTTGGCGGCTTCGACTGGCGGACCGAAGAGGACGCCTTCAATGACGGCTTCCGCCAGGCGGGCCAGCCCGGCGCCGTCCCGATCGACAGCCAGGGCGGCACAACCGGTAACCTGGTCACATACGAGCGCCTGCGTGCGATGGGCAACAATGGCGTGCAACTGCCCACAAAGGAATATCGCAACGGCCAGCTGGTCGGGACCGAAATGCTCTACATGGACAGCAAGTTCGACACGCCCGACGGCAAGGCCGAGTTCAAGCCGGCGACCTGGCCCGGGCTGCCGAAGCCGGTCGCCGAGCAGAAGGCCAAGTATCACTTCTGGATCAACAACGGCCGGGTCAACGAGGTGTGGCAGACGATGTACCACGACCAGTTCAACGAGTTCGTGCGTGCGCGGGTGCCCATGGCCTATCTCGAGATCCATCCAGCGGACGCGCAAGCGCTGGGCGTGGCCTCCGGAGACGTGGTCGAAGTCTATAACGACTACGGCTCCACCTATGCCCTTGCCTACCTGGAACCAGACATCAAACGCAACCAGACGTTCATGCAGTTTGGCCATTTCAACGGGGTCATGGGGAACGTGACCACGCCGTGGACCGATCGCAATGTGGTGCCGTACTACAAGGGCACCTGGGCGGACCTGCGCCGCGTTGGCAGCATGCAGGACTTCAAGGACACCGTCAGCTTCAAGCGGCGACGGTTCGACCGCGCCTAGCGCAAACCCGGTTGGCGGCGCGCATGTTAAAGGGCGACGCTCAGCAGCCACCCGGCCGCTCCGCTGCAAATGACAACCAGCCACGGCGGAAGCTTCCAGAACATGAGCGCCACAAACGCGATCACCGCGAGCCCGAAGTCGGCGGGCCCGTGCACGGCGCTGGTCCACACGGGATGATAGAGCGCGGCCAGCAACAACCCGACCACACCCGCGTTTACGCCGGCAAGCGCCGCCTGCGTGCGCACGTTGCGGCGCAGCTGCTCCCAGAACGGCAACGTGCCGGCCACCAATAGAAACGACGGGACAAAAATAGCCACCAGGCACACCAGCGCACCGACCCACCCACTCGGCGCAACCGTCATGGACGCGCCGAGAAACGCCGCAAACGTGAAGAGCGGCCCCGGCACCGCCTGCGCTGCGCCGTAGCCCGCCAGGAAGGTGTCATTCGTCACCCAGCCGCTGGGCACAACCGCGGCTTGCAAGAGCGGCAGCACCACGTGCCCCCCGCCAAAGACCAGCGATCCCGCACGATAGAATGCGCCCGCTACCGCCAGCGTCTGATTGGGCCACGCTTGCACAGCGAGAGGCAGGCCCGCCAGCAGGATGAAGAAAACGCCCAGCAGCAAGCCCCCGACACGCCGGCTGATCGAGATCGGCAGCGGGTCGTGGGTTACATCGCGGGCTGGCTTGAACATCGCCAGGCCCACCACGGCGGACGCAGCGATCACGCCGACCTGTCCCCACGCATTCGGCCAAAGCAGGGCGACGCAGGCGGAGAACGCCGCAATGGTGATGCGGGTAGTGTCCGTGCACAGACTGCGGGCCATGCCCCAGACGGCCTGCGCGACCACGGCCACGGCCACCACCTTCAGGCCGTGCAACGCGCCCGCCGGTATCACATCGCCCCACGTGGAAATGCTGAGCGCGAACAGCACCAGGGCCACTGCGGACGGCAACGTGAACCCTACCCACGCCGCCACCGCGCCCATGAAGCCGGCGCGCGACAGGCCTATCGCCATGCCAACCTGGCTGCTGGCGGGACCGGGCAAAAACTGGCAGAGGGCAACCAGATCCGCGTAGCTGCGCTCGCTCAGCCAGCGCCGACGCGTGACGAACTCCGCCCGGAAGTAGCCCAGGTGGGCAATCGGCCCTCCAAAGGAAGTCAGGCCCAGCCGGAGGAAAGCGAGAAACACCGCCCAGGCATTGCCAATGGCATCCCCGTCCCTCTTGACCTCATTCTCGGTGGCTAGCATCCATTCAACTCCGCTTCGGTTGGCAAACAATCGATTTTCGCGATCGAAGATCGATCACCTTCCCATGCTAGCGACCCTGGATGACAAGCGTCAAACCACCGCGCCGGCGGGCACAGCCCACCGTCCAGCCGGCGTCGCCTATCGTCGACTTGGCGCCCACCTCGCCCACCTAGCCCGCATTCGTCGCCCTTGTTTTTGGCCAACACTTCCAATATTATGGAAATATGGAAGAAAACGATGCTATCCGCTCTCTCGCCGCCCTGGCCCATGGCCTGCGGCTACAGGTGTTCCGCTTGCTGGTGGTGGCCGGGCCATCCGGGTTGACGCCCGGCGCGATGACCGAACAGATTGGGGTGCCCGGCGCGACGTTGTCCTTCCACCTGAAGGAATTGATGCATGCCCGCCTGATCACGCAAGAGCGTGAAGGCAGGCACCTGATCTATCGCGCCGCGTTTGCGCACATGAATGACCTGCTTGGCTTCCTGACATCCAACTGCTGCCAAGGGGAGGCCTGTCTCGACAATGCCGCCACTACCGTTTGTGCCTGTTAAAGGGGAACTCCAATGAAGCGCTTTCATGTCCACCTCAACGTCCAGGACCTCGGCAAGAGCATTGCCTTCTACTCGAAGCTGTTCGCGGCCGAGCCCACGCGGGTCGAGAGCGACTACGCAAAGTGGATGCTGGAAGACCCACGCGTGAACTTCGCCATCTCCACCCGTGGCGGTGAGCCCGGCGTGGATCACCTGGGGTTCCAGACCGACGACGCGCAAGAGCTGGCGGCGCTGAAAGACCGCGCGGAGGCTGCCGATATGGCGCTGCTAGATGAAGGGCAGACAACGTGCTGCTACGCACGCAGCGAGAAGCACTGGGTCACGGATCCCCAAGGCATCGCCTGGGAGCATTTCCATACGCTCGGGAACGTACCGGTGTTCAGTGAAAGCCGGCCTGCGGAATCCGCCAACGCCGACTCGGCATGTTGCGCGCCGCGCGCCCCGCAGGGCAAGCCGATCGGCATCGCCGTGACATCCAGCAAGTCGTGCTGCTGAAGGCCATCATGGGCGAAAAGGTTCATCAGCCCTTCGGAGAGAATCGACCTCGCCGAATTCCCGGTGCAGATAGACAGCACGTTATGGGTCTACGACGCATCGAACTGTTCCTGTCCCTACCTATCCATAAACTCGATGCCGTTGCCCTTCAGAAGGCAGTGCGCTACATCGGGAAAAGCTGACCATCACTGGGCGGTTCCCATGACGACCAACGTTCTGATCCTTTGTACCCACAATTCGGCCCGCAGCGTGTTGAGCGAGGGCATGCTCAACCATCTGGCAAAGCAGCTTGACAAGGATGTCCGGGCCTACAGCGCCGGCAGCGCGCCGAGCGGCCGCATCAACCCGTTTGCGCTCGAAGCGCTGAGTCAGGCCGGCGTCGATGTGGACGGCTATCGTAGCAAGAGCTGGGACGAGTTCGTCGGCGATGATGCGCCCAAGATGGACATCGTGATCACCGTCTGCGATAGCGCCGCGGCCGAGGCGTGCCCATACTGGCCGGGCAGCCCGGTCAAGATGCACTGGGGGTACGCCGATCCCTCGCACGCGCAGGGCGGCGACGACGCAAAGCGCCTTGCGTTCGAGCTGACGCGACAAGCCATCGGCTACCGCATGCTGCAGCTGCTCATGCTGCCGCTTAAGACAATGGGTCATGCGCAACTGCAGGAAGCCTTGACCAAGATTGCGCGGAGCTAACTGCCATGATTGGTCTGCCACGCCAAATTGCAGGGGAAGTGATCGGTACCGCGTTGCTGCTTGCCGTGGTGATCGGCTCGGGCATCATGGCCGAGCGCCTGGCCGGCGGCAATATTGCCGTTGCCCTGCTGGCCAACACGCTAGCTACGGTAGGCGGCCTGTACGTGCTCATCGAGGTCTTCGGCCCGATCAGCGGCGCGCATTTCAATCCGGCCGTGAGCCTGGTGATGGCCGTGAAGGGCGAGCTGCCCCGGTCCGCCCTGGTCCCTTACATCGTCGCCCAGCTGGCCGGTGCGGTGCTAGGCGCCTGGCTGGCGCACGCCATGTTCGATATGAGCCTCCTGCAGTTCTCGGCCAAGATCCGCAGCGGGCCAGGCCAATGGATCGCGGAGACCGTGGCAACAGCCGGCCTGATCCTGGTCATCCTCCGCGCCCCCAACGGGCGCGCCCCGGCCATGGTGGCAAGCTACATCGGCGCGGCCTACTGGTTCACCGCCTCCACCTCCTTCGCCAACCCCGCTGCCGCCTTCGGACGGATGTTCAGCAATAGCTTCGCCGGCATTGCGCCCGCGAGCGTGCCAGGCTTCATGCTCGCCGAACTGCTCGGCGCCTGCATCGGGCTGCTGCTGCATACCGCATTGCTGCCGCGCGTGCAGGAACAGGGCCACCCAAACGTGATCGAGGCCTCAGGCCAACAGGAAGACGCGCGCGGAACGGGTGAGCCCATCTGAGGACAGGCGTCGATACGTGACGCCTGCCCGGCCAGATCCATCGTGGCAGGCTCGACAGCCTGCGCGATCCGCCGCGCAACTCACTCCGACCCAGCCGGGGCCTTTGTCCGCGCCGCACGCTTGGGCTTGCACGCAAAGGAAGGGACATCGCAGCCCTTCGGATCCCCTTCACAGCAGTGCGCCATCAGGAATCCAAGCAGCTCGTTCATCCGCTCGTAGCGCGCCTGGTAGATGACGTTCCGGCCCTCCTGCCGGCTCGCGACCAGCCCGGCATTGGCCAGCTCCTTCAGATGAAAAGACAAGGTTGCCGGCGGCAGGCCCAACGCCTCGCCAATCCGCCCGGCATGCATGCCGGCCGGGCCGGCCTGGACCAGCAGGCGGAAGATCGCCAGGCGAGATTGCTGCGCCAGCGCGGCCAGGGCTTTTACGGCGGTTTCGCTGTCCATCAGAAAGCTCGCGGTAGTGGTGCTACCGCGTATTCTCCGCCAGAACGAAGGCCAGCGGGCCGCATTCGGGAAGCCCATTCCTGCGCGGGACTTGCGCGTGGAAAGCTGCGCCGAAGGTTCGGTGCCACACAGATCACCTCCCGCACAAGAGAATAATCTTCACAAGCGCGGAGCCAGCGTGGCAGGACCCGACCACCTCACCAGAAGAGGGGGCAAAACAATATGCATCACCAAGCTGTGCGAGCCGCAAGGATTGCGGCCGTTGCCCTGTTTGCCGCTGCCGCAGCCTATGCGCAAACGCCTGCGAGCCAAGGCAACGTCAGCAAGGCGCAAAGGATGTCGGTCTGCCAGTGCGTAGCCGACCTCCTATTCATGGCCGCGCAACAGCGCGATACAGGGGTGCCCAGGCAAGATGTACTCACAAAGCTGAGTCGGGTTGGCGGGGACGACCCGATCTTTCTCTCCACCGCCACCGAGGCGACCAACATTGCGTACGACATGCCGCAGATATCGCCGGCGAAACTGAGAAAAATTCACATCGACAGGTGCAGGAAGGGGGGCGGATGAGGATCATGGACGCCAGATCTTGCCCGGTGAGCGGCGTGATCGTGTGCCGCGTCAGCGGTGCTTGGTCTTGTCCGCAGCGCGGTACTTGCTCTCCAGGCTCGCAAGCACAGCTTCAGCAAGCTTAGGGGTGCCACTTGCCATGCCCGCCGCAATTGCGGCGCGCAGCGCCTCCAGTTCGATGCCGTTTGACAAAGAGGCTACCGGGCGGGGAGAAGTCATCCAGCGCACGCCTAGCGAATCTGCGAGGTCGGTTCCGGACCTGGGCAGCAAGGGTGCGGACACCCCGGCATGAAATCGATATTTGCAAAGTTCGGCGCCAGCGATTTGCCTGGGTTGTGGCGGGCGATTTCCATGGAGATCATGCTCGCCGGCACACCAAATGTCGTCAGCAACTGCGTCAAGTGCGCTGTGCGCTTACGCGCGAGAACATGACTGACACCAAACGCGGGTGCCTCATACAGGGCGATGTGAAACTCCTCCTTGTTCTCATATTTCCCGGGAGAGTCGATCATCCATTCCGCCATTCTGCGAACTTCCGAAGCGGGCAGGCGATCCGCACCGGGCTCGAAATGGCTGTTGAAGGAAATATTGAAGCTGCAAGCCAGGACGGGCTGCGCCAAGATCGCTGCTGCTGCAGCAACCGTGTGGAAGTACTTGGACAATGACATAGGCGGCCACGTTGTCGGCATTCTCAATGCACTGCGGGTTCTTTGCCGCAGCCTGCCGTTTGACAACAGGCTGCCGGGCAGGGAGGCGTCATCTAGCGCATGCCTAGCGAATCTGCGAGGTCGGTTCCGGACCCGGGCAGCAAGGGTGCGGGCACCCCGGCATGAAATTGATATGCGCAAAATTCGGCGGCTCCGCCGACTTGCCAGGTTTGTAGCGGGGGATTTCCATGGAAATCATGCTCGCCGGCACGCCAAAGGTCGTCAGCCAATGCTCCAGGTGAGATACGCGCTTGCGCGCGAGCGCATTGCTGACACCAGCGGTGGGGGCCTCGTAGACAAGAATGTGAAACTCCTTCTTGTTCTCAAAGGCTGCCGGATCGTCGATCATCCACTCCGCCAATCTGCGAACTTCCGAAGCCGGCAAGCGATCCGAGCCGGGCTCGAAATTGCTGTTGAAGGAAATGTCGAAGCTGCAAGCGAGGGCGGGCTGCGCCAAGATCGCTGCTGCTGCAGCAACCGCGCGGAAGTACTTAGACAATGACATAGGCGGCCACGTTGTCAGCATTCTCAATGCACTGCGGGTTCTTTGCCGCAGCCTCCTGTTGGACGGTATATAGCTGATAGAAGAGATCCTTTGCCGCCATTGCATCATCGAAGTGTGCAACTTCATGCACCAGTGTTAACAGCTGCGAGTCGACACGGTCAGAGTAGGGCGATAAGTCGCAGAATTTCCGTGCAATGGCGATGGTGTGGGTCTTCGTATCCGGAGCACAGACTGCAGCCGCGATTCGCGGATTGTTGCGTGTTTTAGGCGTACAACCAATGTATTCCATCGCCTCGTCGGAGTATCGAACAAAGTTGTCGGCAGTCAGGCTCCTGAGGATCGCCTCAATACGGGGAATTCCCTCAAGCAGGCGTTGGCGGACCCTTTCATCGGATACGCCAAACCACGTCTCGACTCGCGCCCGATCCGCGTGGCCCCACCGTCGAAGCTCCACCAACCTCTTGCCGCAGCACAGAACCGCCGTGTCGCGAAGCCTGAGAACGAGGCTGCGAAACTCCGCATTGCTCATGTTCGCACAGATCCGCTCCGAATCGTCCACGAGGTGGCTTGGCCCGTCAGACAGCTTCTCGGCGGAGCTTGGTGCGTAAGTGCTTGGCGCAGCCGAAGGCTGGAGGCGGCCTCCCCGGTTCACCTGAATGATGAAATCCGCCTGTGACGGGATGACCAGTGGCTTGTCCGCGCATTGGCACATCACCCTGGCGCCCCGCACCAGAATCTGGCGCCCGTCCATGAGCGTGAAGTGCGGATAGGCGTCGTTCATCACCGGGCCACCCACCTTGCAAGCTGGACAGGTAGCGTGGTCGCCCTCCGCCGCGACGGCGACACCGTGATGCGCAAAATCAATCACCGTGGAAATCAGTACCCCGCCGGTGCCAGTCTTGTCGCCATGTTTCAGGGCCTCTCGCATATCGTCCATGCCATCCTCCGTTGTCAGGTCGCCGACACGCAACGTGGTCGGACACCTTGCCAATGTGCCCGCGGATCGCCTGATCGGCTTTGGGAAATTTCTGCAAGAACGCGAAGAACATTCCCTGAGTGAGCAGGAATGCGACATGAAGCTGGGAGGCGGGTTCTCATCCGGACGCCGCGCAGGGCGATGGCAGTGTTGGCTCAGCTTGCCGACTGCCCGATCCTCCCCGCCCGCCTTTTCCGTTTTCTAGTGCGCAAGCACTGCGCTGAGATTGAGTTCATCGGCAACTTTCTTCAATCGCTTGTCGCGCGTCCAGATGGTGACACCGGGTTGTAGGCGTGCAGACGCCAACAGCGACGTGTCTACAAATCCGATTCCACGATTGAACAATCCTTCGCGCTCGATCAGATAAAACGTCTCCTCCGGTGTGGCTACTGGCGCGCGCGGCAGATCGAGCAACGCGCCGAGCACGACGTCGCGGTCACGCAAACTACCGAGTGAGATCTCGCCTATCACATAGGGATGAGCCAGCACACGCCCCTCGGCAAGCAGGCTAATCAGCATCGGATCAGAAGCGTTGATATGGTCAATCCAGACCGACGTGTCGACAAGGATCATTCGACGTCCAACCGACGACGCGGCGCCCCCTTGATGCCCGGTTGGCTACCGCCAAGATTCGCGAGTCGTTTCGCGGCTTCACGCTGGATCAAGGCCTTTAACGCTTCGCGCACGAGTGCCGTTTTTTCTTCCACACCCGTATAAGCCTGAGCTTTGGCGATCAAGTCGTCATCAAGCGAAATCGTCGTACGCATGGGAGTCTCCTTAAGTGTGAGCACTCAATATAGCATCGTTTGATGCTTATAGCGGTGCGTTTCGTGGTCTCGTGGTGAGCGCATCTGCCGCGACATTGCGCCGAGTCTTGAAAGGAGTAAACGGCGCAGGCAAACGGATCGAGCGCATCGTGCATGCCTTCCTCCGCTTGTCAGGTCGCCGACACCCGGCGTGCTCGAACGCCTTGCCAATGTGCCTGCGGATCGCCTGATCGGCGTTGGGAAAGGTCCGTAGTGACGTGAAGAAATGTCACTTAGCACGGGAGCGAGTCGAGAATTTGAGAGGCGGGTTCTCATCTGGACGCTGCGCAAAGCGACGGCAGTGTTAGCTCGGCTTCCCGACTACGCCGCCATGCAACCTGCGCAACGTTGACGGCTGAGCGGATGCCGCCCAGCCATCGGCTCTCAGAACAACTCGTCGATACGATTCACGCTGGCGTCAAGCTGCTGCCGCAACGGCGCCAGCAGGCTATGCAGGCCAATGCAATCGATTGCCGCGTCGGCTTGCAGATCGAGCAGCGTCAGGATGGCGCCCAGGCCCGCGCTAACGCGCAGGAGTTCGTCGAAGCTCTGCATGATGGCTTCGCGCTTGGGGTCATCCGGCGGGGGTGTCGTTTCCTCCGGCAAGAGCGCTTGGGCAATCATGCTGATTGCGGATGCATCGGCGGTGGGAGCGAGTGTTTTCATGCGTGCGGCCATGGGATCACCTCTTTGGCGAATGACAGGGTGTGTTGATTGGTCGTCGCGCCCGTGCCGGCTTGCTGGGTTAGGCCGACCGGGCGAGGGGGCCGCGATTGCCTCGCGCCCCAGATGCTCAACAACCCAGTTCCCCGCCAAGGTACTGGCGAGGGCTGGGTACTGCGGTTACCCCGGTCATGTCCTGCAGGTCCCCTCTTGTGAGGGACTGCTGCAGGGATCCCGTTCTCGATTCAGTGGTAGCGATGTTGGCCAAGTGGGCCAACGGCATGATTTACGTGGCTACGCCGTGTGGCCGAAGACCCTGCCTACGTCGGGGCAGAAGCGGGCCGCGACGCAGGCGCGGATCGCGAGCGAACCCCGCAGGCCCGGGTACAGCGCCGGCACCGGTTCAATGCCTGGTCCAGCTGCTGCTTTAGCGGCATCAGCAAGGCACGCAGGCGGCTATCGCCCGCGTGCAGGTTCAGCAGCGTGATGACGGATTCCAGATGCGCGCTGATGCGCAGCAGTTCGTGGCAGCCTTGGTGGGTAGCCTCGTGGCTCGGATCCGCTTCGTTGTCCGGCGGCAAGGGCTCGGCGATCAGCCTGGCTTCCACGGCGGCTTCCCGCGCTGCGGCAGCGGTGCGCGGGCGACGTTGGCGGGCGGTCATGGGTACCTCCTGTTTTGTGATCGGGGTGCGGTCGGGGTGCAATCGCGGACATCGGTATGGCGATGGGCGGCGTTGGCGACCTTCGTCCCGGCACGCGGGGGCGGCGGGTGCTTGCCGCGATAGGCGTGTGACTCCCCGCCGCGTGCGGCCTTGCGGGCCGCGGTGCAGATGTGGGGAACGGGTGTGGCTCAGTACAGCGCTTGCACGCGGTTCACTGCCTGGTCCAGCTGCTGCTTCAGCGGCGCCAGCAGGGCATGCAGGCCGTTGTTGGCGGCTTGCTCGTCGGCCTGTAGCTCCAGCAGGAGCAGGAGGGATTCCAGGCCTGCGCTGACGCGCAGGAGGTCGTGGCAGGATTGGTGGATGGTTTCGTGGGGTGGGGCGGCTTCGCCTGCTCGGGCGAGGGGTTCGGCGATCAGCTTGGCTTCCGTGGCTGCCACTCTTGCTTCGGCGGCGGTGCGGGGGTGGCGTTGGCGGGCGGTCAAAGGCTTCTCCTGTTCCATAGGGGTAGTCGAGTAGTCCGGAAATGCAGTGCGTCTTCTGTTGCCGACGAGCGTGCGCCAAGCGGATAGGATCGCCGCATGGGCGATAATGCGACTGGCTATGCCTCTGACACCCGCCCGCGCACGCTCGCGCCGGTGGGCTTGATTGCTTTTTGAGAGCGCAAAAGCCCCTCACCTCGACAAGCTGTTGTCGAGTTTTCCGTTTTGCTACGCAAGTTCTGCTCGCCGTAGCTAGGTATTTGAGAAACAAGCGGCCTCGCCAACTGCTTTTGCTGCTGTGGGCTTATGCGGTTGAGCTCAAGTTCGGTGCAGCCTTAGCGGCACGGCCCAAGACCAAGGGCTGGCGTTAATTTAACCCGATGGCTTATTTTTAACCAATAGATATGCAGCATCGAGTCGCCGAACTGATAGATTTTGTGGCGGACAGCCATCGTCGGTTCAAGCACATGGAAGACCTGACCGGCGTCAAGGCGGCCAACTGGAAGAACACCTGCAGCACCCGGCAGCGCGTGACTCAAGAAATGGTTGAAGCCATTGGGCGGGTATGGCCTCAGTACGCGTATTGGCTCGTCACTGGGAAGACCGATGAGGAGCATGGGCATACTTCGCCGATCCGGGATCGGATTGTGCGGGATTTGGAGAAGGTTAGATCGGAGGAGGGATAGGGGTCCGCTAGGGACCTTCGTCGGGCTTCGATCTCCGTTTTCCGGTGAAGGCTGCACGGATCTTCAGGAAGAAGTAAGGGCGACCCCGATACCCCATAAGCCCTGGATCATGGTTGGCGCCCAGAGGCCATTGGCTGCGGACCAGAAACCAGGCAGGTAGGGTAGTCGCGGTCAAGGCCAGATGGCTCTGATCGACCGGTTGAATCCACAACCGGTTACGGCCGATCGCCCGTTGCATCACCGAGCGACCGAGTTGCCCGATACTCGGACGGCGGCAGCTAAGCGATCGGTCGTCAGCCTCTACCATTTTGTGTCGCCCTGCAGTACGCTAAAGAATCGGCTTAGAACACCAGTACGTCCACGGGGACGCCGCAGTTGTGTTCTGGAAAGCCCCAGAAAAGTAATGCTGGAGAGCGAGAATTCAGACCAATGCTTCAGCCCCAAAACGACCAACAAATCGCAGGATAAAATCAGTTTCCCTACAGAGCGTGAACTGAAGCCGCTCCGTTTCACGTTCATCCACGAGACGCAAAACTACGTGTCAGCGATCCAGCTCGTCCAGCAAGACCTCTTCAGAGTACACTAAGCTTTCCCGCATACCTCTGACTTCGTATGGATCAGTCGATGAAGCCAAGCACAGTAGACGATCTGCTTGATCGCTGTATTTCCGAAATCACGACGAAGGAACGACTCCTTCCATGGCTTCTGCGTAAGGCAGCGCACCGAAAGAACCTGAATATCGCGGATTTCGAGATTCAGCTGCTCGCCGACGCAATCCTCTGCGCGAACGGAAACAGTATCCAGATAGACATAGATCCTCCTTGCTCACTCGGGCAAACGGAGAAAGAAGTAGAGGAGTCCGTTCGGTCGCTCCTTGATGAGCTGAGAGATCGTGCGGAAAAGGATATAGCTACCATAACTACGGCCGTCACTGAAGCGATTCCGCAAGCTTTGGCAGCAACAGCTGGTGTAATTGGCGAGCGCCTTACGGAGCAATCCCTGGAACACGCCACAGAGTTGCAGAAGATCCGTTACGACCGCGCCAAAACTGTAGATAGACTTTGGGGTAAGACGCTCGACCACTTGGATTTTCTTAGACAGCTAGTGGTTGAATGGGCTTTTTCCGCCGAGCAGAATCAAAAGGGATCCTATTCGAAGCCACATACCGCTATTGCGCTCCATAAGCTAATAGAACGCGCCTTCGATGTGGTAGGCGAAGTTATCGTTCTCGCGCGCGCGGGCTATGCTGACGGTGCCCTCGCTCGATGGCGAACGCTACATGAGATTTGCGTGATTTCGGTGTTCCTATCAAGGCAATCCGACCAATGTGCTGAGATGTACCTCGCTCACCATGTTGTGGAAAAGCTAAAGCTGGTCGCAGATGAAAAGGCAGTTGCCACTGCGCTTACCATGGATCACCATCGGGATCGCTACGTTAGAGACCTTCGGACCATGGTATCCACATTGACGAATCGATTCGGAGTGGCATTCGCAGGTGACTATGGTTGGGCCTCAGTCGCTCTAGGAGCCAAGAAGACAACCTTCAAAGTTTTGGAGCAGCACGTAGGCCTTGATATCCTCAGGAAGGCATATAAGAAGGCAAACAGCACCGTGCATGGAGGGGCTCTCGCCTCCTTGACACGCATCAGTCTAGATCTCGCCGTTATTGAGAATACTGATATCCCTTTGGAGCATGGCTGCGAAATTGCGGCCAACTATGCGGCAGCATCCTTATCGATGCTTGTCGCTGAGCTTTGCTTGGACACTGAGAGCGCAGATCTACTTACCAAGAACATGGTGATCCAGAACTTCGCATCACATCTTCGGGAAGAAATCGAGAAGACCTGGCAGCGTCTATCCAACAGAACTCCGCGCGCTCGTATTCTCGAACGTAAGGCAGCGACTCGCAATGCGAGAACTAAGCGAAAGGTGGCAATTCATCGTTAGGGGCTGCGCGACATCTACTTGGTGGGGAACCATAGCGGCCTTCAGATGGGCATTTTTTTGGGCTAATTCTGGCGTTCGGTATGAAGGTGTCATGCGTCCGAGTAGGGGTGAAAGTGGTTGCCGGCGTGATTCGCGTCGTCGGCCCTTTTCGGCTAGTATCGTTCCTTGGCGCACGTCTGCGCGAACGTCCGGTGTTCGGTGAACGGTCATCCGTGGGATCGAAATCAAACGGCGAGACTGGTATATGGCTCCGATAGGAGTCTTTAGTTGCCAATTTCGGACCTGAGCCCATGAGTGCATCAATGCACTGATCGTCATTGGCTGCCATCGCACGAAGATCGCGAGCACGAACCGGAGCTGTTGGTCGGCCGCTAGCTTCGACTCCAGAAAAGGTGCCGCCGAAGTTCGCCATCCTAGATGACGCGAATTACAGCTCGGGTGGTTGACTCGATGTTACTAAGAATCCCCTCCCTCTGTTCCAACGATTCCGCCTTCTTCTGCATCTCCGGCGTCCAGACGTTTCTCGCCGCCATGCGAAACGCCCTTGAGGTCCGAGCGCTTTGCGCGTTTGGAATAGCGGCCGCGAACACCGTGTACGACTCAGGGAACTTGCCCATGGCGACAAGGATGTACTTCTCCAGTTCGTACCCGACAGTGGCCTCCAGCTCTTCATCGGAGACCTCACCTTCCACCTCAGGATAGATCAACCACAGATAGAGCACGCCAGGTTGATCTGCCGATTCCACCAATGTGCTCCAGAACGTTGATGGATGTTCCTGCAGCACGTCAGCGACAGCCAAACCGATCAGCATCCGCGCCATTCTTGGCTCCGCTGCCAAGACCTGAAACGCTGCAGCGTGATAAGCCAGCGCTTCATCCTGTCCTGCGAGCACTCTTCCAGCAAAATACTCGGACGCCAACTGCTCAATGACCTCATCAATCAAGTATGAAGGAGCAAGCAACTCCTTGCGCCGCAGAAAATTCTGGTCGGCGCGCAGCGAGGACCACACGCCGGTCGGGACGCTGCGCACACCGTCTTCCGAAACGTCGCACAACGCACCGAGCGGTGTGGCTCCGTCAGGACGTCGCTTGCGCATATACGCGCCGATCAAATCCTCTTCACCCTTAAGCCGTACATGCCCCCGAGCGAACAGGGTCTCCTTCGCGGTCAGATACTTGACCAAGTCTGCCGTGGTGTCAAAACACTCGAACAGCGCGTCAAGAGTAGTTCGATTGATCACATGCACGAACTCAGGGAAATGCACGCCGACTGTGAGCAGCACCCCACTGTCCGTCAGACGTGAATCCACGCCGAGACTGGGAACTCCGAACTGCCGGACGCACTCCCGTTCACTTCCATGGGCGACCGCTATTAGGTGGTAACGAGCGCGGCCCGCGTCGGGAAACTTCAGAGGAAAGGGCGACGAGATACGTGCATCCAAATGAATCGTCTCGGGCGACTTCTTGATCGTTTTCAAGGCACCCCGAAGTTGTGCCACGCTGGCTAACACTGCTTTCCGGTACCAGCGATTCCACGCTGTTCTTGCGTCTTTTTCTTCACTATAACTGATCACCTTGTCCGACATGATGATCACGTCATCGCCAAAGACGACGAGCACATCACACAGCTCCTTGCCTTCGTCGTAGAACGGGTTCTGATAAGCCCACATTGACAGGAACGCCTGTCGTGACAACTTCGCAAGTCGTGCCTCGGAATCATTTACGCTCATCTGTGAGCTCCCTTCATTTTGTGCTCGTTGTCGTTCAGGCCGATGTTGTTGGCGGTACTTGCACAATTGAGAGGAGAACAGATTGTGCTGAACCGCTACGGCGAATCACTATCTGCTTGCGTCGGGAAAAGCTGGTTGATCAATTCACATATAATCTCGAACGTGTGCAGTACGGTCGGATGAAGCATTTTTGAGCCATGTGCATACTCGTTGCGGACAGCCGGTAAGCCGTCAATGAAAACACTGAGCCAGTCGACTTGTAGATCCTCCTCTGTCGGCCGCACTCCAGAGTTGTCCACCTGCATCATCGTAAGACCAAGCCGATTCATCTCCTCGATCTGCTCAAGCTCAGTTCGGCTCCGCGCTCGAGCATGCGCCCATCGCGTGCGGAGCTGCAGCTTACTGCTCTCAAGCAGTCCGAGTTGCCTTGCCTCTCGCAATAGATTACTCAGTCCGCTCACTTTGAGCTTACCGGGGCTCATGGAGGCGTCAGCTTTTGCCTCTAATCGCGCACGCAGCGCGAACTCAAGTGTCCCCAAGGCATACTGCTCCGCGACCGCGTGAAAACGGTACACAAACCAGGCATAAACATAAAGATTCCTAGCTGTCTCAAAATTTACTCGTACTTCTTCCGGCACTGCGACTCCAAGAACAAACGGCAAAATCTCCGCCAAGTGATCTTCTGCCGTGCGTCGCCTGGATTGGCCGAGATCATTGACTTGAATGAAGCTAGAGCTTCTCGGATCTGCCTTCATCATGGCATCCAAATCACGAATCGAATCACAATGATTTATCGATGACAATTGGTTCTCCATAGTGAAATCACGAGCAGCGAAGGCTCATTAGCACCTTAACGCCTCTTTCTTGTCCATATAAGCAAGCCAGCCGACTCGCAACGCACGCGCATCGTAAAGCGCGGCGGCGGCGCTGTCCAGGTCCAGCTCGATGCCGTCGGCAATGGCGCGCAGGGCGTCGCTGTCCACGATGCGGGCCAGGCGGCCGATCACGGCTTCGGCCAGCTGGTACTGGCGGGCCAGCTCGGTCAGGGCGTCGCCGGCGACTTCGCTGCCGTCGGGGTTGACCAGGGCCGCCTTTTCCATGGCCAGGCGCAGCAGGTAGGCGTTGAGCTCGTTGTCGTCCTTGATATAGCGCTCTTCCTTGCCGTGCTTGATCTTGTACAGCGGCGGCTGGGCGATATACACGTGGCCGCGCTCGATGATGTCGGGCATCTGGCGGTAGAAGAACGTGAGCAGCAGCGTGCGGATGTGGGAGCCGTCCACGTCCGCGTCGGTCATGATGATGATGCGGTGGTAGCGCACCTTGTCGAGGTTGTAGTCGTCCTTGCCGATGCCGTGCCCAGCACGTCTCCCTAGAGATCCCGAAAGGGCAAGACAAAATCACGCTATCGCGGATGAGCGTTTTCATCACTCACCCAACACGGCAGGCTGACTCGATGACACCCCAGGACGTTCTAACAGGTGCCCCATACAACGGCCCTTGGCTCGTAGCGTATTGCTCGATTTTGGACGGAGAGAAGCCACGAAGCCACTGAAGTTGGTCTAGCCAGCGGAGTTGTACACACCAATACACTCCGCGCGGTTCCGGGTAGTCCATTGCAACCATGCCGGCCAAGGATATCTCTTCCGCATCAGACACGATCCGAGCGAGTGCAATCTGCTGCGTGGAGGGACAGTAGAGAAGAAGAAGTTGGCTGTGTAGTAGATCTGCACCAGCCTGGACTCCACCACTTCTGCCTTCCGCTCGAACATTGTAGGCCTTACGTTGCTCGATCCAGCGCCAATGCTCTCGGCTCTTCACGAACCCCAAAAGCACAGTGGTTTCGGGCGACGGCGTGGCGAGCAAGCGGGCAGATTGACCGGACAACGGTTCACCATACGCCTCCTCCAGCCAGTATCGCCCCCGCTCATGCCTGGTCAGGCGGGTTGCCACGTGATCAAGCACTTCACTGATAAACCGCTGCAATGCAGGTGCACCACTGGCGCTACCAATATCAGTTGGCCGAAGCGCAAAAGCACCGAGCCCTGGCAGTAGCTCATGGTATTCGAGATACTGATTGCTTCCTTCCTCGCCGTCGCCACCCGGATAGAGCACGTAGGCCCCTGCGGTCCGTCGGATGGCATCGCGGTAAGCATGCATCTTGAGGAGGTCTGCACGCAAAGCCCCCCCGCGTACCAGACTGACTGGCCCCTGTTGCAGGCCGGCATCCTCTTCCACGTCATCACCGGCGCCAAAGATTTCTTTGAGAAACTCGACCCGATACTTGGCGTCGAAATGAAGAGCGATCGGCTCAAAGGCGGCTGGCTCCCCTTCCGCCGGGCCAATCAGCAGAGAGTAATCTGGGCGCATTGGCCTTGTCCACGAAGCTACACCTCCCGAACCGGCGCGATAGGTCCGGTTAAAACAGAGCTCCACCACCATGCGCCGTCCAAAACGCTCTACCTCTCCCTTGAGAACAGTTTCAACGCCCGACTGAATCCCAACAGTAAGACCATCTTTACGCGACCGCACCAATGGCGTCATGTCAAATGTCTGTCCGACCAAATCGGCTACGACCTGCGCTAGCTGGATGAATGCCCAATATTCATAAAGTGTGGCGACATCCCTCAACCCCGCGCCATATTCCTCGGACGAATCATGCCAGGATAGGCGGGCTGCAAACTCAAGCTCAACATAGGCCTTAAAGATGTCCCTGTAACCCTCGCGCTTCTGCAGGACCTGATCATCAGCGGGAAATCGCACCATCTTACCCACCTCGGCAAACAGGTCGTGGTGCAGGATCTTCTCCAGCTGTGTCATAACAGCGGCGATTTCGCGGCGGCCCCGAGTAGTTGCCGGTGTCGGCTGCCCCATTGCAAGGCCTAGATCGATATCACCAAGAATCTGAGACCAATGTTCAAGGGCAAACTTCACGAAGCGATTGGGTGTTGTGTCATGCGTCGCCTCGGTTCGCCGGCGCTCAAGCCGTGAAGGCACGGAGGGAATGGTGCCGCCCGGCCATGCGGATCGTTGCCCGGCCTTGGCAAGCTGCCGTAGGACGTGAGAGTCCGCGCGCATTCCACTGCCAGGCCGAACAAATTCGCTGGCCACGTCCCACGCAGTGTGTGGCCGGCGAAGAACCTCTCGAATAGCCCCTTGAAAGCTCTCACTTTCTAACAAGGCTCGCAAGAACGTGAAGCGCTGATAGAGCGTCACCGCGTCTCGCGTATCATCCTGCTCAAATCGAGCGTCGCTGACCGCGAAGCGGTCCATCACAAGCTCCGTCATTCGCTCAGCGATATCGCGAAGCATCCAACGATACTCAGAGAGGTAAGTGAGCTTTCGGGAACGTACCTCGATCTCCTGCTGCCCCAGCACGACAGGACCCTCGCGGAGCACGACGCGAACGGTACCGGTCGATAGTCCGGGTCGGAGACGACCTGACAGCCCTTCGACAGTGTCGGGCTGAAAGATCTCCTCAGGGTCTGCGGTGATACTACATATACCCGGTGCAAGGTTCTTCCATGTGTATCGGTACTCCATTCCCTCCAGCAACTCCATGGCGCAGACAGTCTCATCGCCATACTGGAGCCCGGCTGAAGCCCAGAGCGTCGCGGGCGATGCGCTACCTCTCCGAGGCAACACCGCTACATTCAGTACGGCGACGGTCGCGCCAGACGGCGAAAGCAATGGAGTCGATGCTTCGGAAACGGTACGCACGACTTACTCTGTGAAGCTAGCGAATTGGTTTGCACGTAGGCTGCGGAGCATGCGAAGAATCTTCGCGTACGAAGTTGGTAGCTCAGCGCCTTGCGCCGGTATCTCTTCAACACCTGCGGTTTGCAGCTTGTCGTCACTCGTGATTGACGCGGGCAGATCACGACAGAACTGGGCGAGAGCCAGTAGTGGGAGTTCGAGGCGTCGCCGTGATCCGTGTAATCTAGGCAAAACCTTCTGCATAACGATCCGATCCAGGACTGCGTTCAGACCACTGATACCAGCTTCTTCTGCCAGCGATGCAAACCGAATCGCCTCATAGAACACTCGATGACCGAACTCAAGGTTATAGCGACTTAGCAGTTCGTGAAGGTGCTTCAGGCGCGGAGTAAGCTCATCAATTGAACCGCTTTGGTGAGTCAAATGCCAATCATCGTCTCGCGCGATGGTCAGCAAGCCTCTCACCAGCTCGGCATCGCCCGGAGCGCACGGCGTAGGCTTCCGCGCCTCAATCGATAGGTCGCTCGACTGCACGCGAAACTCAAAGGTGTTGGCACGATCCAGTACCTTTGGCGAGAACATATAGGTAGTTTCGTCAACGTTGACCGTGCCAACTATCCACAGATTGCGTGGGATTGGTACTCTTGCGTCCTCGCCGGCACGCACACGCCAACATCCATCCGTACCTCGTTGAAGATTTGGTAGGCAAGGTTTGTCAGACTCCATACCAGACAGCACGTCTGCGAAGTAGCGCTCTACGTGCGCAAGATTCATTTCGTCTAGCAGCAAGACGTATGGATGCTGCGGGTCTGCAACTGCCTTCAAGATGAATTCGAGTGGAGCAGGAACCGCCCAGGCTGGGCGTCCGTCGAGCTCCCGCTTTAGTGCATCTTCATAGCCAAACAAGGTCTCGGCGCCTGTCCAGTCAGGACGCACCGCTGCAACGTGGAGCCGATCGTCACCTAACCACTCACCAAATCGGATGGCGATTTGCGTCTTGCCAGAACCGGATAGCCCAGTCAGGATAACTAGCGGCTTTGTGACGATACTTGAGACGAAGGCGGAGACAAGCGTGTCATGCTGATCGCCGAACTTGACGCCGGAAGCTTGTAACGCTTCGCTAAACGCGAGCACCGCCTCCCGTAGATTGGCCCTAACCGGCAAAGGCATGTCCGGCTCCACGGGCTCAGTAGCCTCCATCGGCATATCGGTACTCCCGGCGGACAGTACCCCAGCATAGACATCGATCAGATCATCCAGCTCCTGCTGCAGTTCAGGAATTGGAAGTGGCTGAGAAATGTCATATGCAGCGCGGACGAATGAGGCGCCGTATCGATCGGGGCTGTGGCCGTAACGATCTTTGAACCACTCTCTTACTGTTTGTGCTCCGTCTAGGTCGCCCCAGCTCAACCGCGCCGCCCCCTCTTCACTCACGCCATAACAAAGCAATAGTTGCCGCTTATCCCTGAACAGCAGCAGCACGGGGTACACGCCCTCGGACACGGATTGCCCATCGCCGAGGAACGCAATCCATGGGATTCTTGCGAAATTTCCTTTTCCAAAACTCACACGTACTTTCAGTCCCTGGTATTCACGGAGGTAACCTTGCGCACTTAGTTCCTTACCTGACTCGGCTTGCTCTAGGAATCGCTGCATCAATTCTGCGATACCGCTCTCGGCCTCATCCTTGGGCTTAATTTCAAAGCCAAGGCGACGCAACAGACGGAAGGCTGACGACTCCTCACCACCGGAGAAATTGGCGCGATCCAAAGGCTCCCCGGTTGCATGCTTTACTGCAAGCGATAGCACCAATTTCGGTGGGTACCGATTTCCGTCATCCACAAGATCGTAGCCCGTCGATTCGGCATCCTGAGGCACACCGTCTTGCTGGATTTCCGCGATGGCTTGGCGGACATGCTCTGCCATCACGCTCTCCGTGGCTGCCGCAAAGGTCTCACTCCTCCACTCGCCCTTGAGTGGCGGCACGTAGTAGTCCAGCTGCGTGGTGCCCCGCTCGACTTCGAGACGCTTGCGTATCGATTGCAGCTCACGATCCAGCTGCACAGCATCCATTCGATTCACTTCTCGGCGATCCCGCTTTGAGTAGTGTCGAACGATGGTCTTCCGATCATTCTGGCCGAAGATGCGTTCGAAGTCGTCCGGGAAGAGAAGGAAGAGCAGCATGTGGCGGAGCTGCCTCGCTTCCCAATCGGGCACCTCCTTGAGCCATTCGTCGAACTTCCAACCGTCTTCCATCAGCCGCTGCCGCTCACCGGCATCTAGCTCACGGAAGCGACGCATGAAATTGATGAGGAACACAAGTTCGCGCCACTGATTCTGGTTGAATCCAGGGCCCGCACTTCCGACCCCCGCAAGGGCGTCATCATCTAGCCAGCGGGAATTCGTTGGGGCCTCTTCACTTGACCATGCCCATACGGTCTGCACGGTCTTCCGTTTATGTGCGGGAGTCAGGCTGCTTGGGCAGAGATACATAACCCACATCATCTCTGCCACGAGCTGTTTAGCGGCGCCGTCTGTCGGCGCTAGTTGCTGCTCTAGCTTCTGCAGGAACTTGCCATCGCCTACATCCGGTCGCCGAACGAAGTACTCGTCGAGAACATCGAGCAAAGACGATGTCCAGAGCTTATTGCTAGTAAGCACAGAGCCACCACCGAGCAGCGCGGAGTCGCGCCAATGGGCGGCAGCCTCGAGGATGGGCTTTGAATCATCGTCTCCACAGTACCGGCTCATGCCACTTCGCTCCTCGAAATATATACTCAGCAAATTCCTAGCCAAAATGACCGCGTATCAGCAATCTTTATGCTGACGGAATGGGGTCGTTTCGACAAGATCGTACCTTTTATGCTCACGTGGCGATACCCTAAGCATGAGGTACACGTCGGAAACGTGCGATAGCGAATCATCGATTTCCAGGCGGACGTTCCTGCGCTCGGCACCGTGTATCGGTTTGGCCCTCTACGATTGAGCAGCCTTCTTGCCGTCGTCAGCGAAATCAAGAGCTAGGCACTCCCTCTTCGCCAATCTAGCCGACATTGCATTGGCATTCACGCCGCACGAGACGTAAGCCAAGCACATAAGGGCGATAGTTGCAAGAAATCCAGAAATGAATGGGAGCATTACTCTCTGCAGCTGCACGTTTGTGCGCACATACTCCGACGCTCTCCCGTCGACGATAAGATCGCATATCGCGTCCACCTCGAAGCCTTTGAATTCAGTCGCAAGCGTGATAGCGGCGCGGTCTTCCTTGCACTGCGGAACGTGTCAATGACTTTGCGTCACCTGGCTTCATGAATTTACTGTGCCGGGTTGTGGTGTGTTTGGGGTAATGGCCTCCGATGGCGGCGGGTTGATCCAGACTGCTGTGGGCAGCCGCGGTGGTTCAGGGCGACGCCCTTTAAACCTTTTTGGGGACGCCCGGAATGCTGTGTCGAGTGCTGCCTGACGGGTGAGGTGCAACTCCTGGGCGAGCCCATAATGAACGCTGTGCGGCGTCATGAATCCGATGCCCGAGTGCCGATGCACGGTGTTGTACCAGGCGAAGAACGCCTGACAGTGGGCGCGTGCATCCTCAATGCAGCCGAAGCGCGCGGGGAAGTCAGGACGGTACTTCATCGTCTTGAACTGCGACTCCGAGAAGGGATTATCGTCAGATACGTGAGGCCGGCTGTGGCTTTTGGTGATGTCCAGGTCGACCAGCAACGCGGCCACCGGTTTAGAGCGCATGCTGGCACCGCGATCGGCATGAAGCGTGAGCACGCCGGGGGCGATATCGTGGCGTGCCACGCTGTCGGCGATGAGCTGTTCAGCGAGCTCCGCGCTCTCGCGCTCGGCAATCAACCAGCCCACGACATGGCGGCTGAAGATGTCCAGGATGACATAGAGGTGGAAGCACGTCCACCTGGCTGGCCCCTTGAGTTTGGTGATGTCCCACGACCACACCTGGTTAGGCGCGCGCGCCAGCAACTCAGGCCTGACGTAGGCCGGATGGACAAGCTGGTTGCGTCGCTCGCGCGAGCCGCCATTGGCCGCCAGCAACCGGTACATGGTGCGCACCGAGCCCAGGTAGCGGCCCTCGTCGAGCAACGTGGCGTGTATCGCCGCCGGCGCGGTGTCGGCGAAGCGCTCGCTGTTAAGGGTGTCCAGCAGCACCTGGCTTTCCAGGGCGTCCAGAGCCAACGGTGGCCGGGGCCGGGCAGTGGACCGTGGCAGTGGACCGATGAAGGCCATGCGACGCAGGTGAGCCCGCTGCCGGGCAGGCGTGCCGCGCGGCACGCCCAGCGCATGGCAGGCCGCGCTCGCGCCC
>NZ_JBFTOX010000086.1:0-32604 GCF_056398185.1 Cupriavidus sp. 05L310
AGAAACACACTGGTTATAGGATCAAGCCTTACGGGCAATTAGTACTGGTTAGCTTAACGCATTACTGCGCTTCCACACCCAGCCTATCAACGTCCTGGTCTCGAACGACCCTTCAAGGAGCTCAAGGCTCCAGGGAATCCTCATCTTCAGGCGAGTTTCCCGCTTAGATGCTTTCAGCGGTTATCTCTTCCGTACATAGCTACCCTGCGATGCCTCTGGCGAGACAACAGGTACACCAGCGGTACGTCCACTCCGGTCCTCTCGTACTAGGAGCAGCCCCCGTCAAGATTCCAACGCCCACGGCAGATAGGGACCAAACTGTCTCACGACGTTTTAAACCCAGCTCACGTACCTCTTTAAATGGCGAACAGCCATACCCTTGGGACCGGCTACAGCCCCAGGATGAGATGAGCCGACATCGAGGTGCCAAACACCGCCGTCGATATGAACTCTTGGGCGGTATCAGCCTGTTATCCCCAGAGTACCTTTTATCCGTTGAGCGATGGCCCTTCCATTCAGAACCACCGGATCACTATGTCCTGCTTTCGCACCTGCTCGACTTGTCGGTCTCGCAGTTAAGCACGCTTTTGCCATTGCACTTTAGGTACGATGTCCGACCGTACCAAGCGTACCTTCGAACTCCTCCGTTACACTTTGGGAGGAGACCGCCCCAGTCAAACTGCCTACCATGCACTGTCCCCGACCCGGATTCACGGGCCAAGGTTAGAACCTCAAACAAACCAGGGTGGTATTTCAAGGACGGCTCCACGCAGACTAGCGTCCACGCTTCAAAGCCTCCCACCTATCCTACACAGATCGGTTCAAAGTCCAATGCAAAGCTACAGTAAAGGTTCATGGGGTCTTTCCGTCTAGCCGCGGGGAGATTGCATCATCACAAACACTTCAACTTCGCTGAGTCTCGGGAGGAGACAGTGTGGCCATCGTTACGCCATTCGTGCAGGTCGGAACTTACCCGACAAGGAATTTCGCTACCTTAGGACCGTTATAGTTACGGCCGCCGTTTACCGGGACTTCAATCAAGAGCTTGCACCCCATCATTTAATCTTCCGGCACCGGGCAGGCGTCACACCCTATACGTCCACTTTCGTGTTTGCAGAGTGCTGTGTTTTTATTAAACAGTCGCAGCCACCATTTTATTGCAACCCCTTCACCCTCCTGGCGCAGGCCAGTCAAGCTACAAGGGCGTACCTTATCCCGAAGTTACGGTACCAATTTGCCGAGTTCCTTCTCCCGAGTTCTCTCAAGCGCCTTAGAATACTCATCTCGCCCACCTGTGTCGGTTTGCGGTACGGTCTCGTATGACTGAAGCTTAGAGGCTTTTCTTGGAACCACTTCCAATTGCTTCGCAGCTCTAGGCCGCTCGCCCCAYATCCTTGAATTCCGCGCCCGGATTTGCCTAAGCGCCTTCTCCAATRCAGGGACCGGGACTTCCAACACCCGGACAACCTTCCGCGATCCGTCCCCCCATCGCATCATACGACGGTGCAGGAATATTAACCTGCTTCCCATCAGCTACGCATCTCTGCCTCGCCTTAGGGGCCGACTCACCCTACGCCGATGAACGTTGCGTAGGAAACCTTGGGCTTACGGCGAGGGGGCTTTTCACCCCCTTTATCGCTACTCATGTCAGCATTCGCACTTCTGATACCTCCAGCATCCTTTACAAGACACCTTCACAGGCTTACAGAACGCTCTCCTACCATGCGTGCACTCCTTTAAATCCACTCCACTTGCATCCCAACGACCATTGTTGGGCGCTTTGTCGATGCTGCGCATCGACAAGCAAGGTGCACTTAAAGGAATGCACGCATCCGCAGCTTCGGTGACTGGCTTAGCCCCGTTACATCTTCCGCGCAGGACGACTCGATCAGTGAGCTATTACGCTTTCTTTAAAGGATGGCTGCTTCTAAGCCAACCTCCTGACTGTTTTAGCCTTCCCACTTCGTTTCCCACTTAGCCAATCTTAGGGACCTTAGCTGGCGGTCTGGGTTGTTTCCCTCTTGACACCGGACGTTAGCACCCGATGTCTGTCTCCCGTGATTGCACTCTTCGGTATTCGGAGTTTGCTATGGCGGGGTAATCAGCAATAGACCCCCCAACCATGACAGTGCTCTACCCCCGAAGGTGAGACACGAGGCACTACCTAAATAGTTTTCGGAGAGAACCAGCTATTTCCAGACTTGTTTAGCCTTTCACCCCTATCCACAGCTCATCCCCTAACTTTTCAACGTTAGTGGGTTCGGTCCTCCAGTACGTGTTACCGCACCTTCAACCTGGCCATGGATAGATCGTCTGGTTTCGGGTCTACACCCAGCGACTGAACGCCCTGTTCGGACTCGCTTTCGCTACGCCTTCCCTAATCGGTTAAGCTTGCCACTGAATGTAAGTCGCTGACCCATTATACAAAAGGTACGCCGTCACCCGTTTCCAGGCTCCGACTGTTTGTATGCATGCGGTTTCAGGATCTATTTCACTCCCCTCCCGGGGTTCTTTTCGCCTTTCCCTCACGGTACTGGTTCACTATCGGTCGATCACGAGTATTTAGCCTTGGAGGATGGTCCCCCCATCTTCAGACAGGATTTCACGTGTCCCGCCCTACTTGTCGTACACCTAGTTCCACAACGCTGTTTTCGCATACAGGGCTATCACCTGCTATGGCCGGGCTTTCCATCCCGTTCTGCTAACAATGCTGCTAAAGAGTACAAGGCTCTTCCCATTTCGTTCGCCACTACTYTGGGAATCTCGGTTGATTTCTGTTCCTGCAGCTACTTAGATGTTTCAGTTCGCCGCGTTCGCTTCCCTGACCTATGTATTCAGTCAGGGATGACCCATTCGGGCCGGGTTTCCCCATTCGGACATCTCCGGATCAAAGCTTGTTTGCCAGCTCCCCGAAGCTTTTCGCAGGCTACCGCGTCCTTCATCGCCTGTGATCGCCAAGGCATCCACCACATGCACTTGTTCGCTTGACCCTATAACGAGTGTGTCTCAAACTTGCGTTCAAGCCGTGCTCGCTACAGGATGAGTTCTCGCATTYGTGCCGTATTCCAAGTCATCTTTCGATCACTTAAATACATTTTGGTTGATACAATCACAACCCGGTATCGTGTTGTACTCTGTCCGGAGGTTCAGCGTCGAACCACCATCCGTAACTTGGTGGGTCTGGTAGGACTTGAACCTACGACCCCCGCCTTATCAAGACGGTGCTCTAACCACCTGAGCTACAGACCCTTGGCTGTAACAGCAAACAAACCGATAAGTGTGAACGCTCGACTTAAGATGCACGCTCTTGAAAGGAGGTGATCCAGCCGCACCTTCCGATACGGCTACCTTGTTACGACTTCACCCCAGTCATGAACCCTGCCGTGGTAATCGCCCTCCTTGCGGTTAGGCTAACTACTTCTGGCAAAACCCACTCCCATGGTGTGACGGGCGGTGTTGACGTGTGAAGCCCTACCCATAAGGGCCATGAGGACTTGACGTCATCCCCACCTTCCTCCGGTTTGTCACCGGCAGTCTCTCTAGAGTGCTCTTGCGTAGCAACTAAAGACAAGGGTTGCGCTCGTTGCGGGACTTAACCCAACATCTCACGACACGAGCTGACGACAGCCATGCAGCACCTGTGTCCACTTTCCCTTTCGGGCACCTGATGCATCTCTGCTTCGTTAGTGGCATGTCAAGGGTAGGTAAGGTTTTTCGCGTTGCATCGAATTAATCCACATCATCCACCGCTTGTGCGGGTCCCCGTCAATTCCTTTGAGTTTTAATCTTGCGACCGTACTCCCCAGGCGGTCAACTTCACGCGTTAGCTACGTTACTGAAGAAATGAATCCCCAACAACTAGTTGACATCGTTTAGGGCGTGGACTACCAGGGTATCTAATCCTGTTTGCTCCCCACGCTTTCGTGCATGAGCGTCAGTGACGTCCCAGGGGGCTGCCTTCGCCATCGGTATTCCTCCACATCTCTACGCATTTCACTGCTACACGTGGAATTCTACCCCCCTCTGACATACTCTAGCCTTGCAGTCACAAGCGCCATTCCCAAGTTGAGCTCGGGGATTTCACGCCTGTCTTACAAAACCGCCTGCGCACGCTTTACGCCCAGTAATTCCGATTAACGCTCGCACCCTACGTATTACCGCGGCTGCTGGCACGTAGTTAGCCGGTGCTTATTCTTCCGGTACCGTCATCCCCCCGCTGTATTAGAGCAAGGGATTTCTTTCCGGACAAAAGTGCTTTACAACCCGAAGGCCTTCTTCACACACGCGGCATTGCTGGATCAGGGTTGCCCCCATTGTCCAAAATTCCCCACTGCTGCCTCCCGTAGGAGTCTGGGCCGTGTCTCAGTCCCAGTGTGGCTGATCGTCCTCTCAGACCAGCTACTGATCGTCGCCTTGGTGGGCCTTTACCCCACCAACTAGCTAATCAGACATCGGCCGCTCCTATCGCGCGAGGCCTTRCGGTCCCCCGCTTTCACCCTCAGGTCGTATGCGGTATTAGCTAATCTTTCGACTAGTTATCCCCCACGACAGGGCACGTTCCGATGTATTACTCACCCGTTCGCCACTCGCCACCAGGATTGCTCCCGTGCTGCCGTTCGACTTGCATGTGTAAGGCATGCCGCCAGCGTTCAATCTGAGCCAGGATCAAACTCTTCAGTTTAATACCTGTGTGGTTCCGAMGRACCTCGCTCTTTCGAGCGGTCGCTCACTCTCAGAAAACTGACTGGCTACATCCGTGATTTGCACCCCGGACATAACCAACATGTTTTACTGTGCGAGCACTTTATAACTTGTAAGCTAAAAGACCGAAGTCTTCCGCATCCGCTATCAAGCGCCCACACTTATCGGTTGTTTGTTTGTTCGGGGGACCGAATACTAAGGGTTTCCCACTAAGCTTGCAAGCTTTTTCTGGGAAATTCTTGTGGGAGCCCCTTTAGCCACTTGCGATCAGCGAAAGCGTCGGAGGACAGCCGGCGTCACTCAAGCTGAATCTCGCCGTCAAACTGAACCTTGACTTGCAAAGCCGCCAGTTCCAACGTAACCACGACCGGCAAACGCTCCGTGCCGGTGACGGTGCCGGCCGCGAGCGCGCTGGATACCGCTTGCTCGATTTCCCGCTGCGAGCTCACGCCGACGACCTTGAGGAACTTGCGAATGCTGAGGTTGAAGGTCTCTTCGTTCATAGCACTCTCCTGGCTGTTACCACAACGCAAGACTAGGCGATGCGCGGTACGTCTGCTGCCCGGCTGTCCCACGACCGCCCTGCCCCATCACCCGCGATGGCTGGATCCCCGCCGGCCTCGGCAAAGTCGGCGCAGTCGCCGCTCAGCGACAGCGTGAGCCCACATGCAGCGACTATTCCTTCACCGTGACGATGGTCACACGACGATTCTCGGGGGCGGTGGGGTTCTGCATATTCAGTGGCTCGGTAGCGCCTTTGCCCACCGGCGTCAGACGGTCCGCGGCTATGCCGCCCTCCAGCGTCAGGTATTCCGCCACCGCCGCGGCGCGGCTCTCGGAAAGCTTCAGGTTGGCATCCGCCGGGCCGCGCGGGTCCGCATGCCCTTCGATACGAAACTTGTATGAGGAGAGCCTTGCCGATTGCAGCCCGCGGGCGACCTTGCCGAGCGCCGCACGGGCACTTGCGGTCAGCCTCGAAGAATTGCTGTTGAATGTGATCAGCAACTGCGCGGACGGACTTTTCGCCGCGCTGCCGAGTTCCTGCGTCGCGGGGACATCACGGTGCACGATGCCGAGTGTCTCGTTCCGGTCATCCGCATCCTGCGGAGTCAAGGCATTGGTGATCGACTCAACGCTAATGTCCTGTTCCCTCATTAAGAGTTCGCCTGCACGGGCGGACGGCCAGGCAGCGAGGATGGAAAGCGCCGCGATTAACAGGGGGATCAACCGGTGCGTACCGAAAGCGAAACGCGTGACATTTGCCATTTTGAAACTCCAGGTACTTGCGCGCTTCCACGCTCGTGCTGTGCATCGCCACAATCCTCGCCATTCATTATAGGTATGCTACGGCATTCGCCATGCCTCTCCGAGGGCATTTCCCAGGGCATCTACTCGGCGCATTGAACGAGAGCCGAAATCTGCCTGAGCCTTGTGCCGGGCTTCAGCTCCGGAGCCTGAAGCGCGGGCGGCGCCGGCGCGATGGACATTGAGTGGAGGAACTGTGCAAGGTCCTGCGCTGGAACCGCGACGCTGAGTTCAGGCTTGTCCGTGTACCGTCCCACGACCATGCCGAGCAACTCACCCTGCGCGTCGACAACCGGCCCTCCGCTATTGCCCTCATGCAGCGCAGCGCGCAGCACCAGAAGCCGATGGCCCTCAGGCTGCACAATGCCGCGCACGGACCCTCGCGTCATGACAGGCACAAGCGGCGTCGATGGCGTGAGGCCGAAGCCGATCGTATAGACCGGCGCGCCCCGGCGGACGGATTTGGCAATGGGCCGCGCCACCATTTCCACTGGACGGTTCGTTGCGAGCAGCGCCAGATCTCGCTGCTCGTCGATGGCCACAACTGATGCGGGCACGCTCTTCAGGTCGGCTGGCCAGACATCGATCTGCCGGCAGCCGCGCACGACGTGCGCGCTGGTGAGCATCTCTCCGGACTGCGCCACAAAGAATGCCGTGCCGCTGCGAAGCATCCCGTCATGGCTCTTGTCCTTTCCGTGGCCGGGATTTGCGTGTCTTTGTGCGCCCACAGCTTTGATATCGCCGGCGAAGTCATCGGGCGACCCGCCGCGCTCTGCGGCTGCGCTTAGAACCCAGATGCCGATCGCCCCAATTGCCAGAACCAGGCACCACGGCGAGGAGGGCGCGCACCGTTCCATGAAATTCGATCCCGAAAGACACTATTGGGTGGCCAGCTCCCACTCTCCCTTTGCATTCCGGCACGCGCGCGAAGTCTGTTCGTAAGACTTCCCCTCCTTTACGTAAGTCTCCGTGAAGTTCCGGCACGTTTGCGCGCTTGCGGACTTCGTGTATCCGCTGAGCGGCTTGATGGTGCCGGAATTCCCCGTCTTCGGGTTACGCCAGGTCCTTGGCTGGTTGTTCTCCGCGGTCTGCAAGGTTTGCTTCAATGCGGCCTGGCGGGCTTCGCGGTCTCGCTCATCCATCTCTCTGCCGATGATGCCGCCAAGCAGGGCGCCGGCCATGCCTCCCGCGACTATTGCGCCCGCATTGCCATGGCTAAAGATCCCGCCAAGCGCAGCACCCGTGCCAGCACCAATCAGCGCACCCGAAGTGGTCTTGTTCATGCCTGTCGAATCGCCCTGCGCACACCCCGCAAGAACCGCACTTGCGGTTGCCGTGCAGGCAATTGCTAGAGTCCATTTGTTCATTGCGTTTATCCTTTGACAGTCAGGCGGAATCGCCCCCCCCTTGACTACATTGCCCAGACACCGACGTGCGCGCGTCGCGCGTCCTGCTCGGCAGTGGCATATTGCGCCGGCGCGCCGTCCCTTGCGCGAGCCCAGCCGTTTCGGAGAGCGTGCTCGCCAATGTCTTCTCCATCCGCGAAGCACTGAAAGGCCTTGTCTTTGGCGAAACACTGGAGCTGGTTGCCCTTACCCTTGAGATAGCGCTGCATGGCCTGGGCAGGCTTTCCGTCTTCGCCGCGTATGGAGGAAAGATTGACAATTTTCCCGCCGACGATCAGCGCTCCCGAATCCAGCACCTGGGCCACGGTTCCCTCAAGGTCTGGCTTGGCCCGCGGCGACGCGGGATTACCCCCACCCGGCCCTGCCGGGGGGGAAGAAGGCTTCGGGATCAGCGCGATCGGCGGAAGATCGATCGGCTGTTCCTGCACGGGTGGCTCAGCCACGGACACCTGCGGCGGCACATTCGACGCCGGCGGGGGTGCCGGGGGCGTCGGCTGCGGATGCCGGGTCAATGCCATCAACAGTATTCCGGCACCTACGACGAGCCCGGCGGCAGCCGCGCCCAGACCCGCAACGCGAAGCCGCGGCCCCGGTCGCACCGGCTCCGGCCTGACCGCCGTGCTGCGGGTTGGAGCCTGCTCAACCTGCCGGGAATGCGATTCGTCCGCAGTTGTCGGCGGTGCGGGATGTGGCCCAGCGTGTCGAGCGACATCCTCATCGACGCGCAGTTGGGCTCCCGCGTTCAGGCTTGTGTTTACGCTTGGGTTGACGCTTGTGTCGATGCTTGAGCTCACGCTCTCGACGCGGGTGGTCTTGAGATCGGGCGCATTGAACCTCTGAAGCACGCCTTCGCTGACGATATCAGGCGCATCAGCAAGTAGCGAAGCAGCCCCCAGGGCACGGCCAAAGTCCTCTACCGAGTCGAACCGTTCTTCGGGGGCTTTGGCAAGCGCCCGCATCAGCGCCCTTTCAACGCCCGGGTCGAGATCCCGGCATAGCGAGGCCAAAGGCGGAGGCAGCGTTTCCACCTGCGCGCGGATCAATTCATAGTCGCTGGTGGCGTTGAAAGGCAGCCGCCCGGAGATCAGTTCGTACAGGACGGTCGCAAGGCCATACAGGTCGCTTCTGCCGTCGCCCTCATGGCCGCGCAATTGCTCGGGAGACGCGTAGGCCAGGGTGCCGACGATGTCGCCTTGTTGCGTGAGGCGTTGCGAACCCTGAATGCGCGCGATGCCAAAATCCATGATCTTCAGCGTGCCGCTGTCCGTCAACATCAGGTTCGATGGTTTGATATCGCGGTGAATCACGCCCATCTTGTGCGCGTAGCGCAGACCCATGATGGCCTGGATGATCACCGCGAGACTGTCCCGCACGGTGAACTGGCCGATGCGCTGCAGGACGGTCTCAAGTGTGTGGCCATGAACGAGCTCCATCACCATGCACAAGGTATCGGCGTCCTTGAACAGCGCGTACAGCGTCGTGATGTTCGGGTGGTTCAGCTTGGCAAGGCTGGTGGCCTCCGCGCGAAAGCGCTCCAGGAATGCCTTGTCGAGGCTTAGCTCCGGCCTCAGGGTCTTGATGGCAACATCACGCTCGAGTTCGGTGTCGAAGGCGCCATAGACCTCGCCGATCCCGCCGCGCCCCAGCAGGGTGCGAATCTCGTAGTGGCCTATCTGCCTGGCTGACATGGCGAGTCCATCAAAACCATTAATGTTGCTTTCAGAAAGGACGGGTCTCGCGCGTTGAGCGAACCGACTCGCTACCGGTTGCCGGCTGCCGCTGCAAACTGCAGATCGCAACCGACGCGTTATCCAGCCCGCCCGCCATGCGCGCGAGTTCAATCAGCTTGCGACAGGCATCGACCGGGTCAAGCTTCATGAGCAAGGACTTAATCGTAGCGTCGTCGACCTGGCCGAATATGCCGTCGGTGCATAGCATCAGGACGTCGCCATGCGCCAGCGGAAATCCTTCGGGCGAAACCGACGGCGCATGGTCCGGTGCCCCAAGCGCCCGCAGAAGTACATTCCTGTCCGGGTGCCTGTTGGCTTCTTCCGCCGTCAGCAGTCCATCGCGAAACATCTTGCCGACGAGCGAGTCGTCCTGGGTCAATTGCCGGAACGCGCCCTGGCGAAGGAGATAGATCCGGCTATCGCCGATGTGGGCGATATATGCGAGGCCATCAACAATGGCGACCGCGCTACAGGTGGTTCCCATCCCATCGCAACCGGGGTCGGCGGCGGCACGATCACGGATAGCCTGATCGGCAACGACAAACGCCGTTGTCAGTGCAGCCGCCGGCACGGGCGCACTACGGTAATACTCGTGGAGTACCGTGCGCAACGCAATCTGGCTAGCCACCTCGCCTGCTGCGTGCCCACCCATGCCATCCGCCACAACAGCCAGCGCACCGGCACGCGCGAACGGATCGTCCTCGCGCGGAATCATGCAGCCGACCGCGTCTTCGTTCCGCCCGCGGACGCAACCTACATCGCTCAGCATCGCGCACCTGACCGCAAGCCGGGATCGATCCGCTGGACTAGTCTGGTCTGCGCACATGGCAAGCGTTCCCGGTGAGCTCAGTTAAGCAGCAAGTCGAGTCCGTACTTGATCGGCACTGCGAAGGTGACGCGTTCGTCGCCCATGGAACGGGAATAGGTAAACAGCCCGATCACCTTGCCGTCGCGGTCGAACACCGGGCCCCCGCTGTTGCCGTGGCCCGTGGCGGTCACCGTAAGCTGATAGACGTCGCCGAGGTCATCGTAGGTCTGAACATTCTTCTCTGCCTTGACGGTGTCGCCGACCTTCGCGATGATGCCCTCCGTTACCGTGGGCTGAGGAATCAATTCGACGAGATTGGCAATGTTTCCGCCTTCGCTCGATTGAACGATCGCGTGCTTTTCCTCGGATATGCCTGGATAGCCGAGCACCGTCACGCGCTCGCCTACGCGTGGCCGGGAACCCACCGAGGCAAGGTTGATGGTAGGCAATTTGCGTGTGGCATCAATCTTGATCTCCGCCACGTCCGCTTCGGCGGACGACTTGACGACACGTGCCTCGATGCTATCCCGCGTATCGGGAAAGCGCACCGCCAGGTTCTCATTGCGCCCCTCGAGAACGGCCATGGACATGGTGCCAAGCGCCATGCCTCCCGGCACGGCGAAGTTTGGCCTTATCAACCTCACCGGGTGGTCAAAGTCCCAGCCTTTGAGATGCCTGAAGGCCTTTGGGTTAATCCGGGCGAGGCTGACTTCACCCTGGCCAGCCGTCGAGACCCGAATCAGTATGCCGCCATTCGAGTCGAAGTCCATCCAGCCCGGCACCTTCCACCCCTGGGCGACGTGTTTGTTCGTCAGGATAAATCCCTGGTCCTTGACGACAAATCCACTGCCGCGTCCACCCACTTCAATTGGAATGCCGCGATGATCGTCGTCGTCAGTCGTCAGCCAGCGCTGAATGGGACTGTTATCGATCTGGATAAAGCAGGGAAGCCGCAGGTTTTCGACGATACAGATGCGCTGGTAAACGGGGCGGCCCGTGGTCTTGTCCACGATATGCCAGCGGGCCTCCACGACCACCGTTGCCGCACCGAAATCTGCGACGATTGCCTCGGGACTTTTCCCGAACAGGATACCGAAGTGCGAAAATGCGCCGACAACGATGGCGCCCAGCACCACCACCACACCAGCGCCGATGAGCAGCTTGCGCCCGGCCGAGCGCTTCTGCTGATCCAGCATCCGTATCACTGTCTCTTTACCCACGCGATCGTCCGTGGCTTGAGCGGAGACGCCGAGAGGCGGCACCGAAGGCCGGCTCACCCGCGTTTCAGCTACAGCCTTTGCGTTCACGCGTGTCGGAGCGGGTGCAACAACGGGCCGCGGCTCAAGGTCGAACGTCAGACGCGGTCCGCCCTCGCCCAGTTCGATGCTATCGCCCGGCGCCAGCAACGTCTCATCCTTGACCGCGCGGCCGTTATGGAATGTACCGTTGCTACTGCCCAGATCGACCAGCGTATAGCGAGGGGGTTCGTCTTTCCCGATTTGAATTGCGGCATGCTGGCGGCTCACCAGATCGTCGCGCTGCGGGTCGAAAACGACAGTAGCCGCCGGGTCCCGCCCCAGGATTATTTGATCGAACCGGTCAACTTCAAACTGTTCGATCTGATGTGCCTTCGAGCCGGAAATGTGAGTAATGATGATGCGCGTCATCCCGGTCTCCCTTATGGTTGCCGGGTAACGTTTCTGAAGATATCTGATTCTCTCGCGATATCACGAAAACCCGATCGATCAGCGCTTTCCGCAATATCCCGGACACCGGTATGTTTAAAGTGATCTCCGCCAACCGCCAATGTGGGGTCTTGCGATCCTCGCATGCGAGCGTCCTTGCCGGTACAGGCTGCCGGCCGCTTCTGGCGATACGCGTGCGCCCGTGCGGGCAGGACATGGGACGGCAAAGCTGCACCTCGCGCCAGCACAATGGGGCCAAGGTGCAAGATGGGCAAAGGTGAAGATGGCCAAGGCATGCGCACCCCCGAATGGCACCGGCGGGCGTCTCATCGAAGCGCACTGCCGGCGACCTACCCCCCGGGCACTGAAGCGCGCCGGCTTGGCGCGAAATGTGACGCTATGGTGGTACTTATCAAAAAAAGTATAGATGACCCGGAATAGGTTCGCCAAAGGAAGCCGGCACTGCGCGATAGGGCGAGAAATGGCGTCGTATTCTCCTGACCTGTCGGCAGACAGGTCATCCCCATCAATGCAAAGTCACGCGCCGTGCACACGGCTCGTCCTGCAGTATCGGATGCAGGGTGCGACCGGCTCCGTTCCCACATGAGCTTCCGCTTGACGGAGAAGCTTTGCACCTCCACGGCAGCCGCCGCAGGACCTATCCTTGAACCATGAACCTGGCCTGACAGGAGGAACTGGCGATGACGACCATCTGGACTATTACCGCCGATAGCAGTCGCGCCCGGATTTTCCAGGCCCATGGAACAGGCAACGACTTCCATGAGATTCAGGATTTTATCAACCCGCTGGGCCGCGCCAGGGACGGCGAGTTGCGCCAGGATGCCCAGGGACGCTACGCTGGCAAGGGCGAGCCGGGTCATTCCGTGCCACCCCGCACCGACCCCATCGAGCGGGAGCACGATGCGTTCGCGAGGATGTTGGGGCAATTTCTCGAGCAGGCCGGCCAGGAGCATCGCTACGACAAGCTTCGCCTGGCCGCGGCGCCGAAGTTTCTCGGCAAGCTGCGCGAGCACTTGGGCAAGGCGGCCCAGAAGGCGGTATTCGAAGAACTCGATGAGAATATCTCGAAGCTGAAACCCCTGGAAATTCAGCGCCGCCTGAACAGGAGTTGAGGCAGACGTACTGATTGTCAGGTGCGGACGGCGAGACTTCCGGGCTTCGTGCCATTGCATGTGTCCTGGAGCGCCGTCCCATGCACCCTATTAGCGGGCGGCGCCGCTGCGCTTGAGGATCAATCAGCAAGCGCGCCTCGCCATTGGAGTGCCACGCCGTGAAAGAGGGGCGCGCATTCCAGCTGTCTTGCTATCGCTTTCCAGCGAGTTGGCGGGTTCCCGCCATGGCGGCAGTGCGCCCGACCAGCACGGCTGCGAGACCCGATCCGTCACTCCCGTCTCCCGTCTGACGAAACACATACCCCCTCATCTAACACTCGGCAGACACGCCATGTCGCTTCTGAACCTCGGATAGTGAGCGGATAGTGAACCGCCAGCCACGACCGGATTTTTCTCCCGATCGTCAAATTGCGCACTATATTTGACTTGCACTATCGCGCTGAGCATTCCTCGCCACTGACGAACTGAGGTTGCCATTCGTTGCAGGCCGCGCTACGCGCCAAACCGGTATCGCGCACGCGAACATACCCCAAACAGGGCATGGCGTCGTGCGGGATGCGATCTGCCCCGATGTTGTGCCGTTCGCACGATGGAGGCGAGACATGACTGCAACTGAAGCAATGGTTCCGAAGTTTGGAATCAACCAGTTCTTCTCCGCCAGGGACGCACGTATCGACCGCTGGCGCACCCTCAACCGTATCACGCGAACCTTGGCCGCCCGGCCGGCGCATAACGGGGACTGGGTTGGCCTGGCGCGCATTGTGCAGCGCATCAGCAGCGCTCTGCTTTCCAATAGCTACCGGGACAATAGAGAGGCCTGGATCATCGAGGACGAAGGTGAGTCGCATCGACCGGATTTCCTGCCACCATCGCTGGTGCAGATCAATAGCAACAATACGCGCAGCGACATGGTTATCACGCCGGATACCATTGCCTTCATGCGCGAGCTGGATGGCAAGGAGATTCACGGATACAACGCGGCGCGTGGCCTTGAGTTGCTCAAGCCCGAAGCCTTGGAAGCTCTCAGGCGAAAAACAGGATGATCCGTTTCCTGCGTTTGCCATCGCGATTTATCAGGAATCATTGCGATGGACCACTGCGGGAGCGGAGGCGCCCGTTTTGACCTACCCATAGCTCATGGAGGTGGCTATGTCTTGGTTCGTTACAACACTCAAAGCGTATCCGGAAATCGCGATATTTCTCGCGCTGGGAATCGGATACTGGATTGGTGGAAAAAGCTACAAGGGATTCAGCCTGGGTGCTGTAACGTCGACGCTGCTCGTGGCGATCGTCATCGGGATCCTGGGCGTGAAAATCTCCGCCAATGTGAAGTCTGTCTTCTTTCTCATGTTCTTGTTCGCGGTGGGCTATGGCGTGGGTCCGCAGTTCGTACGCGGCATCGCCAAGGACGGCGTGCCACAAGCCATCTTTGCCTTGATCATGTGTGTGCTGTGCCTGGCATCGTCAGTCGGAGCAGCAATGATGGCCGGGTATGACCTGGGTTCGGCTGCCGGGCTCCTAGCGGGATCGCAAACGATCTCCGCGTCCATGGGATTGGCCACCGACGCGATCAACCGGCTCGGCTTGCCACCGGATGAGGCGAAACAAATGCTTGACGGCATGCCAATCGCGTACGCGGTTACGTATATCTTCGGCACCGTGGGTTCGGCAATCATCCTGGCACAGATCGGCCCGAAGCTGCTGGGTATCGACCTGGTGGCCGCTTGCAAGGATTACGAGAAGGAACTCGGTGCGGGAGAGCCGGGCGCGGCCGGCACGGAGTGGCACGAATTCGAACTGCGCGCCTACTCACTGGCACCAAACAGCCCTTATATCGGCAAGTCCGTCGGCGAACTGGAATCCGGCACGCAAGAAGGCGTCAGAGCCTTCGTTGAACGCATTCGTCGTGGCGGCAAGATCATGGAGGTGGACCTTGGCACCAGGCTGGAGCCGGGCGACGTTGTTGCGATTGGCGGGAAGCGCCACCAGATGATCGAGCGCCTCGGTCCAAGCGGCAGGGAAGTCGAAGACGCGGAGTTGCTCAATATCCAGACCGAGGGTGTTGATATTTACGTCACCAACAAGGAGGTGGATGGCCTTACCCTGCAGGAATTGGCCCGCTGGCCGGGCGCGCGCGGGGTGTTCCTCAAGAGGATCAAGCGCGGGCCAACCGAAACCGTGATCCCGGTCTTGCCCAAGACGAAACTCTACCGCGCCGACGTCGTCACGGTGGTTGGACGTACACAGGACATCAACGCGACCGCGAAGAAGCTTGGCTACATCGATCGACCTACTTCGGTGACGGACGTGGCCACCATGTCGCTTGCAATCACTGTTGGCGCGTTGATCGGCGCAATCGTCTTGAAGGTGGGCGGTGTTCCCTTGACCATTTCCACGGCCGGTGGCGCGCTGATTGCCGGCATTATCTTCGGATGGTACCGGGCAATCCACCCGACCTTCGGTCGCATACCGGAGCCTACGGTCTGGTTCATGAACTCGGTTGGACTCAATGTCTTTATTGCTGTTGTCGGAATCTCCGCAGGCCCCGGATTTGTCGCTGGCTTGCAGAAGCTTGGGATCAGTCTTTTCCTCTGGGGCATCTTTGCGACGTCGGTGCCGCTCATTGTCGGAATGCTGATCGCCAAGTATGTATTCCACTTTCATCCCGCTATTTTGCTGGGGGTATGCGCCGGCGCGCGGACCACCACAGCTGCGCTGGGTATGGTCTGCGAAGCCGCGAAGAGCCAGGTTCCGGGTCTCGGCTACACCGTTACCTATGCCGTGGGGAACACGTTCCTGACGATCTGGGGCATGGTCGTCATCATGATTCTCTCCTGAACTAGCGGTGAGCGGTTTGATCTCGATAGCCTTTCGCCCCAGCCGCTTGGGTGGGGACTCGTGCACATGTCTCGCTCAGTCGAGGGTAGTCGCCATGAGTGCATATGGTAAGCGGCTGGCTCAAGCCCTCCGGGCGTGGTTCCTCGTTGGGACACTGCTCGCATCAGGCGTTCTAACCGCCCAGGAGCAGGCCGCGCCTTCCTTTAAGCCAGAAGAGATCGAGGCATTGGTCGCGCCAATCGCGCTCTACCCGGACTCGGTGCTGTCCCAAGTGCTGATGGCTTCCACGTATCCCCTGGAGATCGTGTACGCCGCTCGCTGGGTCAAGGCCCATCCGAACCTCAAGGGCGATGACGCGGTCCAGGCTGTCGCGAACGAATCATGGGACGTCAGCGTAAAGTCGCTGGTCGCCTTTCCTCAGGTCCTTGAGCCTATGTATGACAAGCTCGACTGGACGCAGAGGCTTGGCGACGCCGTTCTCGCGCAAGAAAAGGAAGTACTGGCTGCAGTGCAGCGCCTGCGCTCGCGGGCCCAGAAATCCGGCAACCTGCAGTCGAATGAGCAGCAACGGGTGATCGTGGAGCAGGCGACAACGGCCGAGGCGGTGTCGCCCACAATCGTTCGCATCGAGCCAGCTAACCCGCAAGTCATCTATGTCCCCGCCTATGACCCCACCATTGTCTATGGCGGATGGGGTTATCCGGCCTACCCGCCCTACTACTGGCCACCGTACCCCGCGTACTATCCCGGTGGCGCCCTCCTCGGCGGGTTCGCGTGGGGCCTTGGCTTCGCCGCCGCAGGTGCGATCTTTGGCAACTGTAACTGGGGCGGTGGCAACATCAACATCGACATCAACCGTGGCGCCCACATCGACCACCACTTCGATCGCAACAAGGCCCAGGGCGGACGCTGGCAGCACGACGCGAGCCATCGCAAGGGTGTTGCCTACCGCGACAATGCGTCTCGCGAGAAGTTTGGCCGCAGCGTGGCCGGCGCCGACAGGCGCGCGGACTTCCGTGGTCGCGAGGGGGCTGCCGGCGGGCGGACCAGCGTTGCCGACCGGACCGCGGCTGTTGACAGGGCCGGCACTGGCGATCGCATCGGAGCTTCAAGCAGGCCTGGCACGTCGGATCGCGCCGGCGCTTCAAACAGGCCAGGCACGTCCGACCGCGCCAGGGATGCCGACCGGTACAGCGCTGGCTTCGGCGGCCGCGACAACGCCTTCCAGGGTGTCGGCGGCGGCAATGTCGCGCAACGCGACGTCAACCGGGGACAGTCCAGCATGCAGTCTTCCGGGTTCAACCGCTCGAGCGGTGGTGGCGCGGGAGGCTACGGAGGTGGCGGGCGTGGCGGCGGGGGCGGATTTGGCGGTGGCGGACGCGGCGGCGGCGGCCGGCGCTAAGGAGAGACGGGCATGAACTCACCTCGGCTATGTCGTCAAGGCCGGCTCTTCATCACGGTATTCTCCGTGCTCAGTGCGCTGCTGTTGGGGCTCGGGGCGGTACCTGCCGCACACGCAAATCAGGTGTTTGCATCGCCCGAAGCAGCGATGAGGGCATTTGGCGACGCGGTACTCAATGATGACGAGGCGGCTATGAAGAGCCTTCTCGGCGCCAACTTTCGCGACCTGATACCGCCCGTGGGTGCCGAAGTCCGATACCAGTTTCTGGCGGCCTGGGGGAGTGCCCATGCACTCCAGCCGGCCGGCCATCGCGCGTACATCGCCGTGGGCAACGACGGTTGGACCCTGCCCATCCCTCTCGTGAAGTCGGCCCACGGCTGGCAGTTCGACACGCGCGCCGGGGCAGAGGAAATGCGTGTACGACGCGTCGGGAGGAACGAGCTGGCCGTGATCCAGACGATGCTGGCCATCCACGATGCGCAGAACGAATACGCCCTGGCCGCCCACGACGGCGGCGCCGTACTCGCCTATGCGCCCAGACTGTCGAGTTCCCCCGGAAAGCGGGACGGACTGTACTGGCCAACTCGCGCCGGTGAGCCAGCGAGCCCGCTTGGCCCGGCTTTCAAGGGAGCCGGCACGCGCAATGCCGGAAAGGATGGCTACTATGGCTATCACTACAAGCTCCTCACAGCGCAAGGCCCGCACGCGCCGGGCGGCGCATTCGACTACGTAGTCAACGGCAAGCTCTTCGGCGGATTCGCCGTCATCGCCTGGCCCGTGCGCTACCAGGACACTGGCGTGATGAGCTTCATGGTGAGCCACGAGGGCCAGGTCTATGAACGCGACCTGGGTGCCGACGGCGCCGCCAAGGCGTCGGCAATGAACACGTTTGACCCCGGCCCCGGCTGGAGAAAGGTCTCACCATGAAGAACCTGCTTGCTACCCTGATATTTGGCGCCATCCTGGCCGTCTCGGGTTGTACCTACTATGGCTATCCGGCCGGCACCGTACCCGCGAGCTATGACCGTTCGTTCTCCGCCGCCGCGGACGCCATGCGCGATCAGGGCGTGGCGATCAACGTTCAGGACCAGGCAAGCGGTACGGTCGCGGGCCAGCGAAACGGCAGCACCGTGACCGCCAGCGTGCGGCAGCAGGCCGACGGCAGCGTGCGCGTGCAGTTCAACACCAGTGACTCGCGCGATCCCGGCCTGCTCGATCGTATCTCGCAAAGCTACGACCGCCTGATGGGACGCTGATCGCAACAGGATCATGATTCTGAAGTTCACGCCATTGACTAGAATGGATTCCGTGATGCGTTGCTTGACTATTTTTCTCCGCTATGCGCCATTTTATGGGGGAATGCGCCATGAGTAAGCCAGATCCGTCGAAGTTGGAAAATCTCTCGCCGTTTGAACTCAAGGATGAGTTGATCAAGCTGGCCGGGAGCGTCACGAACCGTTTGATGCTTAACGCCGGACGCGGCAATCCCAACTTCCTTGCAACCGTGCCACGCCATGGCTTTTGGCAGCTTGGCTTGTTTGCCATGACCGAATCCGAACGGTCCTTTTCTTACCTCGCGGAAGGCGTCGGGGGTTTTCCCCGGAGGTCTGGCATCGAGGAGCGCTTCGATCTCTTCGCGCGTTATCACCGCGACACCCCGGGGGTCAGGTTCCTGGCAGGCGCCGTCTCTTTCGTGCGAGACCAGCTCGGCCATGATGGAGGCGATTTCCTCTACGAGATGTGCGAAGGCATCCTGGCTTGCAACTATCCGGTACCGGATCGCATGCTCAGGCTTAGCGAAAAGATCGTCAAGCAATACATCCGAAAGGAAATGATCGGCACGCATCCTTTTTTGGGCGATTTTGACTTGTACGCGGTCGAGGGCGGTACCGCGGCGATGACTTATCTGTTCAATTCGATGAAGGTCAACGGGCTGCTCAAGGCCGGCGACACGATCGCACTGGGCGTGCCCATCTTTACGCCTTATATCGAGATCCCGGAACTGAAGGAGTATGACCTGGCCGAACTGAAGATCGAAGCGGATCCGACTGCTGGCTGGCAATACCCTGACAAGGAGCTCGACAAGCTGCGGGACCCGAAGGTCAAGGCCTTTTTCCTTGTGAATCCGAGCAATCCCCCCTCGGTGCGAATGAGCGACGAGAGCCTCAACTATCTCGCTGCTATCGTCAAGGAACGTCCGGACCTGATCATCCTGACCGACGACGTGTATGGCACCTTTGCCGACAACTTTGTGTCGCTATTTGCCATGTGCCCGAAGAACACCATCCTGGTGTACTCGTTCTCCAAGTACTTTGGCGCAACCGGCTGGCGGCTAGGCGTGATCGCGACCCATAAGTCGAATCTGTTCGATGAAATGCTCTCGAACTTGCCAAAAGCCGTACGCCAAGACCTGCACCATCGCTACGCATCGATTACTACCGAACCGGACAAGTTGCCGTTCATCGATCGCATCGTGGCGGACAGCCGCACGGTGGCGCTCAACCACACGGCGGGTCTTTCCACCCCGCAGCAGGTGCAGATGGTGCTGTTCTCTCTGTTTTCCCTGATGGATTCGACCGAGAGCTACAAGAACGCCATGAAGCGGTTGATCCGAAGCCGCAAGGCGGCGTTGTATCGTGGCATGGGTGCAGCCCCCGAACCTGTGGATCCGAACGTGGTCGACTATTACACACTGCTCGACGTCGAACAGCAAAGCAAGGACGTCGGGCCGGATTTTGTCAAATGGCTCCTTGATTCGATTCAGCCCCACGAGTTGCTGTTCCGCCTGGCCGAGGAGGCGGGCGTGGTACTGCTGCCTGGCAAGGGATTCGGTACGCGCCACCCGTCGGGACGGGTTTCGCTGGCCAACCTCAACGAAGAGGACTATGTGAAGATCGGCCGCTGTGTGCGCAAGCTGCGCGACGAGTATCTCGAGCGCTATCGGAAGTCGGGCGGGGAACAGCACAAGGGCAAAAAGAAGTAGAGCCTGACGCCAGGCGCGTTTGCAAGCTACCTCCGCGAGAAGAGTCAGAGCCTTGCCATGGCCCCCGTCCGGCCTGCCCGGGCGGGGGCCGGTGCGGGCAACACGGCCTCGCCCTGCTCCATCCTGACTGCCCCTTTCGGCCTTTGCGGCTGTGGGAATGGAATAAATCCTGGCCGCCACGCGTTTACCCAGACAGACCACAACGCTTCGGCCGAGGAGAAAGCGTGCGCGATTTGCCACTCCGGTTCCGGGCCACGCGCGGGCACGCGATCGCCAAACTTATGCTCGCCGCATTCGCATCGCTGGCGGGCGCCGCCATCCAGGCCCAGCCCGCCGACGCGGCCGGGCGGCCCGATCGGTACGTGCTGGTGCCACAACACTCTAGCGTCACGCTCGATGTCGACGCCTTCTCGCGCTCAAAGATCAGGATGCGCTTTCACCAGATGAGTGCACAGCTCGAAGGAACGCAGGCCGGCCTTGACTCCGGCCGGGTCACGGTGACCATCGATGCCGCTAGCGTCGAGGCGCGCCCGCGCATCCTGTCTCCGCTCATCCGGGGCAGCGGCATGCTCGATGTGGCCCGCTATCCGGAGATCCGCTTTGTCAGTACCCGCTTTGTGCGGACCGGGGAAGGCAGCGGGTGCCTTATTGGCAACCTCACGGTCCGCGGCATCACGCGCCCGATCAGCCTTCTCGTAACACCAGCCGGCCCCATCGGAGATCCGCGACGCGATGACACGATTGCCTTCTCCGCGGTCGGAGAGGTCAGCCGGCGGGAATTCGACCTGGCAGCATGGTTCCCCGCCGTGGACGACGCCGTGCGCATGAATATCCAGGTGGAGTTCGCGCATGCCCCCCCCTGAAGCACCTGCCAATTCCGTGGGTTTCCTCGCCGACGCGGCAGCACGGGCAGCATCGGGGCTGGCGCAAAGGGGGGCAGCAGGAGCAGGGTCCGGAATGTAGCGGATGGACTATGCTTGGATTGAACCGGTCGAAAGTAACCTTACCTTCTGCAGTGGAGGATGGTGATGCAATATCGCTTCGCCCAGTGGCTGGCCGGCACCGCGGTTGCGCTGTCGGCCTGTGCGTCCCTGCAACCCGTGCAGACTGCGCAGCAGATGATCGGCAGCCCGGAAAGCTCCGTTCGCGAGACCTTTGGCGCGCCTACTGAGACCTATGCGCTCGCCGACGGCACCACCCGATGGATCTATTCGCACCAGCCCATGGGATTTGAAGTCTACGCCGCGGATTTTGACGCGAACGCAAAGCTCGTCAGCTTCCGCCAGATGTTGACTGAGAAAGAGATCTACGAGGCAAAGCCAGGCGTCTGGACCAAGCGCGACGTGACCGAGCGCTTTGGCCTGCCGCGGGAGCCTGTCCAGTACTACCCGCTCATGAAGCGCGAGGCATGGTCCTACCGGCTCTATGCGAATGGCTATCTGCCTGCCCACTTCAGTGTCTACTTTGACGACCAGGGCGTACTGGATCGCACGATGATCATCGCGGATCCGCTCGGAGGCGACCGGATGCGCAAGTGATGCCGCTCAGCGAGCCTCGTCTTCCCAGTCCACCCAATCCACCGGATAAGTCGCGAGATATTTACTGACGGCCGCACCGAGCGTCGGAAAGAACGCCGCTTCGCCAAACCGCGCGAAAAGCCCGAATCGCTTCAGCTTGTCCTTGACGGGGTCCTTCATCTCGGCCACGCAGAACTTGATGCCAGCCGCGTGCAAGGCTTCGTCCAACTCGGCAAGCATGTCGGCGGAGGTCACGTCCACGCTGGTGACTGGCTCCGCCGAAACAACCAGCCAGCGCACCGGCGTGGGCGATGCGGCCACCGCATCCAGCGCCCGGTCATGGAACAATTCCGCGTTGGCAAAAAACAAGGGCGCATCCCAGCGAAACAGGACCAGGCCGGGGATGAGCCGTGCTTCGGGATAGCGCTTGATGTCATGGTAGCCCTTGACGCCATCGGCGCGCCCCAGAACCGCGGAGTATGGGCGCCAGCCATCCCAGAGAAATTCGATGACGGCAACTACGATGGCCAGGCCGATGCCTTCAATCGCGCCCAGCACAACCACTCCCACTGTACAGACGATCGATAGCCAGCATTCCCAGCGCTGGATGCGATAGATTCGCCGCAGGTCGGTGATCTCGATCAGCCCGATGGCCGATGCGATCACGACCGCGGCGAGTGCGCTGGTGGGCAAATGCCGCAGCAGATCCGGCGCCACCAGCAGCAGCAAGGAAACAGCGAGCGCACCGACTACGCCGGACAGTTGGGTTCTGGCGCCCGCGGCCTCGGCCACGGGAGTACGCGACGAACTACTGCTGATGGGGAAGCCCTGAAAAAACCCCGCAGCCAGATTGGCGAGGCCGAGTCCCACCATCTCCTGGTTCGGGTCGACATAGGTGCGAGTCCGCGCCGCATAGACACGAGAGAGCACGCTGGTGTCCGCGAACGAGACAAGGGCAACGGCAAAGCCGCCGATCAGAACGGGGACGATATCGGCGGTGGTGATCCAGGGGATGGCGAGCGCTGGCAGGCCTTGTGGCAGCGGACCGAGGACCGCCACCCCGCCGCGCGCTGCGAGGTCCAGCGTGCCAACGGCGATGGTTGCGCCAACCACCGCGATCAGGATGCCCGGCAAGCGCTTGCTGCCCTTGAGCAGCAGGATCACCGCCAGGGTGGATGCGCCGACCGTGAACGTGGTCCAGTTGGTCTTTCCATCAATCACCGCTGTGGCGATGGCCCATAGATTTCTCAGCGGTCCTTCGCCTTGGATTGAAAAACCGAAAAGCTTGGGCAATTGGCTGATCAATACCGTCAGCGCGATCCCGTTCATGTAGCCATAGCGAATCGGCTTGGAAAGAAGCTCGGTGATGAAGCCCAGGCGGGCTATGCCGGCCAGGATACACATCGTCCCCGACACGACCGCCATCATGCCCGCAAGGGCGACCGCGCGATTCGCGTCGCCCCCGGACAGTGGCAGGATGACAGCGAGGATGACGGCGGCCAGCGACGAATCCGGCCCCAGCACCAGAATTCGGCTGGGTCCGAACAACGCGTAGACGAGCAGCGGAACGATAGTCGCGTAGAGGCCATGGATACCGGGCAAACCCGACGCCACCGCATAGGCGATGCCGACAGGTACCAGCATCGTGGTCAGCACAAGCCCTGCCACGATGTCGTGCCGCAGCCACGCCACGTGATATTCGCGAAGCGTGCGCAATCCCGGCACCCACCAGCCCCAGGCGGTCTGATCGGCGCCCTTCGTCCGGCGCGCAATACGGCCCGGTTCGGGGAGCGGGGACGATGAATCCGGCTTGCTCATAAGGCGGTGGCCGCTCAATGGACAACGCAGAATAGGGTCGGGACTTCGCGCCCCGGGATAACGGTGCTTGCGGCCTCCACCGGCCCATCAGATAGGGTTGCTTACCGGGAGCGCCTCCAAGACCTCATTGAGACCGGGCATGTTCACCTGGAGACGACGAACTCGTGCTGCGAATAAGAGGGGGTACATGGGCATCAGCGGCGCGACATTCTGCAAATTCTGGCGCATGGACCCGGTGGCCTGGCGTCGCCCGGTGGCAAGTCCGCCAGGCTGCGGAAACCCCGTCGCGCAGTGACTGGCAAGCTGGCGGCACGTTGCGCCGGGATAGGCCGTTGCCGCGCAACGCGATCCCGATAACGGCGGTGAATTCACGAATGCTCCGGGCAAGTGGCAATATGACGCGTCAATATTGTTTTCTCGTGCCCGGGAAGGCCGTCACTCGTGACGCCAAAGACGAATGGCTCCCTGGCGCCGGTCCTCGCTAACGGCTGAACGCAGGAACGGGCAGCCCTACCGGGTAGCCAGTCATTTCTGCCCGGCTGCGGCGTGCGCGGCAGCGATTGCAGCGTCACGCTCTTTTTTCGCAGCCGCCTTCTGCTCGTCGAAAACCTTTTGCGCTTCGGCGACCTTGCGCTTGTACTCCTTCTTGGCGGCGGCCTCTTCCTGCCGCATCTTCACGATTGCATCATTATGACTTTGCCCCCCCGCGCCGGAAGCTGTCTGAGCCCAAACCGGTGAAGCAATGATCGCCATCGCAAACATGACTGATGTGGCCACCTTTAGCATGATCTTCTCCCGCTTCAAATTCTTCATGTTGGCAGCATTGATGGAATGCTTGCGGCTGCCGCGCCACATCGAATCCGCAGACCACGAGCTAGTATTGGTGCCCGGTCCACAAAAAGTCAAAGGAACGTCGGGCATGACGATGCCCCATCGATGGAGTCTGGCCTGAGCGGTGTGGAGTAGTTGAAGTTATTGCAACCGTGCTCTATGGTCAAATGGCGAATCGGGCGGAAAGTGCATCTCAGTTGGTGCCGCATTGGTAAGTTGCCATCGGCGACCCATTCCGGCGGCAACTTCGGTGAAAAGGCCTGGCCAGGACCCCGCATGCCCCGCACGTAGATGCAAAGGCCTTGCGCTACATGCGCATATGCCGCGCCGGGCCAATGCGCCTTCGCACGCGAAGCGCTAGTCACCCGTCAAGTGCTTTGAACAGTCGAGAGGAGCGGCCATGATTCCATGTGGTAAGCGACTGGCTCAGACCATATGCGCGTGGTTCCTCATTGGACTGGTGTTCGCATCAGGCACTGTCAATGCCCAGGACCAGGCCGCGCCAACCTTCAAGCCAGAGGAAATCGAGGCGCTGGTCGCGCCGATTGCCCTTTATCCGGATTCCGTGCTGTCGCAGGTCCTGATGGCATCGACCTACCCGCTGGAGATCGTGCAGGCGGCGCGCTGGGTCAAGGCCAACCCCAGCGTCAAGGGAGATGCGGCGGTCAAGGCGGTGAGCAACGAGAAGTGGGATGTCAGCGTCAAATCGCTGGTTGCCTTCCCGCAGATCCTGGAGCCGATGAGTGACAAGCTCGAATGGACGCAGAAGCTGGGCGATGCCTTCCTCGCGCAGGAGAGCGACGTGCTCGCCGCCGTGCAGCGCCTGCGGGGCCGCGCGCAGCAATCGGGCAACCTGAAATCGAATGAGCAGCAGAAGGTGATAACCGAGACCGGGACCGTCTCCGGCCAGCCGGGGCAGACCATCGTCAAGATCGAGCCTGCCAGCCCGGAAGTCATCTATGTGCCGGCATACAACCCCTCGGTGGTGTACGGCGCATGGGGCTATCCGGCCTACCCGCCCACCTACTGGCCCCCCTACCCAGCCTATTACCCTGGCGCCGCACTGGCCACCGGCTTCGCGTGGGGTGTCGGCCTGGCGGCAGCCGGCGCGATTTTCGGCAACTGCAATTGGGGGGGTGGCGACGTCAATATCAATGTCAACAAAGCCACCAACATCGACCGGAATTTCGACCGCACCAAGACGCAGAATGGGAAGTGGCAGCATGACGCCAGCCACCGCAAGGGCGTCGCCTACCGCGATAACGCCTCGCGCGAGAAGTTCGGCCGCAGTGTGCCGGGCGCCGACGGGCGCAATGATTACCGGGGCCGCGGCGATGCAGGCGGCCGCCAGGGCGCGGCTGACCGGGGCAGCGCCGGTGATCGTGCCGGCGTTTCCGATCGAGCGGGAGATCGCGGGGGGGAACGTGCAGGAGACCGTGCGGGGGACCGCGGCGGGCCGTCTAACCGGGCTGGCGCTGCTGGCGATCGAGGTGGCGCGGGCGGCGGCGCAGGGGGCAATCGAAGCCAGGCAGCAGACCGCCAGGGCGGGCGCGACAACGCCTTCCAGGGTGTCGGTGGCGGCGGTGCGTCCTCGCAGCGGGATTTCGACCGTGGACGCAGCAGCGCGCAAGCCTCGCCGGCCGGGCGCGGCGGCGGCGGTGGCTACAGCGGCGGCGGACGTGCCGGTGGCGGTGGCCACAGCGGCGGCGGCGGACGTGGTGGTGGTGGCGGCCGCGGCGGCGGTGGCAGGCGCTAGGGAGAATGGCTATGCTAATCACCGCTCGTTTTGCCCGACTCCCGCTTGGCGCAATCGGCATTCGGATTGCCGTGGCGCTGTGCCTGGCCACCTGCATCCTGGGCACCGCCCACGCGCAAAAAGCATTCCCCACGCCAGAAGCGGCCATGACGGCTTTTGGGGCGGCTGTTGCGAACAATGACGAGGCAGCCCTGAAGTCACTGCTGGGCAATGACTTCCGCACGCTGATCCCACCTGCCGACGCGGAAATCCGCAGCCGCTTTCTCACGGCGTGGGAGGCTTCCCATGCCGTGCAACCCGTAGATGAAAAACATGCCCGGATCGCCGTCGGCACCGATGGCTGGACGCTCCCCTTGCCCTTGGTGAATTCCGGCGGGGGCTGGCGCTTCGACACCCGCGCCGGTGTGGAGGATATGCGCTTGCGCCGTATCGGGCGCAATGAATTGGCCGTCATGCAAACCATGCTTGCCATTCATGACGCGCAGAACGACTACGCCCAGTCCGACCACGACGGCTCCGGCATGGTTAGCTATGCCGCCAAGCTTGCCAGCTCGCCAGGCAAGCAGGATGGCTTGTACTGGCCGACGCAGGCTGGCGAGCGGCCGAGCCCGCTGGGCGAAGCCTTCGCCACGGCCGGTGCCCGCGCAAAGGAAGCGGGAGGCTATCACGGGTACCACTACAAGCTTCTGACGAAACAGGGCCGGCACGCACCCGGCGGCGCATTCGACTATATGGTGCGCGGCAAGCTCTTTGGCGGCTTCGCCGTGATAGCGTGGCCGATCCGATACGGTGACACCGGCGTGAAGAGCTTCATGGTGAGTCACGCCGGGCAGCTCTATGAGAGTGATCTCGGGCCCGAAAGCGCCGCCAAGGCTGCCGCGACCACCTCGTTTGATCCCGGTCCAGGCTGGACCAAGGTAGAGCCGCAATCGGTCGGGGCGCCGCGCAATGCTGGTCACTAGCAGCATCCACGCCAATCAAGTCCCGTTGCAGTCCCGGGCTTTACGCGGCGATTGCGGGACCGGTCGCATTACCTGGCGCTTCGCGCACCGGATAGCGGGTGCGCCACGAATGCCGCCCGTTCCTTTGCCTGATCAGCGATCAACTGTTCTGGCAGCGGGTCGGGGACGTGCCGCCCGATAGCGTGCCAGGCGACCAGGAGCAGGTTTGAATTGCCATTCTCGCCTCATGTCGTCACCGTGTCGTCCTGCCGGACTGGTGCTGATCGGCGCATCGGTCCTCGTAGGCTGCGCGCGCGTGGGGCCGGATTTCCAGGCACAGCACGATCCCTGGACCGAGCACTGGACTACCCCGGCTGTCGAACAGGCCAGCCAGCAGCGCCCGCAGTCCGATATGCGCGAGTGGTGGAAAGTCTTTTCGGATCCTGTTCTTGAACATCTGATTGCGGCTGCCGATGCCAACGATGCCGGCCTGAAGATTGCCGGCCTGCGCGTGGTGGAAGCCCGCGCCCAGCTGGGCATTGCCCTGGCCGGGCGGTACCCGCAAGTGCAGCAGGCCAGGGCCGACGCCTTGTACGCGCGTAGCAGGAAGACCGGCATTCCTGGTGAAAGCAGCGGTGTCTGGCAATACAGCGCGGGTTTCGACATTGGGTGGGAGCTGGATTTCTGGGGACGGTTTGCCCGCGCCATCGAGTCGGCGGACGCGGCCTATTTCGCCGCCGAAGCCAATCATGAAGACGCCCTGGTACTGCTGCACGCGCAGCTCGCGCAAACCTACTTCGACCTTCGCACCGCCGAGGCGCGCCTGCGCATCGCCCGCGAGAATGCCCGGCTGCAAAAGCGCAGTTTCGAAATTACCGAGCGGTTGTTCAAGAGTGGGGAAAGCGATGAGCTCGACCTCCAGCAAGCCAAGACCCAGTACCTGGGCACCCTGAGCAGCATCCCCGATCTGGAAAACCAGATCTTGCGCGCCCGCAATGCGCTGGCGATCCTGATCGGCCGCCCCCCGGGTCCCTTGCCGGAACTGCAGGAACTGCTCGAGAAGGAGGGTGTGATCCCGCTGATCGATCACGCGGTGTTGCAGGACGTGCCCGCCAACCTGCTGCTGCGCCGCCCCGATGTCCGTTCAGCCGAACTGCAGGTTGCCGCCCAGTCGGCGCTCATCGGCGTGGCCAAGGCCGATCTTTATCCGTCGGTCACGCTGCTGGGGAGCATCGGGTGGTCAGCCACTTCGCTGCCGGGAACGCCCGGCGGGTGGGTCCTGATCGGTGGCCCCAGCGTGCAGTGGAACCTGTTCGACTATGGCCGCATCACGAACAATGTGCGAGTACAGGACGCACGCCTGCAGCAGCGGATCGTCACCTACCAGGATACCGTGCGCCAGGCGGCGCGCGAAGCCGACGATGCGGCCACCGGGCTGATCAAGGCGCTGGAGCGCGAAACGATCCTGCGCGAAGCGTCGCAGGCAGCGAACCGCTCGCTGACACTGGCCAATGCCCTCTTTCGCGAAGGGTACTCGGAGTTCCAGCGTGTGCTGGATGCCCAGCGCGCGCTGGTCGCCCAGCAGGATGCTTACCTGCTCAACCGCGGCAATGCAGTGAACAATCTCATCGCGCTTTACAAGGCGATGGGCGGCGGCTGGTACACGTCCCTGCCGCTGGTCGACGCGGCCACCCGTCAGCAGATGCAGCAGCGTACCGATTGGGGCGACTTGCTGAACGAGACAGGCCGCCAGCCACGCAACTCCAACGTCCCCGTGCCGAGGGTGAGCCCGGATGAATGACACACCGCAACCCCCGGCGTCCCCGCCGCCGGACGCACCGGCGCCCGCAGCCGACCCGACGAAGCGGGGAGTCAGGTGGGTAGTCGGCCTGATTGCGCTGAGCCTGGCCTGGTACCTGCTGGCCGACCGGTACACGCCGTATACACAGCAAGCGAGGGTCCAGGCCTTTGTCGTCCCGGTGGCCTCTGAAGTGTCGGGCCGGGTGGCCCGGGTGCAGGTGCGCAACAACCAGAACGTCCTGGCCGGAGACGTATTGTTCGAGGTCGATCCGCAGCACTATCGCATTGCACTCGACCGTGCCCGCGCCGATCTCGAGTCCATGCGGCGGCAGATCGGCGCAAGCACCGCCGGCATCGCCTCGGCCCAGGCATCCCTGCGTGCCGCCCAGGCCAATGAACTCAAGGCACGCCAGGACAGCGATCGCCTTGAGCGCCTGTATCGTGAAGACCAGGGAACTGTTTCGCTTCGCCGTCTCGAGGTGGCCCGCGCCACGCACGTACAGGCCGTCAGCCAAGTTGCCGCAGCCCGTGCCGAAGTCGAGCGCGCGCGTGAGCAAGAGGGGGGCAGTGAAGAAGACAACGCCAAGCTGCGCAGCGCTGCAGCCAATGTGGACAAGGCCGAACTGGACCTGGCCAACTCGCAGGTGCGCGCGCGCACGGCGGGCCTGATCACCGATCTGCGCACCGAAGCCGGCCAATATGCCGCCGGCGGAAGCCCGGTGATGACGCTGATCGCCATTCACGACGTCTGGGTAAGCGCGGAAATGACCGAGAATAACCTCGGCCGCGTCGAACCCGGCACGTCCGTCGCCATCGTGCTGGACGCCTACCCGGGCAAGGTACTGGACGGCCGTGTCCGCAGTATCGGTTATGGGGTCAGTGTGGGCCAGAGCACGCCGCCCGGCAGCCTGCCGACGATACAGAACAGTCGCGACTGGCTACGCCCGGCCCAGCGCTTCCCCGTGGTCATCGAATTCGCCCCGGGCGAGCTGGCCAAACTGCACGGCGTGCGCGTGGGCGGGCAGGCCGAAGTCATGGCGTTCCCCACCCAGGGCAATCCGCTCAACCCCCTTGGCCACCTGTTCCTGTTCGTCATGAGCTGGCTGTCCTATGCCTACTAATGGTGATGGCGGCCATGCCCGCTGAGCCCGCTCGCCTTTCCCGGCGTCCGCTGCGCCTGGCATCCGGCGCCGCGCTTTGCCTGGCGACCAGCTTCGGATTAGGCTGGTCCCTCCCGGTGGTGGCGCCGGTACTTGGCCTGTTCGTGATCGCCTCTCTCGACCGCCCCCTGCCGCTCAAGGCCGGGCTGGGCCTGGCGCTGGTCGTCATGCTGACGACGGGCAGCGGCCTGCTGCTTCTCCCCTTTCTGCGCTATTACTGGTTCAGCGGCGTGCTTTTGACCGGCCTGCTCCTCTTCCTGGCATTCCGCCATGGCCTGCGCGGCGGAAACAATCTGGTCGCCACATTCCTGGCGGCTGGCCTGACCATGATTTCCGCGGCGGGCACCGCCGATTTCGGCCTGGCCGTCACGGTGATCGGCGCCCTCGTCAAAGGACTCCTGCTGGCCGTGCTGGCGCTGGCTCTTGTTCACTGGCTGTTTCCCGAACCCGCAGGCGGGCGGCCTGCGCGGGCCGCCCAGGTACTGCCGCACAGCGTGGCCGACTGGATGGCGCTACGCGCGGCGCTGGTGGTAATGCCGGCGTTCCTGCTGGCGCTGAGCGATCCCGCCGCCTACCTGCCGATCATCATGAAATCGGTCAGTCTCGGCAGGCAAAGCTGCACGACCGCCCGCGGTGCCGCGCGCGAGTTGCTTGGTTCCACGCTGTTCGGCGGCCTGCTGGCCATCCTGTTCTGGTCCGCACTCAGCCTGTTCGTGCACCTGTGGATGTTCTTTCTATGGATGCTGCTCTTCGTCCTGGTGGCAGGAGGCAAGCTGTATGCCATCAGCCCGACGCGTTACCCGCCCGGCTTCTGGCTGAACAGCCTGGTAACCATGGTCATCCTGCTGGGCCAGTCGGTCCAGGACAGTGCGGCCGGCAAGGACGTCTTTACCGCTTTCGCCGTACGCATGGGGCTGTTCGTCGGCGTTACCCTGTATGCCTGCCTGATGCTCTGGCTTCTGGACAAACCCGGCCGCATACCATTGCCCGCTCCCTGATGGAGTAAACCATGCTGCACCATGTACTGGCCGCCGCTCCCGTCATGCTTCTCTGCCTGTTGCTGCAGGGGTGCGTTGTTGCCGTCTGCTTGCGCCGCTACGCGCGCTTCCGGAATAGCCGCCTCGGGCATGAATCACTGTGGACCGATATCTTGCTGCTGTCGCTGGTGATGGTGCTGACACTGTTCGCCAACTTCATGCAAATGGTCATCTGGGCGGTGCTGTTCATGATTCTCGGCGAATTCAGCAATTTCCCCACAGCGCTCTATCACTCCGGTGTCAACTTCGCTACATTGGGCTATGGCGACATTGTCATGTCCGAGGAGTGGCGCCTGCTCGGCCCGATTGAGGCGGCTAACGGCATCCTGATGTTCGGCGTCTCGACCTCGGTGATGACCGCCGCGGTATCGGATGTGATCAAGTACAACATGTCTCGCCTGGGGCAGGACAAACCGCATTAGGCCCGACCCGGCTGCTACGGCGACGGAAATGTGCTCCGGCAAGACTACCGTTGGCCTGGTCGCCGCCGGTCGTGCCCGAAACAGGCGGATCAAGCGCGCCAGCGAAATCATCGTTCCACCGGAGAGCGTATGCGTATGTCCCGGAAATTTATCCTGGCCAGCCTGATGGCACTTGGTTTTTCCACGGCTGGCATGGCACAGCCCGCAGCGGGCCAGGGTGCCGAAAATGCTATATCCGAGGCAGTACAGGGTGGCGCCAGCCCCTATCGTCCTCCGTCCGCCGACTCCGCCAGTGCCGAGGATGCCGCGCGCGCCAAGTGCGAGGCTCTGAAGGAGCAATTCAACGCCACCTCGAAGCAGCCGTCCTACCAGTCGCCCGGGCCGGCAACACAGAACGCGCAGGGGCGCACTATTCCCAAGATCGAGCGCGACCAGTCACGCAAGTCATTGCAGGAAACTTACCGCGCCAATTGCACGTAGCGAGAGGGCGGCGCGCCCCCCTGCTTCCGACACTTGATCTGCTGTCCTGGAACCCGAACCCGGGCAGGCAACGGAATTTTCCGTGGGCGTCACGCAAGGCCTGATGAGGTACATGTCAGGCGTAAATCTCCATAAAGTCCCCATGCGCCGCGTCGCCGCTTAGCCCCGCTTTGGCAGCGGTCGCCGGGGGACTGGCCCGGCGTGTCGCGCAACTGCAGACACCCGATGCCTGTTGTGTTGGTTTTTGCCCGCCAGACCAAAGCCATCGCGCACCGTGCGTTGGCGTCATTTCCCCCGCCTCGAAGAATCTCTTCCTAAGCCCCGCCTGCGTTTGCGGGCGATTCTCGCTGACCTGGCCCGCCTTGGCACACTCCATGCGTTTGTACCTCCCGAGCGCAGAAACAATGCTCGAACCAACCGAACCCAAGTCCCAACCGCTCCCAAGGAGAACTGCCATGACTACCACCCTCGCCATCAAGGACCTGTCCGTCACCGAAGAACTCGACGCCCGTGCCATGCGCGCCGTGCGCGGCGGCTTCGTGCCCTTCCTGCCCGTGTTCAGCGCGGTCAAGCTCGACTCGACCTTCAACGCCTCGCAACTGATCGGCCAGACGCAAAACGTCGTCAACATGAACGGCAATAACGCTGCCTTCGTCGACGACATCAAGTCGCGTGTCACCTCGACCCAGAACGCCCAAAACAACATCTATTGAGCCGCGGGCTACCGCCCAGGCTGAATTCGCAAGCTACTGCATTTCCCGGAGAACTGCCATGACTACCACCCTCGCCATCAAAGACCTGTCCGTCACCGAAGAACTCGACGCCCGCGCCATGCGCGCCGTGCGCGGCGG
>NZ_JBFTOX010000087.1:0-27247 GCF_056398185.1 Cupriavidus sp. 05L310
GAGAGCTTCTTCAACAGTCTGAAAAACGAGCGGGTGCATGGCCAGCGCTACGCCACGCACGAGCAAGCCAAAGACGATCTCTTTGACTACATCGAGATCTTTTACAATCGGAGCCGCCGACACTCCACGCTCGGCTATGTGTCCCCGGCCCAGTACCTCCGGGACTGGGAACACCCACGGGACATGGCGGCTTGACCCCCTTACCCTTGGAAGGCGAAAAACAAGGGGAACCTCAAGAACTGGACTATGAGGCTGGCTGGCAGGACGCGATTGAACTGGGTCGGCTCGGCCAGAAAGCCGGGATACGCGTGGAATATCGCGGGCAAGAGAACATCGCGGTCAAATCGCCAACTGCATTGGTCGCCGGCCTAATGCGGCCAAAAGCGACCTTTCGGCAGCGAAACCTCTATTGCCAGTTTGAGTTGAGCGAACTCCCGGCAACTCAGTTGGAGAGCCTGGAGGCAAAGGCGTCCAAACTGGGGGACTATATCCTCGCCGGGCGTTTGATGCGGGAAGTGGAGGCGGTATGGGAAGATTAGATCAATTTCCGCTCGGTCCCTGCCACGGGACTTGACACGTTGGTGCAGAAAACGCCGGCGAGTGCAGACCGCACCCAACGGTGTGCAATGTTCTCGTTCACCATGGTCAGCCATTAGCCACGGGTGTCCCAGACGGTAAATATTGCACTGGCACATTCCCAACGCGCAAGTTTTTGAAGCGCCTTATACTACGCACCAGACATACAACACGGCAGTCCTCAACTACACTTCCGCTGTGTTTCGTCGAGCGATGTGAAGAGACAGTATGGGTATGGCAGACTCGCTGGTGCTGGCTGCGGTTGTAGGATCCACACTGCTCTTCCTTCTTCGATTTTTGCGCAACCGGTACAGCCTCTTTGTCCGGTCCCATCTGTTACTCGACGGTCTTGTGCTGACACCCGTCGCTATTCACCAAGTTGCCCTTGTTGGACACCACGATGGCGTCGATGTTAGGAGTATCGTGCGTGCGGCCGAGATTCTCTACAAGATAGAATCCCACCCGCAAAGATTGTTCTTCCACCCCCACCCGAACGGCCCTCTCTCTGCCATGGTGAACGACTGGGACGCGCCGCACTTCACTGTGCAGCTGTTTCTCGGAGATAAGGAAATCTGGTGCCGCGATGTCCTCCGGAACGAAGCGACGATTCACGACTTGGGCTTTCTTCACATTTAGCACGTGGGCTACTGGTCGCCGTCGCGCATTCTTCCGGTGGATACCGTGAGGTGCAGTCAAACTTATATTTGGAGAGCAAACGGCCAGCACATTGGAGTTAACCGAACGCTCGCCAAATAACCGAGTCAATCCGTGCCCTTCACGTAGGCGAGCCCGCCTGCCGCGTGGCTGCGCCGGCCAGGCGATCAAAGACATGAAGCACGCGATACCGGTGCCCGCGTAGTGCGAGGGCGCTTTCGATCCGATGCAGTGAGAATACTGGCTTGCCCATCTTCGGCTCCTTGCTGTCGGCGGCCGCCGCCGGCAACGCGCTGCGTTCATTGTATGGAACCCGCCGCCAACGGCTCAGCGGGCGAAGTCCTACAACGTAGTCTGCACTTGCATGCGGCATGCCTGGGCCACGGGCGGGCATCTCTGCATCGCCTGTAACGGGCTGCAACATCGGCCCGTTGGTCACTCGGTGCCGGCACTCGCGGCACGCAGTCCCTTCCCAGGCAGGTAGCCTGTGCTGCCAAACCCCTGCTCAAGGGCGCCAATGCCGAAACAAGCTGCCAGATCTCGATGCGGATCATTCAATTCAGCTTAACAATAGATTTCCAGAAATTTAACCACGTAGACGACTTGGCTGACTACAGTGGCTGCATACTCACCGGCACCGGCTTCAGCGCGCCGATGCAGCGACGGAGGACTCTGCTCATTCCCAGGCGCGCCTTTCGTGACCGCCCAGCCTGCAACCGATTTTCCTTACCGGTCGCCGCCAGACCTCACGTGGGCCGCCATTTACATCAAGACAACATGCAATCGAATCAATGCGCATTCTGGACCTTCCCCTACACGTCGCAGCGTTTGCCGCTGGTCGCCGACAACGTCGTGACGACCTCGCAGCCGCTTGCCTCCTCGGCCGGCTTGGCGATGCTGCTGCGCGGCGGCAATGCGGTCGACGCAGCGCTGGCCACGGCAATCGCCCTGGCTGTGGTCGAGCCGTGCAACAACGGTATCGGCGGCGACGCGTTTGCGCTGATCTGGGATGGCAGCAAATTGCACGGTTTGAACGGATCGGGCCGCGCACCGGCCGCATGGACGCGCGAGTATTTTTCAAAATACAAGGAGATGCCGAAGCGGGGTTGGGACTCGGTGACTGTGCCAGGCACCGTTTCAGCGTGGCGAGCCATGTGGGAACGCTTTGGCAGCCTGCCGTTCGAAGACCTCTTCGAACCAGCGCTGCGCTATGCGCGTGACGGCTATCTGGTTTCGCACAATGTCCACAATCAGTGGCAAAAGCAGATCGACGAACTGATCGATCAGCCGGGCTACGGCGAAGCGTTTGCCCCCAACGGCCGGGCACCACTTCAGGGCGAGCGCTTCATTTGCCCGGGACAGGCAAATACACTCGAGCGCATCGCGCGCACCAAGGGTGATGATTTTTACCATGGCGACCTGGCCCGTGCGATCGCCGACCACGCGCGCAATACCGGCGGTGCGATCACCGAAGCGGACCTCGCCGCACATAAGGCGGACTGGGTCGAGCCGATCAGCATCCGCTACCGGGATGTTGAACTATACGAGATCGGGCCTAACGGTCAAGGCATTGCGGCACAGATGGCGTTGGGCATGCTTGAACATTTCGATTTGAAGGTCATGGACCAAGATAGCGCGCTGGCGATGCATCTAAAGATCGAGGCAATGAAATTGGCCTTTGCCGACTTGCATGAATACGTCGGCGACGTGGATCACATGACGGAAGTAACAGCAGCCGACCTGCTCAACCCAGCATATCTGGCAAAACGCGCCAAGCTCATTGACCCCGAGCATGCAGCGCCGGCCCGCATCGGCAAACCGCTTGGTGGCGGCACCGTCTACCTGACCACGGCGGATCGCAACGGCATGATGGTTTCGTTCATTCAGTCCAACTTCAAGGGATTCGGTTCGGGCGTGGTCGTCCCCAATACCGGCATCGCCTTGCAAAATCGCGGCTGGGGCTTCAATTTGCGTCACGGCGATACCAACGAAGTAGCGCCTGGGAAACGTCCATTCCACACCATCATCCCCGGTTTCCTGATGCAAAACGGCCGACCGCTGATGAGTTTCGGCCTCATGGGCGGATCCATGCAGGCGCAGGGTCATATGCAGATGGTCTCCCGCCTGGTCGATCAGGGACTGAACCCACAGGCCGCGAGCGATGCGCCGCGCTGGCGCGTACTTGACGACAACTATGGCGTCGCCGTCGAATGGAATATGCCGCAAGCGGTGATTGAGGGACTGACATCACGCGGGCATCCGATCGCGGTTGCCAAACGCTTTGATACCGAGTTCGGCAGTGCCCAGGCGGCTCTGCGCTTGGATAACGGCGGTTATGTAGCGGCATCCGATCACCGCAAGGATGGCTACCCGGTCGGAATTTGATCCTCCAATTTGCATTCAATGTCCATTTATCTTGGTGCGCCAATGCTTGGACAATCGCTGCGCTTCGTCGTACAGGCGTACCACGATATGGCTCGACCACAACTGAAGTTGCTTGCTCAGCAACCGCAGTTGATGGAACACAAAGCGTGATGCCAACTCCCAGGCGACGAGAGGATCGTGGCACGCGTCATGATCGAGCAATTGCGCTTCGGTGGGACCACAGACGCGGTGGAAGCGGCCACGTGTCTGGCCAGCTATGACCTGAGCCGCTATCCGGAGGATGCCGGCGACACCATCACGGCCTTCTTCTATCCCGACGCGTACGTAGCCGGACAACAACGATACAGAAGGAGCCATTTTTGAGAACATCATCCGTATCCGTGTCCGTTTCCCGTAGCGTGGCGTCCGTAGCCACGCTAATTGCTAGCCTGGTCTCCGGCGCGGTCTTCGCGCAGGGCGGGTATCCGAGCAAGCCCATCACCATCGTCGTGCCCTATCCGCCGGGCGGCTCCAACGACATCTTCGCGCGCATCGTCGCCAAGGGGATCGGCGAGGAGCTCAAGCAACCCGTCGTCATCGACAACCGCCCAGGCGCCAGCGGCAATACCGGCACCGGCATCGTCGCCAAGTCCGCCCCGGACGGGTACACGCTGGTCGCCGTGTCGTCCAGCATGACGACCAATGCCGCAGTGCAGGCCAAACTGCCGTTCGATGCGGTCAAGAGCTTCGCGCCGGTGGCGATGTTTGCGCAAGGGCCGTTCATCGTCGCGGTCAACAATGCATTCCCCGCAAGGACACCGCAGGAACTCATCGCCGCGATCCGAGCCAAGCCAGGCAAGTACAACTACGCCTCGTCCGGACCGGGCGGCGTCAACCAGTTCGGCACCGAGCTGCTCAAGGCCATGGCCGGCAACCTGTTCATCACGCATATCCCGTATCGCGGCATGCCTCCCGCCTTGACCGACCTGATCGGCAACCAGACGCAGTTGCTGATCTCTACCGGTCCGTCGCTGCTGCCGATGGTTCGCGCCGGCAAGGTGCGCGCCGTCGGCATCACCAGCCTCAAGCCGAGCCCGATCGCGCCGGAACTAACGCCCATGTCCAGCGCGGTGCCGGGCTACGAGTTCGAGCTCTGGTGGGGCCTGCTGGCGCCGGCCGGCACGCCGCCGGCGATAGTCAACCAACTCAACGCCGCCGTCAACGCAATCTTGTCCAAGCCCGAGATCAAGGCGGCGATCCTGAAGGAAGGCGCCGAAGCCAGGCCCGTCACGCCGGCCCAGTTCGCCGCCACCATCGGGCAGGACGTGGAGCGGTGGAGGAGGCTCGCCAAGCAACAGAACATTGTCGTGGACTGATATGGACTGATATGGCGCGATGTGTTTTCGCGTTGCCCGCACTGCCAATTGCCCGGAGATTTCCATGCGCTCCCCCTGACGATGACCGCGCCGCCGCTGAGCGAGCGCACCGGCAAGCCGGGCCTAGCCGACGTCAGCGAGGGCTGGAAACACAGAAGAGAATCGCTTACCAATGCTCCGGCGACTAGGCACACCTGCGCGCTTCGGCCGATGAAGCGCCACCCTCGCTCTGGATGACGGATAGTTGATGCCGATTCCCTTCACCCCCAATTATTGAGCTGGAACAACCGGTTTAATGAGCTCTTGCTCTTGTGCGCCATCGATCTGGAGAAAAATTATGGAAATCCGCGATCCACTACAAACACCCCCGCCCTGCTCCCGCGCGCAATACCGTGATGATTTGGCACTCCCCTCCTTTCCCATTGAAACGCCATGTTTCGTCATCCTCGAAACGGCTGTTCTCCACAATCTGGAAAAGACGGCGAAGGCAGCAGGGGGAATCCGGCGGCTCATGCCGCATATCAAGACGCATCGGGCCCAATGGCTGGTCGAGTTGCTGGTTCGAGAGGGGGTGACGGCGTTTAAGGCAGCGACCCCGGCCGAAATGCAGATGGCGGCAGCCGGGGGCGCTCAACATCTTGTGTGGGCATATCCGACAGTGAACACCGCGGCAATCTCTCGCGTTGCCGACATCGCGCGAAGGCATCCCAATGTGCAATTCGAAGCGCTAGTCGATTCCAAACGTGGATTTGGCACCTGGCGGGACGAGTTGGAGCGGCAGCCGGCATCCAATATCAAGCTGCGGGTCGATCTGGATCCTGGTCTGGGACGTACCGGCGTTCCGCTCAACCATGAGGCTCTGGAATTGGCCCACGCCATGATGGTTGAGGGCCTTTTTAGTGGCTGGCATTGCTACGACGGCCATATCAAAGGGGCCAATAGGCCGGAGCGTGTAAAGGATATCGAGAGGCTGATTGAAGAGGTTAGGAGTCTGCTATCGCAAGCGCGGCGGAAAGGCTTGCCTGCAGGCCTGATCGCGGGAGGCAGCTATTCCTTTGATGTCTGGCCCGCTGATGTTGCACAGTGGGTTGCGCCGGGAAGCTGGACGTACTCGAGTGCGCAGCATCAGGCAGACCTGTCGAATCTGGGCTGGAGAGTCGGCGCATACGTGCTGGCTACCGTGCTGTCCACGCGCCAAGGCACCGCCACGCTGGACGCGGGAACAAAAGCCATTTCGCCGGACATACCGCTGAAGGAACGGTTTCAGGGCCCGGGGCCGATCAAAATGATGAAAGAAGAGCACGTCGTTATCGAGACCGACGAACTGGACATCGGCCAGCAAGTGGCTCTCGTACCCCGGCATACCTGCACCGCAGCCTATCTCTACAACCGCGCGCTGGTTCAGTGCGTTGACGGAAGCTGGGAGTTCCGCGGTCAACTCGGCGCGGAACGTTAGTCGGAACCGGGTTGCGGTTCCTGCATTACAGGGCTTCGCTGAAAGACTCCTCCGGGATGGCTGCGCTGACATGACCAGAGACATTTCTGGCAATTGAGCCTGCGGCCTGAGCTTATCGAGAAGGTACATCGCGGCCGACGCGCAGGCTTGACAACCGTGCCCGACGGGCGGCGCGGATCCACAGCCCGATGGCGCGTTTCTTGCGTCGCCAAAGGCCCCAGTCACAGACGCAGCCCTTCCGCCTTGGCGCGCCACCTTGTATGCCAGCCCATAGCAGGCCCCCCTCCATACCCCTGAACCTTCGCCAGATCGAAGTCTTCCACGCGATCATGGTCACCGGCTCGCTAAGCGAGGCCGGCCGCATGCTGTGCGTGTCACAGCCGGCAATCAGCCGGGTGCTGGCAACAGCTGAAAGCCGCCTGCGGTTCCTGCTGTTCGAACGAGTCAAGGGACGGCTGCAGCCGACGCCGGAGGCGCGCCGGCTGTTCCAGGAGGTCGGAGTCATCCTCCGGGGCGTGAACCAGTTCAATGCGGTGGCGAGCAGCCTCGGCCAACAGAACGAGGGCAAACTGTCGATTGTCTCCAGCCCGAGCTACAGCGAATGGCTGATGCCGCGCGCGATCCAGCGCTTCAGGCTGCGGCATCCCAACGTCCGGCTCCATTACCGCCCGATGCCGTTCGACGCTTTACTACCGTTCATGGTGCAGGGGCACGCCGACCTCTGCATTGCATCGATGGCGCCGCCCGACAGCGCGAATCTTCGGGTCCGGGAAATCGGCGCGGGGCAGATCCTGTGCGCGCTACCCAAGGGACACGCACTGGCGGAGCGGGAGATCGTGACCGCCAGTGATTTGCGCGGCCAAACTCTCATCGGCTACGGCATCGACACCCCTTTCGGCCAACTCTCCTCGCATTTCCTCTCTCTGGAGCAGGGAGTACTCACGCCGGACATCGAGATTCGCTCAACGCCCGAAGCCATGGCGCTGGTGCGGCAGGGCGTCGGGGTGGCGCTAGTGGAGTCGTTCGGATACACGCCATCGGGATCGGACGACGTCGTGCTCAAGCCGATCAGCCCGGCGCTCGGCCACAAGATCTACCTGATCCATTCGCGGCAGATCCCGATGTCGACTTTGGCCAAAGGCTTTCTTGCCACGCTCGCGCACCTGCTGGACGCCGAAGCGCGCGGTGGGGATGTGCAGCCCCCGCCGTTGCTCGTCTGAGATGGCGTTCGCAACGCAGTGGCGCGATTGCCACACGCTACCGCCGCGCCCCATCACATATTGTCCAGGACTCATAACGAGAGGCTATGGGCCAGCTGCGCTCCAGGGCTGCTCCCGAGGTATTTGTCCGTTTCAAATCAATGTGTTGTGAGCGCGTGATGGATCCCGTGCGGGGGCTATCGGCGCGCGGGGCGACGCATTTCATGGGCGGCATCGCGTTCCTATACTTGCTGCTACCGCATCGCACCAGAGACCCCAAGACATGTCCAACATCATCACCGTCGCCGCCGCCCAGCTTGGTCCCATCCAGAAGTCCGAAGGGCGCGAGATCGCGGTCGCACGCATGGTCCAACTGCTCGAACGCGCCTATCGGCGCGGCGCGCAGGTCGTGGTGTTTCCCGAACTCGCGCTGACCACGTTTTTTCCGCGCTGGTACCACGAGGACATCGACGAGGCGGACTGCTGGTTCGAAACGGCGCTGCCCTCACCGGCGACCGCACCGCTGTTCAAGGCAATCCGCCGCTTTGGCCTGACGGTGTACCTTGGCTACGCCGAGATCGCTTACGAGCACGACGAAGCCGGCGTCATGCGCAAGCGTCGGTTCAACACCTCGGCGATCATCGCAGCGACGGGTGAGGTAATCCTCAAATACCGGAAGGTCCATCTGCCCGGCCACGCAGAGTACGCACCATCGCGCAAGGTGCAGCACCTGGAGAAGCGCTATTTCGAAGTCGGCAATCTCGGCTTTCCGGTGGTCCGGGCGTCCGTCGGCGAGGCCGGGAGCGTGAACATGGGCATGATGATATGCAACGACCGCCGTTGGCCCGAGGCTTGGCGCGTGCTCGGACTGCAGCAGGTCGAACTCGTCATGCTGGGCTACAACACGCCTAGCATGAACATGGAAAACCGCGGCTTCGAGGCCCATCATCTGCGCGTGTTCCACTCGCAGTTGTCCATTCAGGCGGGCTGCTATCAGAACGCGAGTTTCGCGGTCGCCGTCGCGAAGGCCGGGACCGAGGACGGTCATGAAATGTTCGGTCATTCGATCATTGTCAATCCCCAAGGCGAAATCATGGCGCAGGCCACTAGTTGGGACGACGAACTCATCGTAGCCGACTGCAACCTGGACATGTGCAAACTGGGCCGCTCCACCGTCTTCAACTTCGGTTTGCACCGGCGCGTCGAGGCGTACACACGCATCACCGATCAGGTCGGTAGCGTCGCCCCGCCGACCTGGCCGGCGCGCTGATCTCGCTCCCCCCTTTTCGACCACCCACTCGACTCATCCATGCAGCCGACCGAACCGCAGGATATTCATCTGGCACGACCACGACCCGCGCACGCGATCCGGCACGAGATGCTGGGTGACATGCGCGTTCCCGATTTCGCCGACGTCGAACAGGCGGCTGAAGACATCGCTCCCTATGTCGTCCGCACCCCGCTGCTGCGTTCGCCGACGCTCGATGCCATTGCCGGCGCGCCCGTCTGGCTCAAGGCCGAGAGCCTGCAGGTCACGGGTTCATTCAAGGCACGCGGCGCATTCAATGCGCTGCTATCGCTGCGCAGCGACCAGCGCGCGAAAGGCGTGATCGCCTATTCCACCGGCAATCACGGGCAGGCGATCGCCTGGGCGGCACGGCAGCTCGGCGTTGCGGCGACCATAGTGATGCCGGTCGATACGCCACGCAACAAGGTCGAGCGCGCGCTGGCCCAAGGCGCGCGCGTCGTTCACTACGACCGCCGCCATGAAAGCCGCGAAGCGATCGCAATGCGGCTGATCGACGAATCGGGCGGCACGCTGATTCCGCCGGGCGATCATCCCGCGGTCCTTGCCGCCCAGGGCACCGTGGCACTGGAGGCGTTGCAGGATCTGCCCGAGGCTGCGCTCGACAACCTCGGCCTGTTCGCGGCGCCATGCGGTGGCGGCGGCCTGATGGCCGGTTGCGGACTTGTCGTCGACACCCTGAGTCCGGGCACGTGGCTGATCTCCGCCGAGCCGGCCGGGTTCGACGACACGGTGCGCTCGCTGCGCAGCGGCCGCAGGGAAACCAATGCCGCGGGCACCACGACGACGTTCTGCGACGCGTTGCAGGCCAGCACGCCGGCTGAACTGCCCTTCGAGATCAACAAGTGCTTTCTCGACGGCGCGGTGGCCGTCACCGACGCGCAGGTCTGCACCGCCATTCGCTTCGCGCTTGCGGAACTTCGGCTGCTGGTCGAACCGGGCGGGGTCGTCGCGCTGGCGGCGTTGCTAGCCGGCGTGATCGATCTCGAAGGCCGCGACAGCGTCATCGTGCTGTCTGGCGGCAACGTCGACTTGCCCTTACTTCATACGATGCTGCAGCCCACTGCAGCCGCCGCACACGGTACTTGAGACAGCCGTATCACCGGCCCGCGCATCTCGACGCAGGCCGGCCCTGACGCTAACTTGCCTACCACGAAAGGAACGCCACCATGTCTCTCTTCCGGAATTGTGCCTGGCTACTCAGACGAATTTCGCCGATCGTCGCCGCCATGCTGCTCACGGCGAACGCCTTCGCAGCTTATCCCGAGCGCCCCATCACGCTGATCGTCCCGTTCAATGCAGGCACAACGCCCGACATCGTCTCACGCCTGCTGGCCGATGTCGTCGGCCATGACATTGGGCAGCAGATTGTGGTCATCAACCGCGTGGGCGCTTCCGGCATCATCGGCACGCAGGCCGTGATCAACGCGCCGGCCGACGGCTACACCATTGGCTTCGCGAACGTCGCCACACTTGCAATCAACCAGTCCCTTTACAAGAAGCTGCCCTACGACGCCGACAAGCAGCTGGCACCCGTGGCCCTGACCGGCTACGTACAGAATGTGCTGGCGGTGCGCAAGGACCTCGGCGTGAAGTCGGTCTCCGATCTGATCTCGCTGGCCAGAAGCGCGCCGGGCAAGCTCTCCGTCGGATCGGGCGGGAACGGTACCACGGGCCATCTCAGCGCCGAGATGTTCAAGGCAATGGCGGGCGTCTCCATCACGCACGTTCCCTACAAGGGCGGTCCCGAAGCGGACCTCGCACTGATGCGAGGCGAAGTGGATCTGGTCTTCGAGAACATCACGTCGATCGCGCCGTATCTGAAGAGCGGCAGCGTCGTGCCACTCGCCGTCACCGGCGCACGCCGCGACAGCCGCCTGCCGAAGCTGCCGACCATGGCGGAGACGGGACTGAAGGATTACCAGGCAGTGGCATGGACTGGCTATGTCGCGCCCGCCGGGACTGACCCGCAGATACTCGACCTGCTCAACAAGGCCTTCAACAAGGCGGCCAACTCGGACGCCATGAAAATGCGGCTGGCCGACATGGCGTATGAAGTCTCTACAGGGGAGCGCGGAGCCTTCTTCGACCTCGCCCGCAAGGAGCGACCCGTCTGGGCCGCAGTGATCAAGAGTTCCGGCGCGGCCGTCGACTGAGGAGAGCTGGACATGGCGCATTTTGACATATTGATTCGTGGCGGCACAGTGATCGACGGCACCGGCGCACCGCGCAGGCTCGCCGACATCGGGATCGAGGGATCGCGTATCGCTGCGCTTGGCGCACTCTCATCCGACACCGCTGCGCTGGTAATCGATGCGCGTGATCGTATCGTCGCGCCCGGCTTCATCGACTCGCATACGCACGATGACCGATATCTGACGCTCGATCCGATGATGCCGGCCAAGCTCAGCCAGGGCGTTACCACGGTCGTGACAGGCAATTGCGGAATCAGCCTTGCGCCCTGGCGCGCGGCCGCGGGACAGACCGTTCCGCCGCCACTTGACTTGCTGGGGGACGACCCCGCCGTGTTTCGTTTCGCTGCGTTCGGCGACTATCTCGCTGAGTTGGAGCGAGGTCCCGCGGCCGTCAACGCGGCTTGCCTGGTGGGCCATACGACGTTGCGGATCGCCGCGATGGAGCGGCTGGACAGGGCGGCGACCGACAGCGAGATCGCGGCGATGCAGGCCTTGATGCGCGACGCCATGGAGAGCGGGGCCATCGGGCTTTCGACGGGTGCCGCCTATCCCACTGCAATGCCGGCCACGACCGGGGAAATGGCCGCCGTGGCGGAGGTCATGCGCGGCTACGGCGGTGTCTACGCCAGCCATATACGCGATGAAGGCGATCGGATCCGCGAGGCGCTCGACGAAGCCTTCGAGGTCGGCGCCGCGGGCGACGCGCCAGTCGTGATCTCGCATCACAAGCTTATTGGTCCAAAGAATCATGGCCGCTCGGTCGAGACGCTTGGGCATATCGCGCAAGCCATGCGGCGTCAGCCGATAGGTCTCGACTGCTATCCATACATCGCCGGCTCCACCATTTTGCGCAAGGATCGGCTCGCGATGTCGAGCCGCGTCATCGTGACGCGTTCAGTACCGCATCCCGAGTTCGCCGGACAGGACCTCGATGCCATCGCGGCGACAATGTGCCTCTCGCCCGAGGACGCCGTCGATGCGTTGCAGCCGGCTGGCGCGATCTACTTCCTGATGGACGAGCAGGACGTGCAGCGCATCCTCGCCTTCCCCGAAACCATGATCGGATCCGACGGACTGCCCCACGATTGCGCGCCGCATCCGCGTCTGTGGGGCACATTTCCGCGGGTGCTGGGGCATTACTGCCGCGACCTCGGGCTATTCTCACTCGAGCAAGCCGTGCATAAGATGACCGGCCTGACAGCCCGCTACTTCAGGCTGCCGGGGCGCGGAATCCTGTCGCACGGCAACTTCGCGGATATCACCATCTTCGATGCCGCCCGCGTGGCCGATATGGCGACCTTCGCGCAGCCCGTCGCGCGCGCCGAAGGCATCGAGACCGTCATCGTCAATGGCACCCTCGCATGGAGCGGCGGCGAGAGCACGGGCGCCCGTCCCGGGGCGGTGATCCGCCGGAACGATACGTCTCCCGGTTGATCATTCGAAACCAGTTCACCAACGCGGGCGGTCGGCTGGCCGCCCTATGAAAACAGGATCAGCGTCGCTCTCAACCCAGGATGATTGTCGGTCAATTCGAGCACGCCACCGTGCTGCTTGGCGACGGCGGCCACAAGACTCAGCCCCAATCCCACACCCGGAGTACTGCGACTTGCGTCGCCGCGGTAGAAGCGTTCGAGAACTTTTGGCTTCTCTTCGTCGGGGACGCCGGGCCCGTCGTCCGAAACGGCAATTACGATTGCCCCGTCCGGGCGGCTCGAGGCCTCGACCGTGACCCTCCCATGTTCCTGAGCATACTTTAGCGCGTTATCGATCAGGTTCCCGACCGCCTGTGCAAGCAGCAGGGGATCGCCGGCGAGCGTCAGTGGCCCAGAGGACGCGAAAGAAAGCGCGACCCCCTTCAGTTCTGCCACGGGTTGGTAGAACTCGGCGGCTTCGCATGCTACCGTCGCTGCATCCACTTCAATGAAGCCGGAGCGGCGCGTGCCAGAGTCAATCTCCGCCAGGCGCAGTAGGGCGTTGAAGATAGCAATAACGCGGTCTACGTCCGCGATTGCACCTTCGATCTCGGCGAAGGTTTGCTCCGGGCGAGGCCGGGTCACCGACAGTTCCTCCAGGCGGTAACGCAACTCCGCCAACGGTGTGCGCAGGTCATGCGCGATAGCATTGGACACGTTTCGGATGCCCTCAAACAGGTGCTCGATTTGATCCAGCATGCGGTTTTCGGTCTCCACGAGCGTGTTGAGCTCGTTCTCACCGCCATAAGCCGGCAACCGATGTGTGAGATTCCCTTGCATGATGGCGCAAGCCGTCTGGTTGATGTCGTGGACCTTGGAAAGTATCGTGCGACGAATCAGCGCTCCCCCTGCTACGCCAAGCAGCAAAACGATGCTGGCAGCGCCCACCAGTCCATACAAGAACAACGTTTCGAGCCTTTCAAACCGACTGACGTCACGACCCAACAAAAGGTGATACCCACCGGGGAGTGTCTGATGCAACAGCACGGCTCTAACCACACGTCCGCCTACATCAATTGACGCTACTTGCGTCCCTGTCGATGCGGAAGCCTCGCGAGGCCATGCGGGTAGATTGCCGGCACGCTTCGCCCATGTCGGATCGGCGAACAGAATGATAGTGTTCTCCACGTCTTCGAGTTGCCCGCCCACCCGTGTTTCGATCGCTGCTACAAGGGCAGCGGCGCCATGTTTGGCGAATAGATCCATCATATTCTGCGCTTCCGCCTGAAGCACCTCGGTTCTGCTTTGCTCGATCGTGTTGCGCCAGGCATACCAGAGCGGCGTGGCGAACAGGGCGAGCGCAACCAGACTCACCGCGACATAGCCGAGCGCTAGATTAAGCGCCGAAAAACGCAGCAGCTTACTCATCGGCCGTCAGCATGTAGCCGGCATTGCGAATGGTCCGCAGCAATTGCCGACCGCTGCCGGCATCGATCTTCTGGCGTAGTTTGCTGACGTGAACGTCCACGACATTCGTCTGTGGGTCGAAATGATAGTCCCACACGTTCTCAAGCAGCATGGTCCGCGTCACCACCTGGTTGGCATGGCGCAGCAGGTATTCCAGCAGCTTGAATTCGCGCGGTTGCAGCGCGACGGTCTTGCCCGCGCGCGTTACCTTATGGGACAGCAGATCCATGGACAGGTCATCCAGCGTCAGCGTCGTCTCTGCGCGACCGTCCTGCGAACGCCGCAGGAGCGCGTCGAGCCGTGCCAGAAGTTCGCCGAAGGCAAATGGCTTGACAAGATAGTCGTCACCGCCGCTCTTGAGGCCACGAATGCGATCATCGACATCGGAAAGAGCGCTGAGGATCAGGATCGGCACCTTGTTGCCGGTCCTGCGCAACGCCTCGATGATCCCGAGGCCGTCAATGCCGCCGGGCAGCATGCGATCCATGATGATCGCATCGTAAGGTTCGCTCGCGGCGAGGAACATGCCGTCGCGCCCGTTGTCGGCGTGATCCACAGTATGCCCCGCTTCACCCAGTCCCTTCTTCAGATATTGGGCGACACGCTCGTTGTCCTCGACAATCAATAGTTTCATGATAAATCCGCCTTAACAGTTTGATTGCGAGAAGCCGTTCTCGCGCGGAATCCCATATCCACGCATTGTCTGGGGAAATATTAGCCACGCCGCTATTCCATTGCCAGCACGCGGGCATCCAGGCGCAAATCGTCGCACCCTAGGGGACAAAGCAGCACTTCCGCCACGCCGCGGACCGTGAAGCGCTGCGCATCGTTTCAATGGTGGCCCATGTCATAGAACCGTCGGGGACGGTGAACCCGCCGTTGCGCTTGCCGTCGCGGTGTCAGCCGGCCGTGGCTCGTCCCCGGTGCGCTGGATCCAGCCGCCCCCGAGCGAGCGGTACAGGTCGACAAGACTGGTGAGGCGGTTCAGGCGTGTCGTGACCAATGCCAGTTGTGCGTTGTACAAGTCGGTCTGCGCGGTCAGTACGCTCAGATAGCTGTCGGTCCCGCTCGCATAGAGCATATTTGCCAGCTCCAGCCGACGCTGCTGGGCATCGGTGTAGCGCTGTTGCGCTACCAACTGATCGTCGTAGGTCCCGCGCGCCGCAAGCCCGTCGGAAACCTCGCGGAATGCGGTCTGGACGGCCTTCTCGTATTGCGCGATGCCGATGTCCTTCTGAACCGTAGTGACATCCAGGTTGGCTTGATTCGCGCCAGCGGTGAAGATCGGCATCACCAGCGACGGTACGAAGGACCATGCACTGGATCCCGCTGCGAACAAGCCGCCGAGTGTCGCGCTGGCAGTGCCGAGCGCGCCTGTTAATGAGATGCGCGGAAAGAATGCCGCACGCGCAGCGCCGATGTCCGCATTTTCTGAACGCAGGACTGCTTCGGCCTCCAGGATGTCCGGGCGGCGCTCCAGCAGGTCCGAAGGCAGTCCGGCTGGTATGTCGGCGAGGATCGGCTGGGCGCCCAGCCTTACAGGAGGAGGCAGGTCGAGCGGCAACGGCTCGCCGACCAGCAATACCAGCGCATTCTCGGCCTGCGCGCGCAACCGGATCTGGGCGGCGTAGTTGGCTTGCGCCTGTTCCACGGTAGTCTGTGACAGGCGTAAATCCAGCTCCGACGCGGTGCCTGTGTCGAATTGCAGTTTGACGATTTTGTATGCCGCCTGCGCAGTCGTCAAGGTACTCTGCGTCACCGCGAGTTGCTCGTCATACGCCAGAGTGGTGAGGTACTGGTCGGCGATTTGGGACACCAGCAGGATCTCCGCAGCCTGACGCGCGTGCGCGCTTGCCAGGTACTGCTCGAGCGCCGCATCCGTCAGGCTTCGAAGGCGGCCGAAAAAGTCAATCTCCCAGGAGGCAGAGAGACCTGCCGAATAGTTGGAAGAGGCATTCGCATTGCCGGTGGAGCCGCCTCTCGACGCGCTCTTGGTCGAAGCGCTCGCGCCGGCGCTTACCTGCGGATACAATGCCGCGCGCTCGATGCGGTATTGCGCCTGGACTTTCTCTACGTTCAACACTGCGACGCGCAACTCACGGTTGTTCACCAGTGCGAGCTCGACCAGCCGCTGCAGGCGAGAATCAGGAAGGAAATTGCGCCAGCCGATATCCGCGGCAGGCAGCATTGTGCTGCCTGCCCCGACTGAGGGGGCCTTGTAGGCCTCGCCTGCGGGAAACACCGTAGCCACCGGCGCTGCCGGCCGCAGGTACACCGGCTGCAGCGAGCAGCCGGCTGCAAGGGTCATGAGTACCGCACCGGCGGCGCATCTGTATAGCTTCATTTCAATGTCCTCCCGCGGTAAGGTCGGGGGCCGCCGTCGAGGGCGTCGCCGGCGGGGACGGTTGCTTCTTCCTTGCCAGCTTGTTGCTGATCACGACATAGAACATCGGGATCATGAACGTCGCCACAAACGTGGCGGTCAACATCCCGCCTATCACGCCAGTGCCGATCGCGTTCTGGCTGGCCGAGCCTGCACCGTGCGCCAGCGCAAGTGGCAGCACGCCCAGCACGAAGGCCATTGAGGTCATCACGATCGGCCTCATCCGCATGTGTGCCGCTTCGATTGCCGCCTGGACCGCTGTGAGGCCTTGCGCGTGACGCTCACGTGCAAACTCGACGACCAGGATCGCATTCTTTGCCGACAAACCGATTGTGGTGAGCAGGCCAACCTGGAAGTACACGTCGTTGGACAAGCCCATCAATGAGGTGGCACCGAGCGCGCCCAGGATCCCGAACGGCACCACCATGATGACGGAGACCGGAACCGTCCAGCTTTCATACAAGGCGGCGAGGCTCAGGAACACCACGAGGATCGATAGCCCGTACAGAAACGGCGCCTGCGAGCTCGACTGCTGTTGCTGCAATGAGGTACCCGTCCACTCGAAGCCGACGCCCGGGGGCAGTTGCTTCGCAAGCCGTTCCATGGCAAGCATTGCCTGCCCGGAGCTCTTTCCCGGTGCCGCCTGGCCCTGGATCTCCATGGCCTCGACGCCGTTGTAGCGCTGCAGGATAGGCGGGCCGTATGTCCATGCCGACGTGGCGAAAGTGGAAAACGGAACCATGGTACCGCCGCTGTTGCGCACATAGAGTAGGTTCATGTCGTCCGGGTTCATCCGATAAGGGGCGTCGGCTTGCACGTACACCTTCTTGATGCGGCCGTCGGTATCGAGGAAGTTGTTGACATAGCGCGAGCCCCAGGCAGTCGAGAAGGTCTGATCGACGTCGCTTATGCTGACGCCCAGGGCGGCGGCTTTCTCGCGATCGATTTTGACCTTGAACGTGGGATTGTCTTCTTGCCCGCTAAAGCGTACCTGTGCGAGGTCCGGATCCTGATTTGCCAGGGCAAGGAGCTGGTCTCGGGCTTTGACTAGCGCGGCATGACCGATCCCGCCGCGGTCTTCGAGCTCAAAGTCAAAGCCGGCAGCGACGCCCAAGCCTCGGATCGGCGGTGGGCTGACGGGAAAAATGGTGGCATCCTTGTTCGAGGCGTAACGCTTGATGATCCGCTCGGAGAGCGCCTTGGCGGTCAGTTCGGGAGTGGTCCGCTGGCTCCAGTCCTTGAAGCGTACGAACAACTGACCTTGGCTCTGACCGCGTCCGGCGTTGTTGAAGCCGTTCACCATGAAGGTAGCGTCGACCATGGCCGCTTCGTCCTTCAGCAGATAGTTGCTCACCTCGTCGAGTACCGCGCCGGTGCGCGCCTGCGTGCCGCCTGGCGGCGTCTGGACCTGGACGAACATAAAGCCCTGATCCTCGTTTGGCAGGAACGACGTAGGCAGGCGGACGAACATCACGCCCACGGCCCCCACCACCGCCGCATAGATGAGCAGCCAACGTCCCGACCGGGCGGCGACATGACGCACACCATGCACATACTGGTCCCGCCCCTTGTCGAAGGTGCGGTTGAACCACCCGAAGAATCCTTTCTTCTCAGCATGGCCCTCGCGCGGCGGCTTCAGGAGCATTGCGCACAATGCGGGCGTGAGCGAAAGCGCGACGAACACCGACAGGAGCATCGATGAAACGATGGTGAGCGAGAACTGGCGGTAAATCCCGCCGACCGTGCCGCTGGAGAACGCTACCGGCACGAACACCGCGCATAGCACCATGGCCACGCCGATCAGCGCACTGCTGATCTGTCCCATCGCCTTGCGGGTTGCCTCCAGGGGGGACAGCCCTTCCTCGTGCATCACGCGCTCGACGTTTTCCACCACCACGATGGCGTCGTCCACCAACAGGCCGATTGCAAGCACCAGGCCGAACATCGACAGCGTATTGATCGTGAAGCCAAGTGCCGACATCACGCCAAACGTGCCCAGCAAGACCACCGGCACGGTGATCGAGGGAATCAACGTGGCGCGGATATTCTGCAGGAACAAGTACATCACCAGGAAGACCAGGACGATGCCTTCCAGCAGGGTCTTGACAACATCATCGATGGAGACCTTGACAAAAGGCGTGACGTCGTTCGGGTAGACCACCTTCAGCCCGTGCGGAAAATATGGCTCCAGTTCCTTGATGCGTGCGCGTATCGCGGCGGCCGTGACCAGCGCGTTTCCCCCTGGTGCCAGCTGGATACCAATGCCGGATGCCGGCTGGCCACTGTACTTGTTGTCGACGTTAAAGCTCTCCGCGCCGAGATTGATGCGCGCGACATCTCGCAACCGTACCTGGGAACCGTCCGGCAGCACCTTGAGCAGGACGTTGCCAAAATCCTCGCTCGTTCGCAGCAGCGTTGATTCTGTAATCGTCGCGCTCAATTGCTGATTCTGCACGGCCGGCGTACCGCCGAGCTGGCCCGCGGAGATTTGCACGTTCTGGCTTTGCAGCGCCGTAGTGACGTCGATCGGGGTAAGCGAGTAGCTATTGAGCTTGGTCGGATCGAGCCAGATCCGCATCGCGTACTGCGTGCCGAAGACGTTCATGTTACCGACGCCATTGATTCGGCTGATCGGATCCTGAACATTGGAGACGACATAGTTCGCGATGTCGAACTTGTTCATGCTGTTGTCGGCCGACACAAAGCCGATCACCATCAGGAACGCGTTAGTAGACTTGGTGACGCGGACACCCGACTGCTGAACCTGAGCCGGCAGCAATGGCACCGCCAGCTGCAGCTTATTCTGCACCTGGACCTGTGCGATGTTCGGGTCTGTTCCGCTGGCGAACGTGAGCGTGGTGGTCGACTGGCCGGTATCGTCGCTGGTCGATGACATGTAAAGCATGTTGTCGATCCCGCTCATCTGCTGTTCGATCACCTGGACCACGGTGTTCTGCACTGTCGTCGCCGAGGCGCCCGGATACGTGGTGCTGATCTGCACCGAAGGCGGCGCAACCGGCGGAAACTGCTCGATCGGCAGCGACTGAAGCGCCAATGCACCTGCCAGCATGATGAGGATAGAGAGGACGATCGCGAAGATCGGCCGGTCAATGAAGAATTTTGCCATTGCGAAGCCCGCCCTTATTTTGCTTGCGCAAGCTGGGGTGTTCGCGGCGTCGCGGGAGCGCCGCCCGTGTCTGCACTTGCAGCGGCCTGCGCGGTGCGGCTCGGGGCCTCGACCGCGTGCACCAGCTTACCGGACTGCACGTTCTGGCCGCCGGCCACGATGATCCGATCGCCCTCCTTCAGACCGCCGGTGACTACCCACTTGTCGCCCAGCATGGTCTGCGTCTGAATCGTGCGTTGCACGACTTTGCTGTCAGGACCGACGACAAGGGTGGTGGCTTGGCCCTGCGGGTTGTGGCCAACGCCGGGGATGGGGACGAGAAGCGCGTTATCATTCACGCCCTGCTCGAAGCGGGCGCGCACGAACATGCCCGGCAGAAGGACATTTCCTGGATTCGGGAAGAGCGCGCGTACTGTCACCGACCCGGTGGCCGGGTCGACAGTAATGCCGCTGAACTGGAGCGTACCGCTGATCGGGTACTGCGTACCGTCCTCCAGCGTGAGCGTTACCTTGGCCTGGTCCAGGCCATTCAGCTTTACCTGGCCACTGGCGACGTCGCGACGAAGCTGCAACCCCGCGACGCTTGCCTGGTTCAGGTCGACATAGATCGGATCGATCTGCTGCACGGTGGTCAGCAATGTGGCGGCGCTTCCTTGCACATAGGCGCCCTGGGTGACCTGCGAAATGCCACTGCGGCCCGCAATCGGCGATACGACGTCGGTGTATCCCAGGTTGAGCTTTGCGATCGTAACCGCCGCCTTGCCGGCCGCGACATCGGCGGCGGCCTGGCTCTGGGCAGCGACCGCATTGTCGTAAGCCTGTTTGCTGATGGCGTTGCCGGCAATAAGGACCTTGTAACGGTCCGCCTGCGCCGTCGTCATGGCGAGATTCGCTTCCGCTTTTTGCAGCGTCGCTTCCGCGCTATTCAACGCGGCGCGATACGGTGCCGGATCGATCTGGTACAGCGGTTGGTTCGCCTTGACATCAGCGCCTTCCTGGAAGCTACGCTTTTGTATGATGCCATCAACGCGAGCACGGACCTGCGCAATGAGGTAGGCGGAGGTGCGGCCCGGGAGTTCCACGGCGACCGGAACGCTGGTCCGCTTGACGGTGACCACCGTGACTTCCGGAGTCGGTGGCAGCGAACTCGCGCGCTTTGCGGGACCGCAACCCGCGAGCGAGAGCACTGCCAGCGTGGCGGCAAGACAGGCACAGCGCCAATGTGTTTTGCGAAGATACATAACTCCAACCCCAGTTTGTGAAGAGCGGCAGTTGCACTTTGCACGAGCGCGAGTTAAGGCCGGATTGGGGGTTGGTTAACAGTTGTTAATGTCTGACGGAAGGGAGTGAGCGGACCTGCGCGGGGCGCGCAGGAGATCCCGATTGCGGTGGGTCGATGGCGGGCGGGGCTTCCCGGAGGTGATCAACGTCATATTCTCCGCCCCCCAACGTCGGAACACTGCCGACGGGGCCAGTTTCGGGCTGTCGTGGTGGTGCTCACAATCGAGCTCGCGTGGCCATTCCTGGGCGGACCGCGGGTGAGCGCACTGGCGCAGGTGCATATTGAGTGTCGAGCCAAAGCAGTGCGTGAACGCAATCACGCCGATGTGCGCCCCGGGGACGGGGACTGCACCGCGTGCCGATGGGGCAGTGATGCCGGCGGCGCCCAAAAGCCGCTCCTGCTTCCTGCAACCGCGCGACCGATCTCGGGGGCCGCCTTAAGGGTGTTCCTGCGCGTGCGGGAGCAACACTTGCGTGCGCACAGCCGCCAGGTTGCAGATGGGCGTGCGGATATCATGCGCCAGTTCGGCCGCCAACCGGGAAAGCCGCTCGAAGGTCTCGCGCGTGGGCCATGAGCGAATTGCCTCGAGGCCGAATGGAGACGCGGGCGCGCCCTGCCCCATCAGATCCTCGCGCACGCCTCCCGCCTTGCGCAGCAACTGCGCATCGTCGCGGCAGATCACCTGCGTAGCCAGCGCGCGATACCGGTAAGTGCCCGCGCCTCCAAACACAATCGCAGCGACCAGGCAAAAGGCGAACGCCAGGCGGGCGATGAGCGGAAGAGCCCGCACCTCAGGACTGCCGGCGCTCCAGCACATAGCCAATGCCGCGCACGCCATGGATCAGCTTGGGCTGGAAATCGTCATCCATCTTGGCGCGCAGGCGGCACACCGCCACGTCCACGGCATTGCTGTCGCTGTCGAAATTCATCTCCCAAACGTGGGAAGCGATCTGTGTGCGGCTCAGGACCTCGTTTTGCCGGCGCGCAAGGAAATGTAGCAGCGAAAACTCGCGCGGCGTGAGTTTGATGTTGCGCCCTGCACGCGTCACGCGGTGGCGGATCAGGTCGATCTCAAGGTTTTCGATCGCGATGCGGTCAGCCTCACGCACCGGGCCCCGTCGCAGCAGCGTACGCACCCGCGCCAGCAGCTCGACGAAAGCGAAGGGCTTGACGAGATAGTCGTCGCCCCCGAGTTTCAGACCACGTACGCGATCCTCTACCTCGTCACATGCGCTCAGGAACAGCACCGGCGTGTCCTTGTGCTGACGCAGTCGCTCGAGCACTTCCCAGCCGTTCAAGCCGGGCAGCATCACATCCAGGATAATCAAGTCGTAGCTCACCTCCACCGCCTGGTGCAGGCCATCGGTGCCGGTCACGGCCAGGTCGACGACGAAGGAGGATTCAGTGAGCCCCTTGCGCAGGTATTCGCCAGTCTTTGGCTCATCTTCCACTACCAGAATTCTCATGCTCGTCCCCGTCTAGCCAATGCCGGCAAGGCGCGCCGCGCTTACCTTGCATGCTTGGATGATAGCCCCAGCCACGGTGGCCTTGGATGACAAATCCGTAATTGAATTGACAGCGTTTCCGGGCCCTTCGCTCCCTAGAATCCACTGCCGTAGCTCCCTTGCGCTACGGGCGGACGACGAATTCAAGCTTTGGCGCTGGTGCTGGAGGCCTGCGCATTGCCTGAAGAGCGGGCCTCACCGTCCCTGCGCCCTGAAGAAAATCGTCAGCCTGGAAGATAGGAGAGGAACATGATGCAATGGACTTCGGCAGGACCATCGATACTCGCAGCATTCATGGCCTCCATGGTCGAGTTTGTGGAGGCGCTCACCATCGTACTGGCGGTTGGCGCCGTCCGCGGCTGGCGTTCGGCGCTGCTGGGAACAGCGGCCTCGCTAGCCGCTCTGACGCTAATAGTCGTAGCACTAGGCTCCGCGCTCGCCAGGATTCCGCTGCCGGTGGCCCAACTGGTCGTCGGTACCATGCTGCTGCTCTTCGGTCTGCGCTGGTTACGCAAGGCAGTGCTGCGGGCGGCGGGCATCTTGCCGCTGCACGACGAAGCGCAAGCGTTCGCTCGGGAAACCGATGTCTTGCGGCGGCAAGGCAGGCCATCCGGCGGGGCGATCGATGCGGTGGCCTTCGCGACCGCATTCAAGATCGTGATGCTGGAAGGGATCGAGGTGGTCTTCATCGTCATTGCGATTGGTGCGAGCGGGCGAATGATCTTGCCTGCGTCGATTGGCGCTGCCCTTGCCTTGCTGTTCGTTGTGGCGCTCGGGTTTTGGCTGCATCGGCCGCTGGCCAGGGTTCCGGAAAATGCCCTCAAGTTCGGTGTTGGTGTCATGCTCGCCGCTTTCGGAACCTTCTGGGTGGGCGAGGGCATCAACGTTTCGTGGCCGGGCGAAGATTGGGCAATCCTGGCGCTTATTGGCGCCTTCCTCGTTGTTGCGCTGGGCATGGTTCGCCTCTGCGGGCTTCTGCGCAACACGTCCCCCGCATTGCAAAATGCAACAGCCGCCGCTCGTCCGCCCGCTCAAGGCCGTCTCGCGAAGGTGACCGAGGAACTGGTGGGACTCTTCGTGGACGACGGCTGGCTTGCGATCGGCGTGGTCCTCTGGGTGCTGGCAGCATGGAGGCTCGGAGCAATGCATGCTGTCCTTGCTGTGGCGGAGGGACCGCTGTTCGCGGTGGGACTGACGGCGCTGCTCGCGGCTAGCGCTGTCCGCCGTGCGTGCGCCCGAGCAGCGACCGAATAAATCGTTGTTCCTCCTCAATGAAGCGCCGCGCGCTCTACTCGAGCCATGTCTGGTCCCCACAGCACCACGAGCGTCGACGAGTTCGAGATTCGTCATCGTGGCCAGGCAACCAGAAGTGATCGCGGACGGCTATGATCTTTTATGGGCAAAGACCCTAAGACTATGCCGCTGAGCCGCAAAGACTGGAAGACATGACGGTTCAAGCGGCGGGCGAACGCTAAACCTGCTTGCGCAGCCCTGCTTCAGTCAATGCGCAAAGCGCAAATGCAGACCAGTCGTGCTCAGCGCCAATGCCTTGCGAGCGCACAGCAAGGAAGCGATCGTGAACGAGGCTCGCGAGCGGCAGTGGAACGCCAAGCGCTTCGGCGGCCGCCAGCATCAGGCGATTGTCCTTCTGGCCGAGGGGGAGTGCAAAGCCTGCCGGCTGGAACCGCTGCGACGCGATCATCGGTCCATAGATCTTGTACGGCGGCGCGTTAAAATTTGAACTAGTCAGCAGTTCAACGAAGCCCATCGGGTCGATTCCGGCCTTGGCCGCCACCGCGCATGCTTCGCCCAACGTCTCGATGATGACGGACAGCATGAAATTGCCTATCAGCTTCACAAGGTTCGCCTGCGACGGATCGGCACCAACGATACCGACGGACTGCCCCATCTGTTGAAGTAGTGGCACCGCAACGCTCAGATGCTCGTCTGTGCCCGCGGCCACGATGAAGAGCTTGCGCGCCGCGGCTGCATCGGGTCGGCCAAACACCGGCGCCGAAACGAATCCCAACCCGGCTTCCCGATGCAGCACGGTGAAATCCTGTGCGGTGGCCACGCCAATCGTGCTCAGCGAGATATGCAGCGCGCCCGGTTTCAACCCGGCAAGAATCCCCATCTTGCCGAACGTAACCGATGTGAGTGCGGCATCGTCGGCTACCATTGTAAACACGACGTCTGCCAAATACGCAGCCTGCGCGGGACTTTCCGCGACCGTGGCACCAGCCGTGCGAAGCGGTTCGGTTCGTGCAAGGCTACGGTTGAAAACGTGCACCTTGTGCCCGTCCTCGACAAGGTTCATGGCAATCGCGGCGCCCATTGCACCAAGCCCGATGAAACCAATCTGCATGATGAAACTCCGAATGATGAACTATGCTGACAAAGCAGCGCTCAGACTGCAGCCAGATGGATTTGGTGGTTGAATTGAGGTTTCAGGTCGCCGTGCTCTCCAAATGCCGTTTTACCGTGCTCTTCCGGCTTCGCGATCGAAGCGGCCATCGAGCCGCTACTGATCTGATGAGTACGAGCGCATCAAGCGCAGTGATCTGATCGTTCATCTTGAACATAGGAAGAAACCACCAACATCCGCGCACGCGGGTTCCAGTGCGCTAATGCGCGAAGCGGGCGATGTCGGCTCGATCGCGTCGCCCATCCTCTGGCAATGAAAAATCGTTCGTCCTAGCGCAGCGACGGTGCCATGAAATCCGGACCGATTGGATCCGTCACATGCTGTGCGAGCAACGCATCGATATCGGCCTTGTCCTGCGCGCTCAACACCCATCCAAACGCGTCGTTGATGCCGCGTAACTGGTCCGGACGACGTGCACCCCACAGCGCAATGGTCGGTCCCTGGTCGAGAATCCAGCGGATCGCCAACGCCAGCACCGATTTGCCATGGCGCTCGCGAGCCAGCACTGCGAGCGCATCGACGGCCGCCAGGTACTGCGCGAAACGCGGCTGGTGGAACTTCGGGTCCACGTTGCGCAGGTCATCGCCGTCGAACGTTGTGGACTGGTTCATTCGCCCGGACAGCAGGCCACGGCAAAGGGCACCATAAGCCAGCACGGCAAGTCCATGCTCGCGCGCATACGGCAGAACGTCAGCTTCGATCGCTCGCTCGAACAGGTTGTATGGAGGCTGGACTGCCGCGAGCTTCGTGGCCGCCGAAAACGCGTCCATCTGCTGTGGCGAATAGTTGCTGACGCCGATGGCGAGTATCTTACCTTCGGCGCGGAGTTTTTCCAGTTCGGCCGCGGCTTCCGCGAATGGCACCAGTGTGTCCGGCCAGTGCACCTGATACAGGTCAATGTAATCGGTGCGCAACCGGCGCAATGAATCCTCTATTTCCTGTCGGATACGCGCCGGTGTCGAGTTGCGCCGCACGCCGCCATCGCCCCATTCGAGCGCAACCTTGGTCGCGATCACCGCACGCTCGCGCATACCGGTCAGCGCCTTGCCAACCACCTCTTCGGAATGGCCGAAGCCATAGACCGGTGCGGTGTCGATCAAATTGATGCCCTGATCGAGCGCATTGCGGATCGTCGCCACGGACGCATCGTCGTCAGTTCCGCCCCACATCCAGCCGCCTATCGCCCAGGTGCCCAATCCGATACGCGATACCGGGATAGGGATGCCTTCAATATGTGTCGTCTCGACGTTCATGTTTAATAACTCCAATCGGTGGTTGGCTCCGGGCGTCGGCCTGCCATCTTCTACCGCCCTGGACGCGTAGAATCTAACTCATATCTCGTTGAGTGGAATTCAACGCTCCATTGAAATAAGCGGCCCCGCCCCCCCTTTCCTCCTCCCCACTCCGGTCTCCCATGCCAGCTTTCACGCGTTCCGAACTTGCGGATCTGAATGTTTTCCTCACCATCTGCCGCCGGCGCAGCTTCCGGCAATCGGCCGTCGAATTGGGTGTGTCGACATCGGCGCTGAGCCACACTATGCGCAAACTCGAAACCAGGCTCGGCGTGAAGCTGCTCAACCGAACCAGTCGCTCGGTGCTGCCGACTGCGGCCGGCAGCGCACTGGCAGAACAGCTCGAAAAGGGCTTTGAGACTATCGGAGCGGCAATCGATCAGCTCGAACGCTACCGCACATCGCCGGTCGGCCGATTGCGAATCAATGTGCCGCGCGATGGGGCGCGTCTGCTGATCAGCCCGATCCTGCCAGCATTCCTCGATGCGTATCCGGACATCCAGCTCGACATCACGGTCGACGATCGCCTGATCGACATCATTGCCGACGGCTACGACGCTGGCATCCGCTACGGCGACACGGTCGCAGGTGACATGATCGCAGTGCCTCTGACGCCGCCGTTGCGCTGGGTGGTGGTGGGATCTCCCGCATACCTGGCGCGGCGCGGACGGCCAGGAAGGCCAGACGACCTGATGCGCCACTCGTGCATCCGGATGCGCATCGGCGACAACTCGCTGTATCGGTGGGAACTCGGCCATGGCCCGCAGGCGCTCGAACTCGACGTGCCTGGCTCAATGAGTGCGAACGAATCCGACACGGTCGTCGATGCCGCGCTAAACGGTGTCGGGCTCGCGTACTGCCTCGAACGCCGCGTCGCCGACGACATCGCGGCCGGTCGGCTTGAAGTGGTGCTGCCGGAATGGTCGGTCGCCGGTCCGCCCATGGTGATGTACTACCCGAGCCGGCGGCAGAAGCTGCCCGGCCTGCGTCAACTGATAGACATGATCCGCTCGGCGAACACGTGACAACACTTGAGGGTTGGAAGCGCGGGAGAGTGCCCTTCCCCCCTATGCGCGGCACCTATTGATCCTTGTATAAATGACGACATCACCACAACTCGGCCTGCTTCCAGCACGCGGCAATGATGTTGGCGCGTTGTTGTGCGCTGCGCAGCCGATTGCGGGCGGTCGTTTTGAGTTCGGTGAGCGAGTGTGGGCAGAAGTTGGCC
>NZ_JBFTOX010000088.1:0-27032 GCF_056398185.1 Cupriavidus sp. 05L310
TCGGGATCCGGCGAAAAGAGCGGCCGGGACCCAAACTCGCATCGCCTTAAGGCGATACTCAAACATGGGTCCCTCTTTTCCGCTCTTTTCGCCGGATCCCGAGGCGCCCCATACGGCCTGGTACACCTTGACGGCTCGCTTCGCATCGCGCTGGGGTGTGGCCCTCAGAGCTACAACACACAGGCATCATGCCGCGGGCATTTATGCCTCCGCCACGCTTTTCCAACCACCAAAGAATCAGAACAATATGAAGAAGTCTTTTCTCCGCTTCACCCTGGTCGCGCTGTCCTTTTCCGGCGCGGCAGCCTGCCATGCGGCAACCATGCCGCCGCTGCCCGCCCTGCTCGATTGCAAGGGCCAGGCCAGTGGTGTCGCTGCCTATGTCGATGCGCTGGAAGAAGACGGGCTGCCCGGCTGGAGCAAGAATGAGGCGCTGAGCGGCTTTAGCTCGGCCGTATGGCGTGCGCCCAAGCCTGTCGCCATCGCCGGCCTCGCGGCACGAGACGTGCGCTTTGGCGATTACCAGTTTGGCAACTACGCTGCCTATGGCATCACCGATGCCACCGACCTCAATGCCGTGGCCAGCCAGCTCGGGCTGCGGGGCGTGGCCGGCCGTGGTCTGGCCCGGGAGAGTACGCGCGGCGCGTGGATCGTCGCCCGGGAGTACAAGGGCCGGGTCGAAGTCGGTTGCGAGTATCCCAATCCGCGCCTGGGCGGGCAAAGGGTGCCGCGGCGCGCTGAGGCATGACAAGGGCTGCGCCCTTGCTTTGGCGCCGCCTCACTTCAATCCGCGCTGCCGGCCTTCGCCGGATACTTCAGCGCATTCATCTCCATCTTGGCTTTCACCGCCGCATCCAGATCCACGTTGAGCGCGTTCAGCAACTGCGCCAGGTAGATGGTGATGTCCGCAAGCTCCTGCTCCACATGCGCGCGCTCATCGGTGGACATGATCTCCCGCGCTTCGCCTTCGGTCTTCCACTGGAAGATCTCGACCAGTTCGGCCACTTCCACGCTGAGCGCCATGGCGAGGTTCTTGGGACTGTGGTACTTGCCCCAGCCGCGCGCCTCGCCGAATGCGGCCGCGGCTTGCTGGAGGTTCTTGATGTCGATCAGGGTCATGATGGTTCACTGCGCGGGAAATATGTACTGCGTGTATTGAACCACGAATGCGCAGCGATGCGTGACCGGCAACGGCACGGTGATGCGGCGCTGGCGCCCTACCATGCCATCTACGCATTCCATGCGTGAATCCGCTACGATACGGCTCCCAATCGCACGACAAAAAAACAAAAATGGTCACCTCGGTTAAATGGCCTCGCCTGGAAAGCGACATCCTCTCCTGCATGCCCCCGGCGGCGGAAGAATGCATCGCCTCCGGGGAGATAATCGCCAGGATCAAGCGGCTCCACCCTAACGACCCGCCGGAACGCGACACGATCAACCGGGCGCTGGAGCGCCTGGAGAGCGACGGGCTGGTCGGGAAGACCGGGAATTCGCGCGCGCGGGTATGGTGGCGCACCGGCAGGAAGGCGATCTCGGATATGGCCCGCCGCCCGCCGCTGGAACTCGCCATTGCGCTCCTGACGCTGCAAAAGCACGCGCCCAACCATCTCCCGAGTCATGTGATCAGTGACCTGGAGGATTATTTCACCGGCGCGGACCGGGTCCTGCGCGAAAGCCCCGTGGACCCGACCCTGATGGATGCCCGTGCCTGGGCAACCAAGACCGTGCGAATCGATGCTGGCTATCCACTGATGTCGCCGCCGATCAGCGACGAGATCCTCAACGCCGTGAGGCGCGCGCTCTACGCCAACAAGGTCCTGTCCGTCTGCTATCAGAACTCTAGGCTGGACAGCGACGAGCCCGCCACGTTCCTGGTGGTGCCCCTTGCGCTGGTCGAGCGCGGCCCGGTGCTGTATCTCGTCGCAAGCAGGGAGCGCAGCGACCGCACCTTCAGGCGCTATCAGCTTCGCCTGGATCGCTTTGTCTCCGCGGCATGTACCGACGAGGCGGGCAGGCCAGACCCGGACTTCAATCTGAACGCCTATGTCCTGGACAACCAGTACTTCTCCTTCTTTCCCGAAGCGCCGATCCGCCTCGAACTCAGGATCCGGGAAGATGGAGGAATCAGGAACCTGTTCCGCGAACAATGGCTTGCCGACGACCAGGAGATCATCGAGGAAGAGGGCGGCTTCCGGCTGAGCGCCACCGTCATCCCTTCGATCGAACTGCGGAACCTGCTGATGGAGCGCTCACCAAGGGTGGAAGTCCTGTCGCCCCCCGGGCTGCGCAAGGAGATCGGAGAGAAGCTCAGGCAGGCTTGCGCCGCCTACTCGCAAGAGCCCGGCGCCGACTAAGCGCCGCCGGGCCACCGCCAGGGCCCGGACTCATAGCGCCGGCCCTGCGCTCACAGGCCAGGGATAGGCGATCGTGATATCGGCCGTCAGGTCCACCGGGCCCGAATTGCGCCGATACGCGCGGATGCGCCGCAGCAGATGCGGATTGAAGGAATCCACATGGTCCATGACATGCGTTTGCGCGGCGACCATGAGGCGGGCGGGCACGGCATACGAGCGGTTGACGGCTGTCCACAGCACCGAGACGAGGCGCTTGGACAGCGCCTCGCTGGTCTGCTCCTGCTCCCTTGCCAGGACGCACAACGCATTCATCGCAGCCAGTTCGTGGAACCCGGAGCGGCGTCCCGCACCCGCCGCGAACAGAGGCTCGATCGCGGTTCGCGCAACGATGGTGAGGGCCGCGGCCAGGCTGCGCTCCCCCGCCAGAATCCAGCAGCCGATGCGTTCGGCCGGCAGGTGCTGCACCGACCCCAGCACAATGGCAATCTCGCTGGTTCCGCGCTGGCGCGCCTTGCGCATGGCTTCCACCGGGCCCATGGCGTTCCAGCGCGCGCCTGCCCAGACTCCGCTCAGCCGCGTCGCGTCGACCAGGTGCACCACCAGGTCGGGCCGGGGCTTTTCCCTGTCGTCCAGCGTCCATTCCAGCCTGCCCTCCAGTGAGGGCAGGTCCGGCAACAGCCCGGCAGCCTCGTCCACGGAGAAACCCCAGCGGCACAGCAGCACGCGGCGGGGGTAGTGCTTCAGGTTGGCGATTTGCGTCCGCTCGCTGGACGCGGCATTGGTAGTGACTTGCATGACTTGCCCTCCGATCTGAGGAGTGCAGTTTCAGCCCGCATCTGCGCATCCGATGCGCGGATACGCGACCAACATGATGCCTGTTCCCACCCGCCGACATGAAGGAGAGCAGCATGCGCCAGGACACGCTGAAGGACGCGAATTTCCGTGTCGCGGAAAGCGTCACGTACCTCGTCATGTACCGCTGAGGATTGCGCGATGTGGATACCGTCTCGCGCGGGGTTCGCCCGCGCGTTCGCGATGGCGCCGCCCCGTGGCTACTACTTCAGCCAGAAGATGCACCCGAACCCCGCGTTCTACAAGTACACGTGGCAGATATGGACGCCAGACACCGAACTGGAAGGAAAGGCGTTCCTTGCGCATGCGCCGAAGCTCGGCACCGCGCAGCACATGCGGCTGCGTGCGGAGCTGATCGCCGCGGGACGCCATTTCTTCGTCTATAACACGGCGCAACCGCGGCTCGGCGCTGCGCCGTTTGATCGCTCCCACCCGAGGTGGGGCGGGGTGCAGTTCGCGCCGGCGCTTGACAAGGATACGGATCCCGCATGGAACGGCCACAGATGACGGTGCATCCGCCCTGCGCGAGCCAATGGCGCCCGGGCCGCGAGGACAACCGCGGCGGCGTTGGCTAGATCTTTTCCAGCAACGCCCCCGCGGCACGCTCCGACAGCACCAGGATGAGCTTCATCGTGGCGCGGGTGGCGCCGACAAACAGCCGCCTGATCTCCTTCTCCCCCATCGCCTCGAAGTCGATCTCGGCGAACACGATCGCGGGCGCGGACTGGCCCTTGAAGCGAAACACGGATTCGGCGAGCACATCGCCCTGCGAATAGACGGGTTGCCCGCAAGCATCGTAGTTGCCGGTAAACGAGCGCAGGGTGTGGGGACCAAGCTGGTCATAGCCGAGCAGGCGGGAATTCTCGCGGCCGCGATAGCTGAGCAACGCGACGTCGTTCTTGCGAAAGCCCGCCGAATAACACATGCGGATGCCGTCCTTGACCGCCTGCAAGAGCCCGGCGTGGTCCCCATAGACCAGGAACTCCACTTCGGCCGTGGAGATCGGCGCGGTCGCCTCAATCTCCACGCCGGGCGGCAGCAGGGGCTGGAGCAGCTTCACAACCGGGCGCGGGCTGCGGAAGTTGCTCCTTGCGCGAAGCCGGACCCAACCCGGCAGCTCCGCGGGCGGATGGCCGTAGAGGTTCTGCATGGGATCTTCCAGCCAGAGCACGCGCGCATCCGGGCTGGCGTGCCGCAGGACAAGGTCGCGCCATTCGGGCGCAAAATCCTGTCCTTCGTCCACGATCACCGTGTCAAAGAGGAATGCCGGCGTAACGGGCAGAGGCGCCACGTCCGCGACCAGTTTCGAGAACGCCTCGGATGCGCTGAAATCGGGCGTGCCGCCGCTATGCCTGAGCAACTGGTCGCACAGCATATGAAACGTGCAGACCAGCCCGCCAGCTGGCGCAATGCGCGCGAAATGATCGGCCAGGGGGCGGTTGAAGCAAACATAGAGCGGGCGCCGTCCACGCGCGATGGCGTCCCGATACTCGGCAAGCGCCAGCTGCGTCTTGCCCGAGCCAGCCGTTCCTGTCACGCGCAGGCGGAAGGGCTCGATATCGAGCTGGCGTGCCCAGTGGGACAGCCCGCCGGAAACCCGCGTGACCAGCGCACGCGCCTGGCCGATGAGCGCGTTGACGTCGGTCTCCAGCTGGATGGTGTCGCACAGGAAGCCATGGACCCGCCCGGCCAGGGGACCGTCTTCGCCCGCCGGCAGGATTGCCTGGATCAGCCCGCACAGCTCCCCGCGCCGCCGGGCGTCCACGATGCGCTCCGGCGACAGGCCGGCGGTCAGCGGATTCCGCACGGTATAGTCCGGACAGTAGAGCAGATGCTCGATGAACACACCCTGGCCGTTCAGGCTGCGCACCAGCTTGCCGCGCAGGCCGTCCGCGGTGCGGCCCATCTGGACCGATACCACCTTGATCTTCCCCGCGTAGTTCTTGGCCAGGCCCTCGGCGGTCTCTTCGAGATAGCCGCTCTTCTGCTCGATGATCAGCAGTTGCCCGGCACGGTTCACGACGACAAAGTCGATCTCCCCGTAGATCGCGTGCGTGCGCTCCACGTTGGTCCAGTGCACGGCATGGTAGACCGTATAGTCGTCAGGCAGACCGGCGCTCAGGGTTGCGAGCGTTTCCAGTTCACGCTGGACCGGACCACTTGCCTGCATCGTTTCCCAGCCGTCAGGAATCACGCGTGCCACCAGACTTCTCCTCGCATTGAAATCACGCGAGGATACCTGAATGCGTACTACCGGAATACCAGCGAGGCAGGGGGCAGGGAAGCCGCGGCCGGCCCCCAGGCGGCCTCATAAAGCGCGGGCATGAGCAGCCCCGCCGGCCCCGTCAGGTCGTAGTCCGCTACCGCGCTGAGCGCCGTGCGTTCCGGGTTGACCTGCACCACCGGCCGGCGCCGCTCCGCCACCCTGAGGGGCAGGCTGGCAGCCGGATGGACCAGCGCGGACGTACCCACGCTGATCAGCATGTCGCACTCGTCGCTGGCGGCCGCCGCCGCCGCCCAGACGTCCTTCGGCAGGCTTTCCCCGAACCAGACCACGCCGGGCCGGATACGCGCGCCGCAATGGCCGCACAGGGGCGGTGCCAGCCGCCGGCCATCGTCCGGCTCCTCGGGGATGCCGGGCGGGAGCGCGTGCGGCCGCCGGCAGGCAAAGCAGATGGGATGATGCAGGCGGCCATGGAGATGCAGCACGTTATCGCTGCCCGCTCGCTCGTGCAGGTCATCGACATTCTGCGTAACCAGGGTAAGGCGAGGCACTTTCGCGGCCATCCTGGCGATCGCCAGGTGCGCCGGATTGGGCTGCGCCTTCGACACCAGCATCCGCCTCCATTCGTACCAGCCCCACACGAGTTCGGGGTCGCGGCGGAACGCATCGGCATTGGCAAGCTGTGCCGGCTCGAAGCGCTCCCAAAGTCCGCTCATCGGACCGCGAAATGTCGGAACGCCGCTCTCCGCGGAAACGCCTGCCCCGGTCAGGATGACGAGATGCCTGGCGCCGCGCAGGGCGGCCACCAGCTCCGGTGAAATCGTTTGCTCCATGTTCAGTTCCCGAGAATTGTGGCGGGCTGTCTTGCGCCGTGGCAGAACGGACAGCTCTGTCGAATGGCATTGTGAACGGAAACCAGGATAACCGGCTGGTGCGACAGATCGTGTCGCATCGGGGCCGGCTCGCGCATGCGACACATGCTGACGCAGGTGTGCCGAGAATGACCTCGTTCCAGACAGGAGATCACTGTGATTCCGCGCCGCCGCCCAACCCGTTACTCCCGCATTCCGCACGATCTCTCGCCGGCCATCCGGCTCTGGCTGCTGCGCCTGCTTGTTCCCCTGGGTGGCCACCAGGACTTTATCCAGTCCGGCGGCTTCAGCAACGACAGGCTGGCGGAAATGCTGGGGCTGGGGGAATGGATCGATCCGGAGGCCGGGGATTTCGACGCGAAGAAAGTCCGGACCCAATTGCGCAAAGTGCATCAGGACGCGGAGGATGCGTGCCGGGAGACGCCCGCCTCGGCTTACCTCAACACCAATATCGCGCGCCTGGCCGAGCTCGTCGGCCTCTCCGAGACGGATTGCCGGATCCTCGAATTTGTCGTGATGCTCAAGAATGAACGCCTGCTCGACGACACCGCGGACTGCCTCGGCCAGCTCTCGTCGGGCAAGGTGTTCCATGTGGTGGCGGTGCTGCTCGACCTGCCCGAAGCGGCCGTGCGCGAAGCGCTGGCCACGCAGGGCGTGCTCGCGCAGTCCGGCCTGGTCTCGGTCGACCGGAGCTGCCGGTCCACGCTGAACGGCAAGCTGGAGCTGCTATCCGATAGCTTCGCCGACCATATCGTCTCGTCCGATGCCGATCCAGTCGGCCTGCTGCGCGATACCGTGGCGCTGGCCGCGCCCGCGCAACTGGCGCTGGCGGACTACGAGCACGTCAACGCCTCGCTGGCCGTGCTCAGGCCCTACCTGCGGCATGCCTTGTCGTCCGGGCGCAAGGGCGTGAACATCTTCCTGCATGGCGCGCCCGGCACCGGCAAGAGCCAGCTCGCCAAGGTACTGGCCAGGGACCTGGGCCGCGAACTCTTCGAAGTCGCCAGCGAGGACGACGACGGCGACCCGATCGATGGCGAGCGCAGGCTGCGTGCCTTCCGGGCGGCGCAGAGCTTCTTCGGGCAGCGCCAGGCGCTGATCCTGTTCGACGAAGTGGAAGACGTCTTCAACGACGGCGACAGCTTCTTCGGACGCAAGAGCACGGCACAGGCCCGCAAGGCATGGATCAACCGGATTCTGGAGGCGAACCCGGTGCCCACCCTGTGGCTGTCCAACTCCGCCAGCCTCGATGCGGCCTTCCTGCGGCGTTTCGACATGGTCATCGAGTTGCCGGTGCCGGGCAGAAAACAGCGCGCCAGGATTATCGAGAGCGCCTGCCTGGGCCTGCTGGACGCCCGCGCCGTGGAGCGGATGGCCGAGTCCGAGGTCCTGGCGCCCGCCATCGTGACCCGCGCCGCCTCGGTCGTGCAGGCGATCCGCGAAGAGCTGGGCGCGCCCGGCGCGGCGTCCGCGATGGCGCTGCTGATCGACAACACGCTGCAAGCACAGGGGCACGAGCCAATCGGCAAGGCAAACCCCGGCCGGCTGCCCGAGACCTACGATCCCGCGTGCCTCCATGCGGACGCCGACCTGGGCGAACTCGCAGCGGGAGTGGTCCGGACCGGAACGGCGCGGCTCTGCCTCTATGGGCCGCCGGGCACCGGCAAGACCGCCTATGGCCGCTGGCTGGCGGAACAGATGGGCGTGCCCCTGCATGTGAAGCGCGCCTCGGACCTGATGTCCAAATGGGTGGGCGACAACGAAAGGAATATCGCCCGCGCCTTCCGGCAGGCCGGGCAGGACGGCGCGGTACTCCTGATCGACGAGGTGGACAGCTTCCTGCAAGACCGCCGCAGCGCGCAGCGCGGCTGGGAGGTGAGCCTCGTGAACGAAATGCTGACCCAGATGGAATCCTTCGACGGCGTGTTCATCGCCTCGACCAACCTGGTCGAAGGGCTGGACCAGGCGGCGCTGCGCCGCTTCGACCTGAAAGTGCGCTTTGACTACCTGAAGCCCGCCCAGGCATCGGCGCTGCTCTCCCGTCACTGCCAGGCGCTTGCGCTCGCGGCGCCTTCCGTGGCGCTGCAAGCGCGGCTCGGCCGGCTGCGCGAGCTCACGCCCGGAGACTTTGCGGCAGTTTCGCGCCAGCACCGCTTCCGGCCCATTGGCTCGCCCGCGGATTTCGTCGCCGCGCTCGAGGTGGAGTGCGCGATGAAGGAAGGGGCAAAGGGCCCCTTCGGCTTCCTTTGAAGACAATCCGCGTGAAATAATCCCGTGGCCTCGCATACGAAAGCAACGAAACAATCGAACAAGAACGGCAACGAGAACGAGAAGAAAAATGCGCTCACTGTCCAAGTCCAAACTGATGGCTTTCCGGCAATGTCCCAAACGGCTCTGGCTGGAGATTCACCGCCCGGAACGCCGCGAGGATTCGTCCGCCACCGAGGCCAGTTTCGCGATCGGCCACCAGGTGGGAGACATTGCCCGCCGCCTCTATGACCCGGACGGCCAGGGCGTGCTGATCGACGCGCAGAGCGAAGGCTTCGCCGCCGCCTTCGCCCGCAGCCAGGCCTCGCTGGACGCCGCGCAACCGATCTTCGAAGCCGGCTTCTCCGCGGCCGGCGCACTGGCGTTTGCCGATGTGATGCTGCCCGGCGTGACCGCAAGAAAGCGGACTTGGCGGATGATCGAAGTCAAATCATCGACCAGCGTGAAGGACTACCACCAGGACGACACCGCCGTGCAGGCCTTTGTCGCCAGGAGCGCCGGCGTGGCGCTAAGCGCCATCGCGCTGGCGCATATCGACAGCCAGTGGGTCTATCCGGGTGCAGGCGACTACCAGGGGCTACTCACGGAAGTCGACCTGACGGAACAAGCCTTCGGGCGCGCCGAAGAGGTCAAGGGCTGGATTGACGAAGCGCAGCGCATCGCCAGCCAGCCTGGCGAGCCCGCGATGAAGAGCGGCCGGCACTGCAACCAGCCTTACGAGTGCGGCTTCCTGGGTTACTGCGAGAGCCAGGAGCCCTCGGCGGAATTCCCGGTGCACTGGCTGCCCCGCATCCAGGCCAAGGCACTCAAGGCGCTGATCGAGCAAGACGGCGTGACCGACCTGCGGGACGTACCGGACCGCCTCCTGAACGAGCGGCAGCGCCTCGTCAAGACCCATACGCTGTCCGGACAGGCATTCTTCGACGCCGCGGGCGCCGCGGCCGACCTGGCGCCCCACAAGCTGCCCGCCTACTTCCTCGACTTCGAGACGATCCAGTTCGCCGTACCGATCTGGAAAGGGACGCGGCCCTACCAGCAACTGCCGTTCCAGTTCAGCGTGCATCGCCTGTCGCGCACGGGCAAGCTGGAGCATCGGTCCTTCCTGGACCTCTCGGGCAACGACCCCTCCCTCGCGTTCGCGCAGGCGCTGGTTGCGGGTTGCGGGGAGAGCGGGCCGGTATTCGTCTATAACGCCGCCTTTGAAACCACGCGCATCCGCGAACTGGCCGAGCGCTTTCCCCGCCTGGCAGCGCCGCTGCAGGCCATCAGCGCGCGCGTGGTCGACCTGTTGCCCATTGCCCAGCAACGCTACTACCACCCGAGCCAGCAAGGCAGCTGGAGCATCAAGAAAGTACTGCCCGCCGTTGCCCCCGACCTGCGATACGACGCACTGGACGGCGTCCAGGACGGCGGCATGGCCATGAGCGCCTACCAGGAAGCCATCCATCCGGGCACGACCCGCGCCCGCAAGGATCAGATCGAACGGCAACTGTTGGACTACTGCGGGCTGGACACCTTCGCCATGGTACGGCTCTGGCAGTTCTTTGCCGGCCGCGGCGACCTGAAGCTGTAACGCCAATGCCCAAGCGACCCGATACATTGGAAACGGTGCAGCTGGCGCTGGAACTGCTGCGCCGCATTCCACGCAACCGCAAGGTTTCCGCCGCCGACCTGCACGTCCAGCTGACCAACGCAGGACTCTCCCGGGACCTCCGGACAATCCAGCGCCAGCTCGAGATGCTCAGCGAGCACTTCGGCATCGAGCGCGACGACAGCAGCAAGCCCTATGGCTACCGCTGGAAAGAGCAGGCCAGCGGCCTGTCGCTGCCGGTGCTCAATGAGCAGGAGTCGCTCATGCTCGCGCTGGCCGAGCAGCACCTGCGCAACCTGCTTCCCGCCAGCCTGATGAAATCGATGGAAGCCTTCTTCCAGCAGGCGCGCACTAATCTCGGACCGCACGCCAACGGCAAGCGCGGGCGCGAGTGGCTCTCCAAGGTGAGAGTGGTCAGCACCACCCAACCGCTGCTGCCGCCCAAGATCAAGCCCGGCGTATTCGAGGCAGTCAGCAACGCGCTCTACGCGAACTGCTGGCTGGACGTGGACTACAAGAATGCGACCGGCAAGCGCAAGGACGCCAGGGTGATGCCGTTGGGGCTCGCCCAGCAAGGCGCGCGCTTGTACCTGGTCTGCCGCTATGAAGGATATGCCAACGAGCGGAGTCTGGCGTTGCACCGCATCGTGGCCGCGCAGGCATCGACGCTGACGTTCGAGCGGCCGGCAGCGTTCGATCTGCAGAAATTCGACGCGGACGGACGGTTCGGCTTCGGCGACGGCAAACTGATCCGCCTCACCTTCCGCATCGACAAGGAGGCCGGGCTGCACCTGCTGGAATCGCGCTTGTCGCTGGACCAGGAAGTCAGAGAGGCTGGAGACCGGTTCGAGATCAGTGCGACTGTCGTCGAGACCGCGCAACTTGAATGGTGGTTGCGGGGCTTTGGCGACCAGGTAAGCGATGTACGGCGCGCGCCGGTCGCGAGCGAATAAGTGGGCTGCGGCGGGTCGGGCGCTGTCATGGGATGCAGCGCCCGATATGCGGAAAACCAGCGCCGCCCGGCGCCTAATGCGCAAACACGCGCACGATCTCACCCAGGTGCGACACCAGATAGAGCCCGCATCCGATCAGCCCGCCCACGATCGTTCCGTTGATCCGGATCAGCTGCAGGTCCTTGCCGATATTCAGTTCGATGACCTGCGCCATCTCGCGCGCGTCCCAGTTCCTGACGGTATCGCTGATATGCCGGGTGAGGAACTGGGCGAAGTCGGGCGCCATATTCCGCGCCGCCTCCTGCATATGCCCGTTCAACGAACTGCGCAACGCAGGGTCCTGCGCCAGCGTTTTCCCCATCCACTGGCCGGAAGCGGCCACCTTGCCGCGCAGCAGGGAATCGCTGCTGTCCAGGTCTCGCCTGAGCCAGTTGCGCAACTCGCCCCACAGCTCACTGGTGTAAGCATTGAGCATTTCATCGTTCTTCACGAACTGCTTGATCTCCTCACCCTTTTGCAGGAAGGCCGGGTCGCTCTTGAGACGCCCGATCAGGCTCGCCACGGCTTCGTCGAAATTCCGCCTGAGTGCGTGGCCGGGATCCTTCCCGATCTGGTCGAGCAGACTCCGGATCGCGTTGGAGATCATTTCCGAGCCGTTGTTTCCAATCCACTCCGAAGGCAGCACCTTCTCCTTCACCGGATGCTCGCTCTTGAGCCATTCGATGATCCTGGTAGAGATGAAGCTGTGCGTCCCGGGCTCCTGCAGCAGCTTGAGCAACTGGAGGATGCCTTCGTCGAGCAGTTCCTGGTGCCTGCCGTTCCTGGTCAGGCTATCCAGGATCGCGCCCGAGGATTTCGACAGGTCCACCTTGTCGATGGCGGCGTGGATCGCATCCCTGATGAACCCCTGGATGCGCGCATCCTCCATCACCTCCAGGATGCCGCTCAGCATCTTGACGGCATAGGCGCCAAGCCGGTCCGTATTGGCGGGGCTGGTCAGCCATTCCGCCACCTGCTGCGCCGGATCGTGCTTCCGGATCAGCGCTACGATCGAGTCGGGGTCCAGGAATTTCTCCCTGACAAACACCGCCAGGTTGTCCGCGATCTCGTCCTTGTGGCTCGGGATGATGGCGGTATGCCGCGACACAAAGGGAATAGGAACCTTCCTGAAGAGGGCCACCACGGCAAACCAGTCGGCCAGCGCCCCCACCATCGCCGCCTCGGCGATGGCCTTGATCCAGTTCACTCCCAGGCCTGGCGGCAGGAACGCCGTCACCCCGAACACTGCCGTCGCAACCAGCAGCAACGCCAGGGCCCGGCCCTTGTTCCGCTTCAGTTCCTTTTCTTTATGCTTATCCATGTCGGCGTTGCCAGTTCATGTCGGGTTGCGGCTGGCCAGAATCCATCCTGACATCCCACGTCGGAAAGTCACTCAGGTCATCCGCCAGCTCCGCGATCACCTCCCGAAGCTCCAACGGCGCCAGCCATTGGCGCGGAATCGCTTCCTCGCCCCACAGCGCACCCAGCAAGTTACCCGTGATGGCCCCGGTCGAATCGGAGTCGCCGTCATGATTCACGGCGAGTATGACGCCGTGACGGAAATCGCGGGCAACGAGCGCACAGTAAATGGAAATCGCCAGCGCCTCCTCCGCGACCCAGCCTTCGCCGAGACGGGCGATGGCATCCGCATGCGCCACGCCGGACCCGGCAAGCTGCTCCGCGTGCATGATCGCCAGCAGCGTTTCCTCGTGGTCCGGCTGCGCGCACAGGCACGCCTTGGCCGTCCGCAAGGCATCGGGCAATGTCGCGCCGTCAGCCAGTTCGTGGACCAGCGCAGCCAGCACGCCGCCCGCCAGCGATCCGCTCGGATGTCCGTGGGTGAGGGCGGCAAGCGCGGTCCCAAGATCGAAGGCATGCGGGGGCGATCGCTGATCCGGATGCCGCCACGCGAACAACCCCGCCGGCGCCACGCGCATGACGCCGCCGCAGCCCTTGCTGTCGTTATGCGCCGGCTCACCCAGCTTCATCATCGCTTCCAGCGCGGACAAGCAAGTGTTGCCCGGTGCGCGGCGGCTGTGCAGCGCAGCCTGCTGGCAAAGCCACCCCTGCTCGGCCAGGATGAGATCGGCATGCCATGCGGGCCGGATCCCCTGCGTATGCAGCCAGCGCAGATAGGCGCGCGCCACCGCGTCCGGATAGCTGCTGACGCCCCGCACCCAGGCACGCAACAAACCTTCCGCGGTGAACAACGTCATCTGTGTGTCATCGGTGATGGTGCCGATGCCGCCGTAAGCCGGCGCGTAATCCGTGATGCCGCCGGCGCCAAAGCGCTCCAGGATCTCCGCGTGCGTCATGAACTCCACAGGCGCGCCCAGCGCATCGCCGACAGCGCCGCCGAGCAGGCAGCCACGGAAGCGGCTGCGCGAAGTCGGGTTCGAAACGGGATTGGAAACCGGTTGGATTACAGGCAAGTCTTGCTTCATGTCACCCCCGCTTATCGCAAGAGAATCAACTGAGGCACGGCATCGGCGCCGGACCAGATGATCGCGTTCTGTTCAAACTCGGTGCCGAGCGCCTTCGCGTCTTCCAGCGGAATACCAAGCACCAGGAAGCTGGCCTCGCCCGGCCATTCGTTAGAAGGATGCTGGCCGATGCCATCGACAAACGTGAGTCCGCGCCGCGTCAGCTCGCACGCCAGCGCCGCCTGCCGGCGTGCATTGGTTGCATCGTCGCAAGCCTGCTGGCTGAACGGGTTCCATGCGGTGATAAATGCACTGCATGTCACGCCGGATGCATCGTGCAACGCCGCCAGCGGCGCATTGGGCTCGCCGACCCTTAACGTGGCGGGCGCATCGCCGTGGACGTGATAGTGCGTCTCTAGGTAAGCCTGGATGAGTTCGCGATCAATGACTGAGGCAGAAAACAAAAAACCCTCCGTGCAAGGAGGGTCGACGCAGTGCCCGCTTGGTTGTTCCTCAACGACTAAGGAACCACATCCGCTCTCGCGATCCACCTTGCCCGGGTAGGCAGGTTGGCATGGGCGTCGACCCAAATCAGAATGTGAGCGGATTGGAACATGGGGGCTTGGGGGGTGTCAAGGGTGGCACCTTACGCAATCAGTTCCTGGAGGTCTCCGAACCTGATGGGCCAACTCGCCTAGTGGCGGCAGGTAGTCGATCAATGCATCCGCCGGCACGTACAACAGAGCACTTACACGGCGAGCGTATCGAAATAGGACATCCCGGCCAACCTCAGCCCGCCGCCATGCGGTATCCCATCGCCCGATAGCCCCGCTGCCGCTTCTCCCACATCCGTAACAGCGCCGGATGCCCGCTATCAACGAAGTCGATAATGCGCACATCGGTCTTGGTGGCGTGCTCGCGGTGCAACCGGCCAGCGTATTGCTGCAACGTCCCCTTCCATGAAACCGGCATCGCCAGTACCAGCGTATCAAGCGGTGGATGGTCGAATCCTTCGCCCACCAGCTTGCCTGTCGCCAGCAGAATGCGGGGAGCCTCCGGGGGCAATGCATCCAGTTCGCCGATCACGACGGCGCGCTGCTTCTTCGACATCCGCCCGTGCAACACGAACAGCGTCGGCGCCTTCGTCTCCAACAGCGTGCGTATGGCGTCGAGATGCTCCGTGCGCTCCGTCAGCACCAATACCTTGCGGTCCTGTGCGAACGCGTCTGCGGCTTCGGCCACAATCGCTGCCGTTCTGGCCGCATCCTGGGCGAGGTGCCTGAACACGTCCTGAATGCCGGCCGCCAGCGGCAGGTCGATGCGCGCATTCAGCGGGCGCGGCACCACCGCCAGATCGTGCGGTGCGCCGGCAGGCCTCGCTGCTGTGTACCGGATCGGCCCGCATTGCATGAAGATGATCGGCTGCTGGCCATCGCGGCGGACCGGCGTTGCGGTCAGGCCAAGCACGTACTTCGCCTTGACCTTCCGCAGGATAGCGTCGATAGACGCCGCACCGACGTGGTGGCACTCGTCAACAATAACGTGGCCGTAGGTTTCGACCAGCGGATTGACCTCATGCTGCCGGGACAGCGATTGCATCACGGCGATATCGATCTTGCCGGTTGGCCTCGCTTTGCCTCCACCAATGGTGCCCAACACATCCTTGCCGACGCCAAGAAAGACTTGCAGGCGCTCCTGCCACTGCTTGAGCAATTCGGTGCGATGCACAAGCACCAGGGTATTGACGCCCCGCCGCACGATCATGGCTGCGGCCGTCACCGTTTTGCCAAAGGCGGTCGGCGCGCACAGTACGCCGGCCTCGTGGTGCAGCATGGCAGCCACGGCTGCCTCCTGGTCCAGCCGCAGCACGCCGGCGAACTTCACCTCAAGAGGGGCACCGCTATGTCGCTCGTCACAAATATCAGAACGAATGCCATGATCTCGAAGCAGATCCTGCGCGGCATCGAAGCAACCGCGCGGCAGCGCGATATGCTGAGGATAGTTCTCCGCACAACCGATCACGCGTGGCTTGTCCCACACTGACATCCGCATGGCCTGTGCCTTGTAGAACTCCGGGTTCTGGAATGCGGCAAGGCGAATCAGGCGGTTTGCCAACGGCTGCGGCAGGCGCGACTTCTCGAAGTAGACGAAATTCGCCAACGTCACGGCAAGGGACTCCGGCATCGGCAGGGACAGCTTGCTTGTCGTGGATAATGCGGACTTCCACGGTGCCCCCAAATCCTCTTCGTCAATGAACGTCACGTCCAGCGGATGCGCTCCACCAGTGGCAAGCAGGATAGCGGGCTCAATGTCGTGCGGCGCCATCGTCCGGACAGACGACAGGAATGCCCACTGATCCGGATAGGGCTGCAAGTCCTCGTCGACAAACACGCTGCAGCCACTCTCCCGGGGTTTCTTCTGAAGTGGCAGGGCGATCAGGTTTCCAAATCCGCCCTTCGGCATCGTGTCCTGGTTCGGGAACAATCTGTCATACGATTCGAGCTTCAGTTGCCGCGTGCGCGCGCATGTATGACTGATGATCGCCGTGCCAAGACGGCGGGCATCGCGCGCCGAGACCTTATGGGTGAAGAAAACCCAGGCATGCGCCCCTTGACCGGACCGGGAGATCTCAAGAGCGGCGGGTACGCCCAGTTCGCTGCAGGATTGAATGAAGGCACGGGCATCGTCCCGCCATTCGGCCTTGTCGAAATCCACCGCGAGAAAGTAGCAGGTGTCGTCCTCCAGCAGGGGATAGACGCCTACGGTGTGCTCACCGGCCAGGTGGTCGTAGATAACCGATTCCGACAGTGGGATCAGCAGACGGTTGCCGCAGTCCGAGCATTTGATGCGCGGCTTGTCGCAAACGCCGGTGCGCCACTCGTTGGCGCATGCCGGAGCGTAGCCAGAGCGGCCAGTGGTTTTGCTTTCCCAACGAACCGGATAGGCATCGGTTCGTCCGCGGAACAGGCGGCGAAACAATTCGACCTTGTCGCCGGTGGATAGGCGCGAGGTTTCTGCTTCGGGGACTGGCGGCACTGGCACGACGGGCAAGCGCCATTCGATGCCGTGTTTTTGCAGCAGCGCAATCAGGCGAGCGTTTTCGGCCTGAAGCGCGGCTACGGGATCGCACTCATTCATCTACGCCGAACTCGGCAAGGAGTCCGCCCATCCCGTCGCCCACGCCGTAGCCAATGTCCCGGCATAGGTCGCTTACAGCTTCAAGGCGCTTTCGCAGCGGCTGCTGTTGTGCCTCAGGCAGGCTATCAATGACGGCCAAGGCCTGCCCAAACATCCGCACCAGCGCATCCAGGTAGCCAGCATCGTCCAAAGCGAGGTCGCTGCTGAACTCACCTGCCTGCTCACAATAAAACACCATCAGTTCGGCCAGCCCCTCCGGCTTACCTATAGCCTTCTTATAGTCCGAGATCGCTCTTTTCGCCTTGGCAACCGATGTGGGCTGGTTCTTAAACAAATCAGGGTAAATCCAACGGGCAATGACGGTCTTGTAGGGCTTGAGCACGTCGCCCCCGAGCCCGAAGCGGGCATGCAGGAAAGCCTGGTTGTCCTTGCTGGCGGCGTACATGTCTTGCACCAGGCTCAGCAGGCCGGCACGGTCGAGCTCGGCCAGTTTCGTCCTGACATCGATCCAGGTAGTCGTGGTCTTCTGGGTAGCCATTTCAATAGCGCAGGACCAGCCCGCACCTTACCGCATGCGGCCATGCGCTGCCAGCCGGCGCCGCGGTGACGGAGCATTTCCGATGCGCACCCTCATTACTCCTTAGTGCCGGCGTCAGGAAGAATGAAGTGCTTCCTGAAGAGCCGCTCGGCCTCACGCAAGCCCTGCTCCGTGAACGCCACCGACTTCGATTTGTTCACGGGGTTCGCAATGAAGCCCCGTTCGTGGAGCCGGTTCAAAGCTTCCCAGTCAAAGCCCTTCCATGCGCGGTCATCGTCATGCAGGGCCAGATAGAGCAGCCCCAGGACAGCATCATCGATCGCATCGGTGTTGAGTTGATCGGCGTTCATGTTCAGCTCTCCTTCTTGCGCGGCACCAGCGGTCTACGGTGGGCGATGCTGACAGGCGTCTGGGTCCTCTTGGCAGTTTAGTGACAGTTATTGCAGCAGGTGCACCGGCACCCGTCAAAGCGCTTAGGCATCATGACTCACTTTTGTGCTTTCCCTCACCGCGCTCGAGTGATCCCTCGGATCCTATCCAAGTCGGCACCCGGTTCGTGATCTGCCATGCGTATGGCAGTTCAGCGTGCATCTACCTCAATGAGGCGCGCACAGCGCTTCTCAGCATACACCCTATATTGGCAACCGAACATAAAGCGCCAGCCGCCAGTGCTAGCGTCGTCTCATGCTAGCGGGCTGAGTCGACGCTACAGGCCATTCTCCAGCAGGGGAAAAAAAATGAGCAGGATCTATATCCCAACCGCCGCGGCCGATAACTGGGCCCCCTTCCTTGCAGAACTGGTGAAGCATTGGAAAACCCGCTACACCTCTCGCACATTGGCGCATTGCTGGCAGGAAGCGGATGGCTTTCCCGCGGAAATCGCCAATGCCATCGAAGCCTACCCGGTCCTGCGAGGCACAGCCATGCTGCCCGCCCCCCCGGAGCACCAGGCTGCGATTGCGCGCCGCACCACCAAATCGCAGAGCGACATCCGGGTACTGGGCAAATGCGACGGCCAACTGATCTCCTTCGCTGTGGAAGGCAAAGTTGGCGAGCCCTTCGACCGCACGCTGGCGGAGTGGCTGGAATCGGGAACGCCGGGAAGGCACACCCGCCTCGACTTCTTCGCCGAAACGCTCGGCCTGCTGGAGATCCCGTTATCGATCCGGTATCAGTTGCTGCGCAGAGCCGCCTCCGCGATCCTGGGAGCGGAACGCTTTAACGCGGATCACGCGGTGATGCTCGTTCACTCGTTCAGCCCGACGAATGCGTGGTTTGAAGACTATCGGGCGTTCGCTGCGTTGTTTGGGTTGGATGCGAGGCCTAACTGCTTTTACAGCGCGAAGAGGCTGCCGAAGACGGAACTGCATCTGGGGTGGATTTGCGGGGCTTCGGGGTATCGTGAGCGGTAGGGTGGCTCACGAGTGGACCGAGCCAAGTGCCAAGGTCAGAATGCCGCCACAGGTGCCCACCTTACGCTGGAATATCGCGAGCGCCATGAAGAACGCGGACAACGGTCACTTCGCTATCGCTTGCGGTAAAGAAGATCACGTAATTGCCGTAGGGACAGGAGCGGATATCGCTACCCAGTTCGGGGCGCCGGCGATAGCTATCTGGATTCCGCGCGATTCGTTGGCACTGCCCACGCAATTCCTCGATGAACGCCAGCGCACGCGCCAGACTATCCGCGGCGATGTAATCGGCAATGCCCCCCCAGGTCCTGCTCGGCCAGCGGCGTGATCGTGAGCCACATCAGCGATGCTTGCTCTTGTCAGCAACGCGATACTTGCTCTCGAGCCTCGCAAACACATCTTCAGCTGGCTTAGGGGTGCCACTTGATAGGCCCGCCGCGATCTCAGCGCGCAGCGCCTCCAGTTCCAGTTGGTTGCGTTGCTCCTGCTGCTCAAGCAGCCGTAGACCCGCGCGCACAACCTCGCTCAAATTGTTGAAGCGCCCACTCTGCACCTGCTCACGAATGAAGGCTTCGAAATGACTGCCAAGGGCCACACTGGTAGGCATCCTGATTCTCCTGGCGCTTAATAACAGTTAACAACAGTTATTACAACAGGCATGCTAGGCCCGGTCAAGACACATAAGCATCAAAATTCACTTCCGCGTTATTCCCTCCGTCAGGTAGCCGTGAAAACTTCGGGCGGCTCGTCTTTGCTGGCGGACCTCATTGCCGGCGATCCCTGTGCTGACGAAGCGCTATCATGGACTTCAGGTAATGGATGCTCGCCTTTATCGGAGGAGGCTTCCTGGGTCTGCCTCTCTACGAGCATACGAAGGCGGCCTGGCGCGACAGCTGACTGCCGTCTCAACCAGCCAAAGAGGAGCGTGAAAATGGTCGAATCGAGAAACGGCCTTTGGAGCCGGACGGGCAGAATACTGGCCACGGCCGGACTCCTGGCGCTATCGGGCGCCGCGCTGGCCACCGAACAGTCGCAGCAGCGCCAACAAGGCAGGGACGTAAACCAGGCTGCCAAACAGGAGGCGCGCTCTGGCAAGGTCGACTGCCGGGCCGCAAACCAGAAGAGCAACTCCCAGTGCCGGCAGGACAAGCGCGACACGAAGCAGGAGGGCCGTCAGGACAAGCGGGACATCAAGTACTGATGGGGAGTACCTGTCGAATGCCGTGCCCGCCAGCAGCGGAACACGCATCGGCTGCTCGGCGACCCTTGTGCTGAGCGTGCGCGTCTCGCCCGCTGCCGCGCCGCGATGCGCTGTCTCCTTACAGGCAGACCGTGTTGCGAAATCGGCGACGCGGGCGTGATCCGCAATCGTCACCCGGATTCGTCGCTCTCTTCGTCTTCGGCCATGCGGCATAGCGGCCAAGAGACGTTTGCGCCGGATTCCAGCCACGGTGTGAATTCTTGCCTACACTGCAAACGGCGGCATCCGGACAGTCCGGGTGGCGCCGCCATCACCGTCCGGTCGCGTCCAGGCGTCTGCCCGCCTGAGATGCGCAGGATCGATGCCATCAAGCCGGCCATGACATCGACGAAAACCTCAGCGGGGGCAGACATGTCGAGGTGCGCGCCAGTGTTGACTACCTCAATCGATCCGCATGCCGCCGAAGCCCGGCCCCGCCTGCTCGATACTGTCGACCGGGTTTCCGAGATGTGCTTCGGCCTGTTCATGGCGCTGACCTTCGTGGGGGCGGTATCGGCAGTGGCAGCCCCGGCGGATGCCGCCCGCACCATGTTCCTTACTGCCCTCGGCTGCAACCTGGCCTGGGGGCTTGTCGATGCCGTGATGTACCTGGTCCGCACCCTGACCGAACGGGGGCGCAAACTGACGCTGATCAGGGCGGTGCGAAGCGCAAACGACCCGTCCGACGCCATCGCGTGCCTGCGCAATGCGCTTTCACCGACGTTGCGGCCACTGGTGGAAGACGCGGAACTGGAGGCGATACGCAGCCGTATCGCCAGGACAACCGACTGGCCCGAGACGCCCACCCTGGGCGCCCAGGACTTTCTGGCGGCAGCAGCGATCTTCCTGATTGTCGTACTCGCCACATTCCCGGTTGCGCTTCCCTTCATTATCGTCCCCGAGGTATCGACGGCGCTCCTGGTATCGCGGGTCCTGACCATCGTGATGCTGTTCGGCGCCGGCCTCGCCCTCGGGCGCCATGCCGGCTTCGGCGGCTGGATCGCAGGCCTGGCCATGACGGTGCTGGGCGTCGCGCTGACCGTGGCCATCATCCTGCTGGGAGGCTGAGCATGTGGGCCGCCCGGCTGGCCGCGCACTGCCTCCTGCTGGCCGCGGCGACCGCGCCCCTGCATGCGCGCGCAGCCGGGGAAAGCCAGCCACCCGCGGCGGAAGCGCCCACGTGGAGTGGCGCGGTTTCGGCTTACCTCAACCTGCCGAGCGGCAGCGACGCCTATGTCACCGGTATCGCCATCGCCAATCGCGGCGCCTTGCACCTGGAAGCACGGAGCAACTATGAAGGCAAGGACGCGTACTCATTCTTCGCCGGGTACAACCTTGCCGCCGGCGAAGCCGTGCGCCTCGAGGTCACGCCGATCCTGGGGGGGGTCACGGGCAGCACGAACAGCGTGGTGCCCGGATTCGAGGCCACGGTGACCGGCCGCTATGCGGATGCCTATGTCGAGTTCGAATACGTGCCGAACGCCAAGCCGTCCGCCTACACCTACGCCTGGACCGAACTAGCGTTCCGTCCCGTGGACTGGCTCCGCGTCGGCCTTGCCGGACAGCGCACGCGCGCGTATGAAAACGGCCGCGACCTGCAACGCGGCGTCTTTGCGCAAGTAAAGGGCAAGCGCGCCTCCGCCGCGGTGTACTGGTTCAACCCGACGTCGCATGAGCAGGTCGTCGTGGTCTCAGCGGCGATCAGCTTCTGACGCGTCGTCGTAGAAAGCCGCACCGAAGGTTCGGTTCCAGACAGATTGCCCCCTGCGCAAGGGAATAATGGTCACAAGCGCGAATCCAGCGTAGCAGGACCAGACCACCTCATTAGAAGAGGGGGCAAAACAATATGAGCCACCAAGTTTTACGAGCCGCAATGCTTGCAGCCGTTGCCCTGTTTGTCGCTGCCGGAGCCTATGCGCAAACGCAAGCGAGGCAAGGCGAGGTAAGCAAGGCGCAAAGGATGTCGGTCTGCCAGTGCGTGGCCGACCTCCTTTTCATGGCCGCTCAACTACGCGATATAGGGGCGCCCAGGCAAGATGTACTGAAGAAACTGAGTCAGGTTGGCGGGGGCGACCCGCTCTTTCTCTCCACGACCACCGAGGCTACAAACATTGCCTACGACATGCCGCAAATATCGCCGGCGAAACTGAGGCAGGTTCACATCGACAGGTGCAGGAAGGAGGACAGATGAAGAACGTGGACTCCAGATCCTGCCCGGCGAGCGGCGTGATCGTGAGCTGCATCAGCGGTGCTTGCTCTTGTCCGTAGCGCGGTACTTGCTCTCGAACCTCGCGGACAGATCTTCGGCAGGCTCAGGGGTACCACTCGATAGGGCCGCCGCGATCTCAGCGCGCAGCGCCTCCGCTTCCAGTTGGTTGCGTTGCTCCCGCTGCTCAAGCAACAGTAGACCTGCGCGCACAAGGGAAGAGGATGTACTGCTCATCGAATTCCCTTGAAGCGATATTTTGAGAACTGCGTGGCCGCGCCCGTGGGGATCGTTAGCATCATCGGCAACTAATTGCCGATGATGTGAGATCGTCATGGCGATGGAAAACGCGAGTTCGTCAATCAACGCGCAGCAGGAAGAAACAGATCAAGCACCGGCGTGTTTTCGTCGGCATCCGTGAGGGCGACGCGAACCGGCCCAACGTTTGGCGCCAGCCAGACTGTGCCGTGGAAGACTGGCTCAATCGTGACCTTGCCATCGTTACGGTAGCTGTATTCCAGCACCTGGCCTTCGACGGCAACCTTGCAGGCCTGCGCGTAGGTGCCATCCGGCGCCGCCACGTTCTCGCGCCCTAGATACGTGAACTTGAGCTCGGTAATGACCCCGCCAAAGGTCAGCCCGTACGAACCAGTGCCGTCCGCGGCTTGCTTGAACATCGTGTAGGTCCTGGATTGGCCGGTGGCAAGTCCGGCCAGCACGGGTGACGTCATCTGAATATTGGCGCGCATCGCACTATTCCATGGAACGCCCCCGCCAGACGCCATTGCCGCAGGCACCTTCCCCGAGGCGATCAGGTCCGACAGCGAGGTGGCGGCGTAGTCGAAGCGGTAGCGTCGATCCGATCCACCGGAGCCTGGTTTGGCATATGTCACAGCGCCAGCCGGCAAGACGGGGGTCTGCGGATGCAAGTACACAGTGTGGTGCTGCTCCCCCTCGCCGAAGAAGAAGTTCTTGCTATTCCGCACGTCAATCGCGGGGTAGGCGTTGCCGTCAAAGCTCTGCGTCCCCAAGCCGGCCACATCCACCACGTCGACTTGGACCGGCACGATCCAGGATGCCGAGACGTGGCTCCTGGCGCCTTGCGCAGGCGCCTGCAAACACTCCTGACCTAACACGGTGGGGTCGATTGTCTGCGTGATCGTGCCACCGCCATTGACCGAATCAGTGTGAGCGGTTTCCGGGCTGTCACTACCGCCACCGCATCCCGCCAGGGTCATGGTCACGGCCAGCGCGACAGCCGTCATCGCGTAACGCTCGAATTGCGAGTTCATGGATTTCTTCTCCTTTTTGTTGAAGAGATCTAGCTGAGCGTGGCCAGCAGGAGCGGCGCCTTAGCCTCAGATAGCCGGGCGGTGCGAGTGGCACGGCAACCAGCAGTCGCTGGCGACTGTTTGATTGGCTCGCTGGGCGGAAACGCGGATGCCCGCGCCGGCTCCGGCCACATCGGCAATGGCGGTCTGGTACTCGGACACCGGGCCGGTGACTCAACCGCGCTAGATGTGTGCGCGACGTTAGCAGAGTTGAAATACCAGGAAAATCGGACGTGTACTAATTCATCGTTCATTTACACTTTTTGCTTTTTGGGCAAATACGCCAGCAAGGAGCACCTACAGCAATCTGACGCTTGAGCGAGCACCAACGGTCGCGATTTAGTCAGATGTGAAAAATGTTGAAGTCGGAATCTCTACCGGACCGTCCGCTGAGCGACGGTCGTCGCGCGAAAGGTGAGAGGGAGATGGGCGTTCGCGTGTATCTGACGAAGGCCTGGCTGCGAAGCTGCCCCCGTGCATCGGGCGTAGTGGGGCGCGATGGGCGAAGTTGAAAGCGATGCGGGCGGGCGCAGGCAGCGCGCGAACTGAGGCTGAGGCCAGCGCGCACGACTACTCCGCCATGACGAGTGCGCAACGTTGATGGCTGAGCGGATGCCGCCCAGCCATCGGTGCTCAGAACATGTCATCGATTCGATTCACAATGGCGAGAGGCTGCTGCTGCAACGGCGCCAGCAGGCTATGCAAGCAGCATGCAATCAATCGCGGCATTGGCTTGCGGAAGGCATGTTTTGGTGCGCTCCCAAGCGCATTCAATCGCGAAAGACATCCATCAGGATCTGGAAGCATTGGGCAGCCGGCGAGCGCCAGGCAAAATCAAACCGTGAGCCAGAAGTATCGGGAGCAGATAGGAGGGGGCAATCTCATTCAGGCAGACGTTTGAATCGATAGATCGCGAAGTACCTAGCCGTCCCCGTAGGAATCGAGCCTAGCCGCAAGCTCATGTGGACCTGCATTCCGCGCTCAAGGATGAGGTTTCCTGATGGATCTAGGTACAAGGTTACAACAGAATCGGAATAATTCGGTCCAAACTCAGACCGTCCCCCATCACTTGCCCCTCCCCACGAGACGATTCCATCAGAACCAGTGCAGACAAATTTTCCCTTGTCCTCAAAAGAAGAAACATACTCAAACGACCTCCCGTTCCCATACTGCAGAGCGATTGGCGCAAAGCGGTTCGTCATCCGCACCGTTGCGAAGGTAGGGGGAAGGGACCGTCCGTCGCCGGACTGAGACGCCGCTATTACTTCCTGCGCTTGACGAGCGTCCCGAAATGGAAAGGCGTTTGATAAACGCCATTTCCTTGCCGCTTGTTGTGCTGCTGCATCCCCTTCAATGAGTTCACCTATTCCTTCATATCGCCCGCTTAGATTCGGGCAGTGAGCAGCCGCGTATTCGGCAGGATCTAGATTATTACCTCCAACGCCGGGATAGTTCAGCGGGGAATGGAGACAGGCCGTACAACTCAGAGCTATTCCAGCAACACATAACTTGGCTCGCGCCATTTTTTCCTTTGCTTGCTGCGCCCGATTAGCGGAATTCGCCAGGCAATATCCCGCGGCGAGCCGCACGTGGCTTGAGCACAGACGGAAGGGGGCATTCTTCACTGGATCCGCTTGAATCTATACTTCGCAAAATGCTGGGCCGTACCCGTGGGAATCCCCCCAAGCCGAAGCCTCATATGAATCTGCGTAAATTTCTCATAGATGAGATCACCATGCTCGTCGAGGTAAAGCATTGCCACCGAATCAGATGTATTCGGTCCGAATTCGGAGCGCCCCCCCTTGCTCGCGCCGCCCCAGGTTATTTTTCCTTCAGCCCCAGTGCAAACGAAGCGCTTTTTGTCCTCAAAGGAAGACTGCTGTATTGCACTTCTTCCGTTTGGATATGTGAACCTACTTTGGAAGATCCGTTCCTTGACCAGCGATACTTGCCCGTCCTTTGGGTATTGGAAGCGTCCTGTCTCAGACCTAGAGGCATCGTCAATTGCAGACACCTCATCCGCTTTCGCAAATGGGAATACATTGTCTAAGCGCCTGGTCTTTGCCCAACCTTGCGCAGTAGCGTCTCCATCCAGAAGTTCGCCCCTCCCGTCATACCGGCCGGTCAAATCAGGACACGCTGCATCAACATAGCGAGACGGGTCGATATTCTCACCACCAGCACCAGGGTAGTTCGGCGGCGAGTGGAAACAACCCGAGCAGGCCATGACCAGAAAGGGGATGGCTAACTTCATTGCACTCATTTTGCATTCTTCGATTGTTGGCTCTGGTTGCGGAAGACGGACCAATCTATGCCGTATTGATTGAGCAATGTCACGCCAGCGAATGGAGCTGCCAATGGAATATCGATATCGGTCTGGATCTCAAACATCATCCGTTGAAAGCTCGTCATCCCTTCCTTCAGATTCCCCAGCTGGTCATAGGCAGTCAAACTGCCTAGATAGTCATGAGGGCCGGCGAAGGACTCCAGCACCTTGTCCGTGAACGTGCCCGGAGGGTAGGGTGACTTAGCAAGGGTGCCTGGCAGCCCTTGGAATCCGCCGGTCAGCCCCCCCTCTCTATTAAGAGCTTCGGTCAGAGTCCATTTGTCATTCGTATCCGGGTTGATTCCTGTTCCGGTGAAATCCCAGGCCCCATCCGGTCGCTCGGCAACTATTCCGTATTTTCGCAAGTCGTCAGCGCTAACGCGCGTCCCGGCAATCTTCATGCCGTCGCCGTCAATACCAGAGCTGGATCCAGTAGCATTCGAAATCAGTCGCCCATTTTCATCCCTTGCATCGTAGATGCCTTTGAATCGCTGAGACGACTCAATCTGATCCTGACGCATCGCATCGGCCGCCCAAGCGACGGCAGCCGTCGCCAAGCCAGTCACGGCCCCTGCCTTGCAGTCGCCGCCCTGCATCGCAGCCGTACCACAACCAGCCGCACCAGACGCCAGCAGACGGTCCACGCCGTAGCTGGACCCAAAGTACCCCGCCAGCCCCCCGGTTACCGCTCCCGCGAGACCCGCCGTCGCCAGTTGATCGAGCTTGATCGTGCCAGTCATGCCAATCTGAATGGTCGCGCTTGAGGCAATGCTACCAAGCGCACCGGCGATGGCAAGGTTGGCCATGCCTCCGGCTGCAAATGCAGAACTAGCAAGGAGGCCGCCCGCTGCCGTCGCCTCGACAATCGATCCCGTGGCGATAAGCGCAGTCATACCGGCCTCCGCCGCTGCGATCTGCGCCGCAGCGATGGCTGCAGATGCCGCTCCGGCCGTCACTACGGCCAATGCCACCGCGGCCACCATCGCCACGATCTGCCCCAGCGGCCCGAACCCCTTCTTCTCCTTGATGAACCGCGTGTGGATGTCGTCGGCGACCGTGCTCTCGGTGTAGTTCAGCCCGAGGTTGGCCTTCATCTGATTGACTAGAGCCACGGTCGCGGCCTCGTCCACCCTGCCGTCGGCGCCGCGGATCAGGAACGCATCGTTGACCGCATTGATCGCGTCGGCCTCGATGTTCATGTGCATCGCGCTCATGAACCCGCCCGGCTGCACCACCGTCCCGGTGATCACGCTCCAGCCGCC
>NZ_JBFTOX010000089.1:0-26140 GCF_056398185.1 Cupriavidus sp. 05L310
ATGCCGCCGAAGGTAGGCTCGAGCGCGGCAATGATCTGCACCAGCTTCTCGGGGTCCTTCTCGTCGAGTTCGATGTCGAACACGTCGATGCCGGCGAACTTCTTGAACAGGCCCGCCTTGCCTTCCATGACCGGCTTGGAAGCCGCCGGGCCGATGTCGCCCAGGCCCAGCACGGCGGTGCCGTTGGTGATCACGCCGACCAGGTTGCCGCGCGCGGTGTAGCGGAAGGAATTGGCCGGATCGACCACGATTTCCTCGCACGCGGCGGCCACGCCCGGCGAGTAGGCCAGCGCCAGGTCACGCTGGTTGGACAGCGGCTTGGTCGGCGTGACCGAAATCTTGCCGCGTGTCGGAAATTCATGATATTCCAGGGCGGCCTTGCGCAGTGATTCGCGGCTTTGGTCAGGTGTGCCATCCGGCTTTGCTTCGTTATTTTCGGGTGTGGTGGTCATGATTTGCAGTACGAGATTGGCAAGCCAATCGTGCTTCGAGCTGGATTAACGGAATGCTGTGATTCCATCAATCTCCGGGAGTGTCGGCTTCGGTTTCGCGAGCGATATTCCGGCATGTTCATGCCGAAAAAACGCGGCGTATCGGGAGCGATACAAACCGCCGCAACCGCGGTTGGCATGGCCTGATCGCCATGAGAATGATCGCGCGGAGAGTATCGGACCAAGCGTAGCCGTGCCCCAGGCTGCCGTACAGTATCAGAGCGCGCCTAATCTACCGTATCAGCGAAGTGCGGGCGAAATCAGGAGGAGACGGGAATATAACCATGGCCGGGATTTGAAATAATCTCAACCCGCCTTGAATTCGATCGAGGCATGGCGCGAATGCCGGGGCTAGCCGGCCGGCCTCAGTTCCCGTTGTGCCGGCGGCGCAAGCCCCCGGCGCTCGATCGGCGTCGAGAAGACAATGGAAGTCCTTGTCTCGCCGAACCCGTTGATCTCGGAGAGGAACAACTCCAGGTCCTCCAGGTCGGTGGCCACCACGGATAGCATGTAGGAATCGTTGCCGCTGACATGATGGCATTCCAGTACGCGCGGCGAGTCGCGGAGTTTGTCCAGCAACGCCTGCTTGCCCGGCTGAGGCACATTGATTCCCACGATGGCGCGCACGCTGTAGCCCACGGCCTTCGGGTCGATGTCCGCATGGAATCCTCGCACCACGCCGGCCTCTTCCAGGCGGCGCAGGCGCTCCAGCGTAGCGGGGATGGACAAGCCCGTGGCTGCGGCCAGTACCTTGAGCGGTTGCCGCCCATCGGCCTGGATGGACTGGATCAGGCGCCATGCCTTGTCATCGAGTTCAAGCATAGGGTTTCCGTACTTTGGCCGGGCAGCTTAAAAAATCGAAAGCTCGTCTGCCGAACCACGGAATTTACACGATTCATTTGCCGGGGAGAACTGGATACCATGGGCGCATGGATTCGACGACACTTCTCCTCTTCCTCAAGGCGGCCCTGGTCGGGATTTCGATCGCGGCGCCGGTCGGCCCCATCGGGCTCCTGACGATTCAGCGCACGCTTGAGCGCGGCATGGCAGTGGGACTGGCCACCGGCATGGGAGCCGCGCTGGCGGACTCCGTGTATGGCGCGATCGGCGCCTTCGGGGTCAGCTGGATCATCCACGCGCTTGCCGCCGCGCGCATGCCCCTGGCGCTGGGCGGCGGCGCCTTGTTGCTCTGGCTGGCCTGGCGTACCTGGCGCGCGCCGCTGGCGGCATCGGCGGCGTCCGTGCCCGGCGGCTCGGATCTGCTGCGTTGTCTCGCCGGCACCTTTGTCCTGACGCTGTCCAATCCCGCCACCATCCTGTCGTTTGTCGCCGTGTTCGGCGCCCTGAGCGGCGGTGCCCTGGGCCCGGTTTCTCCCGTTCCCATGATCCTGGGGGTATTTGCCGGGTCATCGCTCTGGTGGCTCGCGCTTTCCCTGGTGGTCGCACGGGGCCGCCATCTGTTCACGCCCGCCTGGCGCCAGCGCATCAACGCGGTCTCGGCGCTCGTGCTGACCGCGTTTGCGATGTGGCAGTGGATTTCGGTTGTGGGAACGTGATATGGAAACCTGCCCGATCAATGATCGGAGCTTGTCGACTTGCTACCGGCGTCGCTCAAAAGGCAACCGGCAACTTTCGCAACCCTTCAGGAACATGCCGGGCGCTTCCCTGTCTATGAATTGCGTTCAGTTACAATGCTGTAGTGCACCATCGCCTCGCAACAGGCCATTTCAGGCCATTTGCACCCTGCGGCGAGCACTGCGCCATCTCCGTTTACCCCCAATTCATGCGATCCCTGCTGCTCCTGCTGACCGTTCTGTGCTTGTCTCTGCTGTCCTTCGGGGCAGCGGCGGGTTCGCACGCCGGTGCGGCGGGGGCTGCATTCGAGTCTGCCCAGGCCGAGCGGCTTGACCCGCTCGACCGCGTGATCCTGGAATCCACGCTCGCCCGCACCCTCGACGAACTGGACGGCGGTGCCGACCTGGAACGCGTTGTGGCGCCGGGCGACGATGGGCTGCCGGGTGAATCGGCCGCGGAGGTGCTGGCGGAGGACGACAACCCGCCCGGCTACTGCGAAATCTGGTCCGCCGACCTGCTCGACCCGCTCGACATGCTCGACGAGATCGAGGAATCCAGCGCGCTCTTCGCGCTGCCGACCGTACGCGTCTCGCTGCCGCCCAACGAGATCGCGCAACAGCTCCCGGCGCGCCCGGAGCCTTTGCCCGCGGCCTTCTTCAAGCCGCCCATTTCCCTGATCTGACAGCCCTGGCAACCCCGGCGCGCCATTGGCGTGCCCGGGCTGCGTTCCCATTGCCTGGGCGCCTGGGCCCGATCGCGTCCGCGATCGCTGGCTGACCGTTGGCGCGCGCTTCTTGCGCGCGCCGGCGGCGGGCGCGCAGCCGTTTCGCCTGCCCCCATTTGTCATGCAGATCAAACAGATCACTATGTTTTCCATGGTGGCGTTGCTGTCGCTCGGAGCCTTGCCGGCTCTCGCGGCGGAAACGTTCACCTTGCCGCAACTGCTGTCCCTTTCGCAGTCCACCAACAAAGGCGTCGAAGCGGCGCAGGCAGGCGTGGATGCCGCCAGTGCCGCCGTGACCAGCGCGCGCGCCTATCCCAATCCGCAGGTGGAGGTGCTGTACGGCCGCCTGTCGCCGCGTACCTCCGGTGTGACCGGTGGCGCCGCGCCGACCATGGCCATCACCCAGAAGCTGGACTATCCGCAGCAGCGCAAACTGCGCGCCGAGATCGCCGGGCGCAGCCTGGAGGCGACCGAAGCTGGCCGCCAGGCGTTCCGGGCGGATCTGGCGGCGCGCGTCAAGACCTCATATTTCGACGTATTGCGGCGCGAGATGGAACTGGCCGCGGCCAAGGAAGACCTGACCATGATGCGGCAGATCCAGGACCGCGCCCGCCTGCGGGTGGAGGTTGGCGAAGCGCCGCGCTATGAGCTGATCAAGGCCGACACCGAACTGCTCGGCGCGCAAAAGACGCTGCAGAGCGCCCAGTTGCGGGTCAACCAGGCCAAGGCCGCGCTGCGCCAGCAGGTGGGCGGCGCCTTGCCGGCGGCCTATTCGCTGGCCGGCAGCCTGAACCAGGCGCCGGCGCTGCCGGCCCTGCCGGTGCTGCGCGATACGTTGACCGGAACCAACGCCGAACTGACCCAGCGCCGCCTGGAAGCCGACCGGGCCAGCCTGGCGGTGGACTACCAGCGCTCGCTGAGGCTGCCGGAACTGGCGGTGCGCGCCAGCGCCGAGCGCCAGCCCGACAACACGGTCTCGCAGGTCGGCCTGGTCCTCACCATCCCGCTGTGGGACCGCCGCAGCGGCCCGGTGGGCGAGGCCACCGCGCAGGCGATCCAGGCCCGCTCGGCGCTGGAGGCGCGCGAGTTCGAGCTTGCGCAGGAGCTGGAGTCGGCCTACCGGCAATACGAGATCACGCAGGCGCAGGTGAGCGCGCTGGAAGGCGGCATCGTGCGCCAGGCCGAGTCCGCGCTCTCGGTGGCCGAGTCGGCCTATCGCTTTGGCGAGCGCGGCATCCTGGATTACCTCGATGCCCAGCGCGTGCTGCGCGGCGCGCGCAGCGACCTGATCGCCGCGCAGTACGAATTGCAGGCGGCCACCATCCAGATCGAGAAGCTGCTGTCGAGCGTGCCCGGGCAATCCGGGGCACCCACGGCTCCCTTCGCTCCTTCGGCACCTACGGAAACCCAATAAGCATGCGTCCCCATTTTCTTCTTTCCCTGACGGCAACCGCAGTCCTGCTGTTTTCCCTGGCAGGCTGCTCCGACGAACCCGCGCCCGCCACCGAAGCGCCCAAGCAGCCGCCCGGCGTGGTCAAGCCGGAAGGCACCCTGCAGGCATCGCTCAAAGTGGCGCCGGTCGCCACCAGCGCCTTCAGCGAAGTGCTGCGCGTGTCCGGGCGCATCGATTTCGACGAACAGCGCGTGGCCCGCATCGGCGCCAGCGTGACCGGCCGCGTGACGGATCTCTACGGCATCCTGGGCCAGGAGGTCAAGGCGGGGCAGGTGCTCGCCCGCCTGCATAGCAGCGAACTGGGCGCGGCCCAGATGGCCTTTCTGAAGGCCGAGGCCCAGACCGAGCTGCAGGTCCGCAACGCCGAGCGCGCGCGCCAGTTGTTCGCCGCCGACGTGATCGGCCGCGGCGAGCTGCAGCGGCGCGAGAGCGAACTGGCAATCTCGTCGGCCGAGATGCGGGCCTATCGCGACCAGCTTCGCGTGCTTGGCATGTCGCCCGCCGCCGTGGCGCAACTCGCCAAGAGCGGCAGCATCGATTCCTATTCGCCGGTGTTCTCCAGCATCAGCGGCACCGTGGTGGAGCGCAACGTGGCGCAAGGCCAGGTGGTGCAGCCTGCCGACGCGCTCTACACCGTGGCCGACCTGTCGCGCGTATGGGTGGTGGCGGAGGTGCCGGAGCAGCAGGCGGCGCTGGTGGCCGAAGGCCAGAGCGTGGATATCGAGGTGCCGTCGCTGGGCAATGGCGCTGGCCAGAAGCAGATCACCGGCAAGCTCATCTACGTGGGCCGTACCGTGAATCCGCAAACGCGCACCGTGCTGGTCCGCACCGAACTGGAGAACCGCGAAGGACGCCTGAAGCCGGCCATGCTGGCCAGCATGCTGATTGCCAGCGCGCCGTCCGAGCAACTGGTGATCCCCGAATCCGCCATCGTGCGCGACGGCAACGACGAGCTGGTGTACGTGGAGCAGGCCGGTGGCCTGTACCGCCTGACCAAGGTCAAGCTGGGCGCCGAGAGCGACGGCATGCGCGTGGTGCAGGGCGGCGTGAAACCGGGCGACCGCATCGTGGTGGACGGCGCCTTCCATCTGGACAACGAGCGCAAACGCCTGGAACAGGGTTAATCGATCATGATGAAAGCCCTTGTGGAAGCCGCTATCAAGCAGCGGCTGGTGGTCTGCGTGCTGGCCGTTGTGCTGTTCTTCTTCGGCCTGCGCGCGGCGACCAAACTGTCGGTGGATGCCTTCCCCGATGTCACCAACGTACAGGTGCAGATCGCCACCGAAGCCACCGGCCGTTCGCCGGAGGAGGTCGAGCGCTTTGTCACCGTGCCGGTGGAAATGGCGATGACCGGCCTGCCCGGCCTGGAAGAGATGCGCTCGCTCAACAAGGCGGGCCTGTCGCTGATCACGCTGGTCTTCACCGATGCGACGGATGTCTACTTCGCCCGCCAGCTGGTGATGGAGCGCCTGATCGAAGTGGCCGGCCGCATGCCCGAGGGCGTGACGCCTGTGCTCGGTCCGGTCTCCACCGGCCTGGGCGAGGTCTACCAGTACACGCTGGACCGCACCGACGACGGCAACCGCGCGTTGACGCCCGAGGAGTTGTCCGAGCGCCGCATCGCGCAGGACTGGGTGGTGCGCCCGCTGCTGCGCTCGATTCCCGGCGTGGCGGAAATCAACTCGCAGGGCGGCTTCGTCAAGCAGTACCAGGTGCTGGTCAACCCGGACCGCATGCGCCACTATCAGGTCACGTTGCAGCAGGTCTACCAGTCGCTCGCGCGCAATAACGCCAACTCCGGCGGCGGCGTGCTGCCGCACTATGCCGAGCAATACCTGATCCGCGGCGTGGGCCTGGCCCGCGGCGTGGACGATATCGGCAGCATCGTGCTCAAGGAGATATCGGGCACGCCGGTCTATGTGCGCGACGTGGCCAATGTGACCATCGGCCACGAGGTGCGGCAGGGCGCGCTGGTCAAGAACGGCGAGACCGAATCGGTCGGCGGCATCGTCATGATGATGCGCGGCGGCAACGCCAAGGAAGTGGTGAGTCGGGTCAAGGCCCGCGTGGCCGAGATCAACGAGCGCGGCATGCTGCCGGGCAAGCTGCAGATCGTGCCGTATTACGACCGCAGCGAGCTGGTGGATTCGGCGCTGTGGACAGTCACCAAGGTGCTGCTCGAAGGCGTGGTGCTGGTGGTGATCGTGCTGTTCCTGTTCCTGGGGGATGTGCGCTCGTCCGTCATCGTGCTGGCCACGCTGGTGCTGACGCCGCTGATGACCTTCATGGTGATGAACCAGGTGGGCTTGTCGGCTAACCTGATGTCGCTGGGGGGGCTGGCCATCGCCATCGGCTTGATGGTGGACGGCTCGGTGGTGGTGGTGGAGAACGCGTTCGAGCGGCTCGGCCATCGTGACAAGAGCGGCATGACCAAGACCGAGATCCTGGTCAAGGCGGTGCAGGAAGTGGCCACGCCGGTGATCGTCGGCGTGGGCATCATCATCCTGGTGTTCCTGCCGCTGATGACGCTGACCGGCATGGAAGGCAAGATGTTCGCGCCGCTGGCGTTCACCATCTCGATTGCGCTGGCGATTTCGCTGTTCCTGTCGCTGACGCTCTCGCCGGTGTTGTCGTCCTACCTGCTCAAGGGCGGTGCGGAGCACGATACCTGGCTGATTGCCTTCATGAAGCGCCACTACCTGCGCATGCTGCACTGGGCGCTGAACAATAGCCGCAAGACCGTGATTGGCGCGGTGATGGCATTCATGGCCACCGTCGCCATCGTGCCGCTGCTGGGCACGTCCTTTATCCCCGAGATGAAGGAAGGCTCGATCGTGCCCGCGTTGGACCGCGTGCCCAATATCTCGCTGGAGGAGTCGGTCAAGCTGGAGATGGAGGCCAACAAGCTGGTGCTGTCGGTGCCGGGCGTGAAGTCGGTGGTGTCCGGCGTGGGCCGTGGCGAAAGCCCGGCCGACCCGCAGGGCCAGAACGAATCCACGCCCATCGCCAGCCTGAAGGACCGCGACGAGTGGCCCGACGGCTGGACCCAGGACGATATCGCCAACGCCATCCGCGAGAAGCTCAAGGCCATCCCCGGCGTGCAGATCGTGATGGCGCAGCCGATTTCCGACCGCGTCGACGAGATGGTCAGCGGCGTGCGTTCGGACGTGGCGGTGAAGGTGTTTGGCGATGACCTCGACAAGCTGCGCGAGCTGGCTGGCGAGATCGCCCGCGTGGCGGGCGGCATCCAGGGCTCGCAGGATATCCGCATCGAGCGCATCTCCGGGCAGCAGTACCTGTCGATCGAGATCGACCGCCAGGCCATTGCGCGCTACGGGCTCAATGCCTCGGACATCCACGACATCATCGAGATCGCCATCGGCGGCAAGCGCGCCACGGACATCTTCGAAGGCGAGCGCCGCTTTGCCGCGGCGGTGCGCCTGCCGGAAGAGTTCCGCGACAACGTGCAGGCCATCCGCCAACTGCTGGTGGCCACGCCCAACGGCGCCCAGGTGCCGCTGCAAAGCGTGGCGAAGATCGAAGTCACCGACGGCCCCGCGCAGATCAGCCGCGAAATGGCCAAGCGCCGCGTGGTGGTGATGATCAACGTGAAGGACCGCGACCTCGGCGGCTTCGTCGCCGAGCTGCAGCAGGCGGCGGACAGCAAGGTCAAGTTGCCGGAAGGCTACTACCTGGAGTGGGGCGGGCAGTTCCAGAACATGGAACGCGCCATGGGCCACCTGAAGATCATCGTGCCGGTGACCATCGCCGCGATCTTCTTCCTGCTGTTCCTGCTGTTCAACTCCGTGCGCTTTGCCACGCTGATCATCACCGTGCTGCCGTTTGCTTCCATCGGCGGCATCATCGGCCTGTTCATCACCGGCGAGTACCTGTCGGTGCCGGCCTCGGTGGGCTTTATCGCGCTGTGGGGCATGGCGGTGCTCAACGGGGTGGTGCTGGTGTCGTATATCCGCACGCTGCGCGATTCCGGACTGTCGCTGGACCAGGCGGTGATCCAGGGCGCGACCCAGCGATTCCGGCCGGTGATGATGACGGCCACCATCGCCATGCTGGGTCTGGTGCCCTTCCTGTTCTCCACTGGCCCGGGCTCCGAAGTGCAGCGTCCGCTGGCGGTGGTCGTGATCGGCGGGCTGATCACGTCGACCCTGCTGACGCTGGTGATGGTGCCTACGCTGTACCGCTGGTTCGATAACCGGAAGCCGGACCCGATGAAGGATGTGCCGGTGTAGTACAGGCACATCGCACAGTCAGGCAACGCCTCACGCGGTTTCGGTGGGGCGTTTTTCTTTGGGGCAAGCCGGCGCGCTAACGCATGACCCCGTCCATTCGATATCATGTGCGCTGCCGCGGACCAACGCGCAAAGCACGGCATGGCGTCGCACCGGGGCGGCGGGGCGCCGAAGCCTTTTACCGTAACGCCTCCAGGGAATCACGTGTCAGGGCCAGCATCATCACAGATTGCGGAAGAATTCGAAGCCAGTGTGGAGGCAGCGCCGCCGCAAGTGCACGTCCGCCTCGACGGGCGCGTACTTCCGGAAGCCTGCGAACTCTGGCGCGCGGCGCTGGCGCCGCTCTTCGACGTCAGGATTGGCGTCGCGCAGGGCGCCTTCTCGGGTGAGTTGATGGCGTTGCATCTGGGCGACAGCCTGATCGCGCGCTGCGCCGGCTCCGTGGAGCATCGCTTCAAGCGCGGCATCGTCGAGATCCGGCGCAGCAATATCGACCACATCCTGATTCAGCTCTATGCCGCGGGCGGCGTTCAGGGCGAGTATGGCAACCGGGCGCTCAATGCTGGCGTGGGTTCGATCAGCGTGCTCGACCTGGGGCGGACGCTGGATAGCTCGACACCGCCGTTTGCCAATATCACCCTTACCGTGCCGCGCGATCGCCTTCCCGCGTCGCTGCGGAGCTGGAACCTGCACGGTACGGTGCTGGACGCCGGCCAGGGATCGGCGCGGCTGCTGGCGTCGCACCTGTCGCAACTCCTGCTGGCTGGCGACGCGCTGACAGGCGAGGAGAGGGCGGCATCGGTCACCGCGGCGCTGATCATGCTGGAGGGCAGTGGCGCCAGGCTTCGCGATAGCGAGCCCGACGTGCAAAAGGCGGCACGCCGCAGCATGCGCAAGCTGGTGCAGCGCTATATCGAAGAACACCTGACCGTGGAAGCGCTCTCGCCGGAACAGGTCGCCGGCGCTTTCCGCCTGTCGCGAGCCAGCCTCTACCGCCTGTTCGACGCCGACGGCGGCGTGAACGCCTACATCCAGGGCCGGAGGCTGGATCGCTGTTTCGATGAACTTGCCCGATCCAAGGGCAGCGGGCTCAGCATCGCCGAGCTGGCATATCGTTACGCCTATTCGAATGAGAGCACCTTCAGCCGTGCCTTCCGCCGCCGCTTCAGCCTGAGTCCGCGGGAGGTGCGCGCGCTCGCGGAGCATCCGCGCAACAGCTGGCCAGCGGCGCCGGCCGACGCAAGCGAAGCGACCACCATCAACAAATGGCTGGAGAGCCTGCGGGGCGAATTCACTGCCACCGGCAGCGGCGCCTGACGGTATCGGGGGCCGTCCGATGCCTGGCCCGGATGCCGCCTGGCGGCAAGGGCTCAGTCCTCGACTTCGATGACCTGCCCGCCGCACTGTATGTAGCACGCCTGGTAAGCGCTGTCGCAGCTGTAGGTCGATGCGTAGCTGGAGCAGTAAGCCTGCCGCTTGGTGCATTGCTCCTTGCCCTTGTCATTCGCGGCGGCGGCAAGGCAGGTGGCAAGGGCGTTGGCGCGCCGTGTTTCGCAGGCCTGCTCCTTGACGGCTGCGACCTGTTCCTTGCCGGTGATGCAGATCTGCTTGTTGGTTTCGCAGGTCGTCACGCATTGACGGCCCGCATCGGATTTTGGGGGGACGTACTTGTAGGATGTACATCCTGCCGCCAGGACTGCCAGGAGGAAGCCGCACAGGCTTCGGTATGGTCGTTGCATTTCCATCATCGGGAGCGCGCCACGGGGCGCTGGTGCATCGCGCCTGCCCGGCGCAAGTTCCCGGCTGGCGTTTCGGCGCCTGGAGCGCCCCGGCGCTTCTTCGGGGACCCCAGGCAGCCGAGGTTTTCAAACGAGGCAAAGCAGCGTGACTCCGGCCGTGGAAACCGGCTCAGCGCACCTTGGGCTTGCCATACCGGATCGGCACATCGACCCCCGCCGCCGGCGGAAGCAGCGTCTTGAGCTGCTCCCTGGCAGCCGCCGCGTCCTGGAAGGAAGCGAACGTCAGTTTGCTGATATTCATGTGATCGAAGTACTGGATGCCGGTGGCTGAGCGGCTTAGCTTGCCGACTTTCTGCTGGACTTCCTGGGTTGATACTTGCGAAACAATCACCTCGTTGTGGCTCTCGCCGACAACGCCCCGGTCGTTCACGACCAGCGTCACCGGGCTCCCCATGGCGCCCGCGCTCTTTGCCGTGGCCGAAGCCGGCAGCGTCTGGAACGACTGGCTGCCAAGGCGAACGGCCGTCGTGCCCGCAAGGCTCTTCAATTCCGCGGGTGAAAGCTGCTGCCCGGCCACATAGGCCGACGCGCCCGCGTGGCACAGCGTGGCGGCGAGCGCCGCGGCGCCGCACAGCAAGACCCTGAGGGACAAGTTCTTTTTCATCATCATTCTCCTCGCCCCGTTATTTCGCGGCAATCACACGGTACTCAACGGCCAGGGGCTTGCTGAGCTTGACGCTGGCACCATCGGCTTCCGGCAGAAAGCTGCTGCATGCGCCGGGCGCGGCGGGGGCTGGCATCGCGCTGACTGCATACACCTCCCAATTTCCGGCGGCGTTCTCGCCATGGAATGCATAGCTGCCCAGCCCGTAGCTTTTCACTTCCGGCACGCCTGTGCTGTAGTAGCTGTTGTAGGGAACGGCGAGTGCGGAAATGGTCCCCGAGGGGGATTTGACAAAGATGCCAACGCTGCCGACGCAGATGGAGCCGCTCAGTCTCAGTTGCAGGGTATCCACCTTGTCATTGCCGCCGACCGTGAACTGCCCCAGCTTCTGGACCGAACCGTACTTGAGCTGCGCGCTATCCGCGAACGCCTTGGTGAAGCCGCCAATTTCCAGGGTTGCCGGCTTGTAGGCGCTGTATGCCTTCGCCAGCCTGACGGCGGCCGCGGCATCCGCCAGGCCGAAGCCGTACCAGTTCGAGTAGTAGTTGCCCGCGGCATTCTTTTGCCAGCCCAGATCCAGCCGCGCAGTCTGGCTGCCATCGACGAGGCTGGCATCATCACTGGCGGTAAATGTCCCCTGCTTCAGGTCAAGCCGGAAATTCCGGTTGTCGCGCGAGCCATAATTCGGATCGATTCTCCTGGCGGTCACGCGAAGAATCTCGCGGACGTCTCGCCATGTCAGGTTCGGATTTGCCGCCAGCATCAGCGAAACCACCCCTGAGATGGTCGGGGTGGCGGCCGAGGTGCCATTCATGCTGGAATAGTCGCAGTTCGGGTTATCCTTCTTGTTGGTCGCGGTGCCGCCAATGGTGAATGCATTGGCTAGTTCCAGGTAGTTGCGGCTATATCCTTTCGCGCAACTGGTCAGGTCGGTCGAGTAGATCGTCGGCCCGGAGCCGCCTTCTCCGTACTGCCCCTTCTCCCCATATTCACCACCGAGCCCGGTGATCCAGTTGACCGCTCCGGCGTTGGAGTAACTCGATTTGATGCCCTTGGCGTTGGCCGCGCCTACCAGGATGACGCCAGGCTCAAGCGCTTCCGTGTCGTTCGCGGGATTTTCGCAACTGAGGACGCCGCTTATCCCGTCGATATCGGGGCAAGACCTGGGTGTGTCGCCCCGGATGGCGTGGTACTCATTGCCCGATGCCTTCACCATGACCAGGCCCTTGCCGCTTCTCAGGTTCGGGAAGGCCCGGATGACGGCACTGGTCCCGGCTGCGGTGTCGTACTCGTCCGGCACCTCTGGATTCCCGCCATATGAGGCATTGATGATATGGGCATTCCGGGACCAGTCGGCGCCGCCGTAGGCCTGCAGGATGTCGGCACCCGCGGTGCCGATGAAGCGCGCGCCGCCCAGGGTGGCGCGGGGCGCGATGCCAATCACGCCCTTGCCGTTCTGCGCCGCGCTGATGATGCCGGCGACATGGGTGCCATGCGCGTCCGCGATGTTCATCGGGATATTGGCGGGCGTGGGGTTGCTGGTGCCGTCGTCAAAGTTGTAAGTCATCGAATTGTTCACATTGGCGACCAGGTCCTCATTGTTGATATCGACGCCATCGTCGAGAACCAGGACATTGACGCCCTGGCCCTTGATGCCCGCGGCATGCGCTTCTTCCACATTGAGGTCGGTGACGCCATCCGCCGTATCCGGGAATGACTTGAAGTAGCTGGTGGCCTGCCTGAGCGCCCATTGGTAGATGTACAGCGGCTCCGTGACCCCGGTCTGACAGGCAAACTTCGCATCGACACCGGTTTCGGTACAGCTCGACGCCAGGGGCACGGGTGTGGGCGCGGGCGCGGGCGTGGGCGCGCCGGGCGTCTGGGCGCTCGCAGCCGGGGTCTCCGGGTTGTCGCCCCCGCACGCCGCGAGCGCGGCGGCCGCCAGAAGCGTCAGCGATATCAGTTTCGTTCTTCTTTTCAGCATGAGATTACCCGCTCTAAAAATTGAGTTTTCACTACGCCATGACTGGTGCCGGGCGAATACCGCAGGAACTGCATGGTGTCGGCCAGCCGCGGCGATGCGATTGCGCGGACGCTGCCCGCCGCCATGCGGCGCTATGGACGAACGCCGAAGACGCGACCGGGCCGGCGCATGGAATTGCGCCGGACGCAAGCCGCGCTGCCTGGTTGCTATCGAGGGCCTTTTGGAATGGCCTGGTCGTGCGCGGCCCGCTGGTGGCAAGGGTGTCGTGCCCGCCATCGACGGTCGCTTGCCAGTCAGGCCCGGGCCGCGCTCTTTCTCTAGAGGGCTGGCGCGTACCTCGAACCGGCGCCAATTTTTGCAGAGTTATCGTTTCGGCACTTGACGCTGCGTCTCACAAAAACTGACGTTTCGTCTCACGTGGGGGTGTCGCGGGCGCTGGCAGGCAAGCATCGCCGGCACGGGACCCGGCGGGGCATGCGCGAGGGGTGCGCTCCGCCCCTGTCCGCTATGTCAGGAAGGGAACTTGCGCGGTATGGCGATAGGTTGATGCAGATGAAGCCAGAGGTGAGCCGAATCACCCGCCGCCGCGAAACACACGATACGAACCATCGACCTCCGGATCGTATTGATCGGCGCACCACTTCCAGACGTTGCCCAGCGTGTCGTAACGTCCCCGGTCATTGGGCTGCTTCCGACCGGCCTCTTGCGTGTTGCATCCGGTGTTTTCTCCATACCAGGCTATATCGGCGAGTTTTCCCCATGGTCTGGAAGGCTGGAAGTCTTTGGCAGGAGGTTGCAATACCGGACGGCATCAATCCATGATACGTTCTCCACCGGACATTGCGCGGCGGCATACGCCAATGGCCATTGGCACTGGCCCGGCACGTCCAGCGAACGCCTATCCGGCACCTTGTCGGCCGGGCTGAATTTATTGCACTTCTCTATCCCCAATATCATGAAACAAAAACCCAAAGGGCAAAGCCCGCTGAAGCGGCATATCGCGGCAGGTTCGATCGTATTCGCAACGCTATTGGCAGGATGCGCCGCCCAGCCACCCGTGAGCGCCGTGCCCAACCCAGGCCCGCAAGGCAGCCGTGGCACCCCGGAGGGCTGCCAGGCCGACAAGCTTGCCGATGACGCGCTGATCGGCAAGAGCGAGGCCGATGCCGTCGCACTGCTCAAGGGCTGTGCCTGGCGATTTGGCGAACGCGAAGGCCAGCATCTGCCCGGCACCATGGACTACAACCCCCAGCGCCGCACGCTGGACGTCAAGGACGGCAAAGTGACCGCGGTACGCCGGGGGTGATCGGCCAGGCCGGACTGCGGCAGTGTAGTATCCCGGCGGCCCGTAAGGCGGACGCAGCAAGCTGTCGTTTCGTGGCCCAGGTTTCGTAGCCCAATTCAACAGTGTCATCGCCGATGCGTATCGAACAAGCCCGATCAGACGACGTGCAGGCGGTTGCTTCAGTCTTGCAAGAGGCGGCGCAGTGGCTTGCCAACACAGGCCGGCCACTATGGATGCCTTCCGACGTGAGCATCGAGCGTGTGCTTCGTGATACCGCGGCAGGGAACTTCTATGCGGCGCGCGACGGCGATGACATCATCGGCGTCATGCGGTTCGAACTGGAAGACCCGTTCTATTGGCCGGAGGTCGAGCCCGGTACATCCGCCTTCGTGCACAAGCTGGCGGTTCGCCGCTCGTGGGCCAGGCAGGGTGTCTCCACCGCGCTGCTAGCCTTCGCCCGAGAACGCGCACGTAGTCTCGGGCGCCGGCATCTCCGGCTGGATTGTGTCGCTGACAGGCTGGCGCTGCGAACGCTCTACGAGCGTTTCGGCTTTGGGCTGCACAGCTGCGTGCAGAAAGGCGCAGGGTCCGTTGCCCGTTACGAACTGGCGGTCACGGACTGAATGGGCTGAATGGACTGCCGTCCTTCAGCGTCGGCAGCAGTCATCCGGTACATATCTCCCCGGCATCCGCTTCCCGGTCATTCGCGTCCCGCGAGCTCGATGTGGTAGACCAGGCGCTGGATGAAGGTCTGCTGGCCGGGGCCGAGGGAGACAAAGGTGCAGCCAATGTGATGCATGGCGCGCTGGTCGCTCCACACCAGACCATGCCCGACCACCTGCAGGTCGAACTCCAGTTCGCCCTGGTTGCGAAAGTCCAGCCTGCATTTCGGCAAGATCGTGCCTGCCGGAAATGGGTCGGTATTGGCGATACTGGTGCGAAGGCCGACACCGGAGAGCGAAAGGTCGGCAATGTCCAGCTTCAGAACCTCGTCATCGGGCGTGCGCAGCTCGCAACGATAGCCCATGGCGGCGTCCGGGCGTGCGCGGGGGTGGCGGCGGCGTTCAAAATGGTAGAGCTGGGCCGGGAAGGCCGCGGCGCAGGCCATGCCGCCCTGATACCTGATGGGGTAGGGTCTTTTGATGACGAAGCGGATCTTGACATCGCGCAGCACCGCGGAGACGGCAATCTCGTCCGATGTCAGCAGCAAATCCCGCTCCGCTTCTGTGCGGCATCCGTCGAAGATGAAGGTACAGCCTACGGGGTCAACCTTCAGCAATGTGGTGGCAATCCTGTAGCCGTCGCGCGTGCGCAGCCTGACAACGCACTTCAGCCAGGCAAGATCGAGCAGCACGGCACTGATCTGTATGGGAAGGGTGAGCCGGTGGCGGGCATCGGGCGGGAAACCGTCTGGCGCTTGCGTGCTAGCGGTCTGGCGCTTGGCATTGGCGGGTTCGGGGCTCACGGGATCCTTCAACAAAATGGGAATCGAGGAGGGCTGCGTCTCGATTCCAGCGGCGCTATGTTCAGATGTGCGGGCAGCCTGGCGGGGGCGACGGGACGTTACCCGAGGAAGAATAACGGCAGAAAGCGGCGAGACTTTACCCCTGCGCTCGGAGGGGTAAGTAAGGCAATCCACCCAAGATAAGCAGCCATAGAATGGCACATTTTTTTCGCGCAAGGCATTGACGGGCAACGAGATTTGAGTAAGCACCACCCTGGTGCAAATATCTGCGCGCACGCAACCTGCACTCCCCATGCTGTTTCACCAGCTGCGCCGGAGCCGCTTCGGACCTGCGGATGAACCGCATCTGCGCCATCACCGCGCTCAAGGCGTATCCATCGCGTGCGACCGGATCGCGCCTGGCCTCGGCCGGTATCTTGGTGGATTGATTCCTATCCCCCACGTTTCGTGAGGTGGCTGCTGCGCTCGAAACGCCAGAATCTCTGCCGTTTGGACGAATAAGTCTTAATTAGTACTTGTCCTATTAAATACCCGTGAATCACTTAATTCGGATTATTAATATAGGACTAGTCCTATATTAGGCCAGGCGTGCAACGCTTATAGCACGACTGGCCTCCACGCTTCAATCCCACTTCAGTAGGTTAAAGCCAGCTAACGGCGGGGCATCGCCCGCCAGCCCGCTTGTCGTCGCAGCTTTACTGCCGGCAGCAGACTTTTTTGTCCGCTTTCGAATAAATTAAGAGTCAATTGTCTGATTGACCATTTCGCCGAAAACAAAAAACAATGTAAATGCCTTCGCAAGGAATGACATTTCCCATTCGTCATTCCATCAAGTCCATTAAGGTGCCGTTCGCCATGGCGCCGCCAATCCAGGACCGAATCAAGCATGAATAAGGGTAGTTTCCGCCTGGTTTTCAACAGGCGTCGCGGCATGCTGGTCGCCGTTGAAGAATCGGCAACCAGCACAGGCAAGGGCCATCAAGGCGGCGCGCGGTCAAGCCGGCGCGCGCGGCAGGGCCCGGCGCGCATCGCATCGCTTGCGGCTGCGCTGCCATCCGTGCCGTTCGCACTGCTGACCCTGCTGGCGCTGGCTGCCCCCGCCAGCGCCCAGATCGTGGCGAACTCCGATGCCGGCGCCAACCGCCCTGACGTGATCCAGACCAGCAACGGCCTGCCGCAAGTCAACATCACGCGGCCCTCGGGCGCTGGCGTGTCCACCAACGCCTACACGCAGTTCGACGTAGGCAGGGGCGGCGCAATCCTCAACAACTCACCCACTTTCGTTTCGACCCAGCAAGCCGGCTTTGTCAACGGCAATCCCAACCTGCTGCCGGGCCAGAACGCGCGCATCATCGTCAACCAGGTCACCAGCGCGCTGCCCAGCCAACTGCGCGGCTACCTGGAAGTGGCCGGGGGCCGGGCCGAAGTGGTGGTAGCCAATCCCAACGGCATCCTGGTCGACGGTGGCGGCTTCATCAACACCAGCCGCGCCACGCTGACCACCGGCATGCCGGTATTCGGCGGCACCGGCAACCTCGACGCCTACCGCGTCACCGGCGGGCAGATCTTGGTGCAGGGTGCCGGCCTGAACGCGGCCAATGTCGACCAGGTGGACCTGATCGCCCGCACCGTTACCGCCAACGCTGCGCTCTACGCCAACAACCTCAACGTCATCGCCGGCGCCGGCCAGGTGGACCGCGCCACGCTGGCGGCTACGCCGATTGCCGGCGCCGGGCCCGCGGCGGGGGTGGGCATCGATGTCAGCCAGCTGGGTGGCATGTACGCCAGCAAGATCCTGCTGGTGGGCACCGAAGCCGGCGTGGGCGTGAGCAACCGCGGCGTGTTGGCCGCGCAGGCTGGCGATCTCACGCTGAGCGCGCAGGGCCGGCTGGAACTGGCCGGCAAGACCAGCGCCAGCGGCAACCTGGCCATCGCCGCACGCGGCGGCGTGGACAACAGCGGCACCACCTATGGCGCGCAGGCGGTTTCGCTCGATACGGCGGGCGCGCTCAGCAACAGTGGGACGCTGGCGGCGCAGCAAGCCCTGCGCGTCAACGCGGGCAGCGTCGCTTCCAGCGGCAGGCTCGGCGCGGGCGTCAATGCCGACGGCTCGGTCGGCCAGCGGGCCGACCTGACCGTCATCGCTGACGGCACCCTGTCGTCCAGCGGCAAGCATGTGGCGGGCGGCAATGCCAGCCTGAACGGCACGGCGCTGCAACTTGCCGGCAGCCAGACCACGGCGCTGGGCAACCTGAACCTGTCCGCCACCGCAGGCGATATCAACCTGAACGGCGCCGCCACCAGCGCCGGCGGCGCGCTCGGCGCCACGGCCCGCGGCGCGCTGAGCAATGACCGGGGGCAGTTGTACAGCCAGGGCGCGACAGCCATCACGGCCGGCAGCGTGTCCAACCAGGGCGGACAGATGCTGGCGCAAGGCGCAACGACGGTCTACTCGGCCGGCGCCATCAACAATGCACTGGGCGAGATACAGGCGGGCGGCGCGCTGGGCGTCAAGGCGTTCTCGCTGGACAACGGCGCGGGCCGCCTGGTCTCGCTCAATGCCGATGGCCTGTCCGTCGCCGCCACGGGCGCGCTGACCAATACGGCGGGCACGACGGCGAACGGTGCCACGGGCGGCGTGATCGGCGGGAACGGCAGCGTGCGGCTGACGGCCGGGACATTGGCGAATCAGGGCGAGATCAACGCGCAGGCCAATGCCGGCCTGGATGCCCGGTCGCTGGACAATGACCTGGGCAGCATCACGGCGGGCGATGCGCTGACGGCTACCGTCGCCGGCGCAGCGAGCAACCGCCAGGGCACCATGTCGGCGGGCACGCTTGACGTCACGGCAGGCTCGCTCGACAACGGCGCGGGCCATATCGAGGGCGGCCGGGTCGGCATCCGCACGGCGGGCGACCTGGCCAACCGTGGCGGCGCGATCAGCCAGTTCGGCGAGGGCGACACGGTCATCAATGCCGGTGGCGCCTTCGACAATACCTCGGGCACGCTGGCCACCAGCGGGAAGAACCTGACGCTGGACGCGCAATCGCTGTCCAACGACAGTGGCCGCGTCGCGCATGCGGGCGACGGCACGCTGGCGCTGACAAGCCACGGCGCGCTGGGCAATGCCGCCGGCATCCTCCAGACCGACGGCGCGCTGGACGTGCAGGCCGCCGGTGCTGTGACCAACACGGGTGGGCGGATCGAAGCCGCCGGCACGCACGGCGCACTGTCGCTTGCCGCCCGGAGCGTGGACAACACGGGCGGGCGCGTCGTCAACGTGGGCGACGGACTGACCCGCGTGCGGGCGCAGCAGGCGTTGGTCAATGCCAATGCGGGCCTGATCGGCGGCAACGGCAAGGTGCAACTGGTGGCCGGCGCACTGGCCAACCACGGCCAGATCACCGCCAAGGGCGATGCCAGCCTGGATGCGCAATCGCTCGACAACGACCAGGGCCGCGTCACGGCGGGCACCGCGCTCACCGCCACGGTGGCCGGCGTGGCAAGCAATCGCCAGGGCACGCTGTCGGGTGGCGTGGTCGATCTGTCGGTGGCGTCGCTGGACAACGGCATGGGCGTTGTCGAAGGCGGCCAGGTCGGCATCCGCACAACGGGCGGCTTGTCCAACCGTGGCGGCGCCATCAACCAGTTCTGCAAGGCCGACACCGTCATCAACGCCGGCGGTGCCTTCGACAACACCTCGGGCACGCTGGCCACCAACGGGAAGAACCTGACGGTGGACGCGCAGTCGCTGGCCAATGACGGCGGGCGCATCGCGCACGCCGGCGGCGGCGCGCTGGCCCTGACGAGCCGGGGCGCGCTGGGCAATACCGCCGGCGCCATCCTGAGCAATGGCACGCTCGCCGTGCAGGCCGCCTCGCTGGACAACACCCGGGGCAACCTGTCCGCGCAAGGCGCCGCCAGGGTCGCCACCGGCGCAGTCCTGATCAACCGCCAGGGCACGCTCTACGGCCAGTCTGGCCTGTCGCTCACCAGCCAGGGCCAGGTGGATAACACCAACGGCACGGCGCAGACCGGCGGCGACCTGCTCCTCGCTGCCGATGGCACGCTGAGCAACGCCGGCGGCACGCTCACCGCCAACGGGGCGCACGGCAAGGCCACCGTATCCGCGTCCGGCATCGACAACCGCGGCGGGCGGATTGCCAACGCGGGCGATGGTGCCACCACCGTCACCGCAACCGGTTCGTTGGACAACACCGGCGGCACGCTCGGGGGCAATGGCGACGTCAGTCTCGCCGCCAGCGATCTCGTCAACACTGGTGGCGCGCAAATCGCCGCGGCCGGCGCGCTGACGCTGGGCATCACCCGCAGCGTGGACAATCGCGGCGGCAGGATCTACGGCGGCAAGGGCCTGAGCCTGGACCAGGCCGGCGCCACGCTCGCGAATGACAGCGGCACCGTGCTTGGCGGCGCCGACGTCCAGATGAAGGTCGCGTCGATGACGAACCAGGGCGGCGCGGTACGCGCCAACCAGGACATCGGCGTATCCAGCGCTGGCGGCACCGTCAGCGGCAGCGGCGAGATGACGGCGGGGCGCAACCTGACGCTCAGCGTGGCGGGCGACTATCTCAACGATGCGGCCAACAAGCTCAGTGCCGACGGCGACATGCAGATCAACGCCGGCGGGACGCTGACCAACACCGGCACGCTGGCGGCGCGCGGCAGCCTGGCCGTGCACGGCGCGAACGTGAACAACGCCGCTGGCGCCGGCATCAACGCGCAGTCCACCACCGTGCGGGCCGACAACGCCATCAACAACGCCGGGCGCATCGAAGGCAATGCCGTCAACACCCTGAGCGGCACCCTCGCCAACACCGGCGCGGTGATCGGCAACACGGTACAGGTACAGGCAAGCGACATCAGCAACACCGGCCCGGCCGCCGTCATCGCCGCCGCGCGGGACCTCAGGATCCATGCGTCCAATGCCGTCACCAACCTGGATGGCGCGCTGATCTACAGCGCCGGCAACCTGCAGATCGCCCGCGACGGCACGCGCGACCCGGGTACCGGCATGCTGGTCAACCAGATCAACGTACTCAACAACCGCTCGGCTGCGATCGAAGCGGATGGCGATATCGATATCGCCGCGCGGGCGGTCAACAACACGCGTACCAGCATCGTGACGGAGGCGGGCACGCCGCAGCAGACCGCGGCCCGGACACTAACCACGTGGTTCGCGGGGTTCACGGGCACCGAGCAGCGGAACCACAAGAGCATCACCTTCCCGAGCTGGAACTGGGCGGGGGCGAGCGCGCCTGTCAGCGCCAGCCTGATCAATGCCCTGCGCAGCCCGATCACGGTCGAGGTACCCAAGACCACGGTCGCCAGCTTCGACCCCAACACCAAGACGCTGTCGTTCACGCAGGCGCCGGTTGAGGCGTATTTCAACCCGCAACAGCCCGGCTGCGCGAATGACAATGACTGCTTCACTCCGCCGCCGATCCTGACCCGGCCCATCACCACCAGCAGCACGCAGTACTACCAGGACATCCAGGACACAGGGACGACCTACAAGATCACCTTCTGGCCCGACTGGGATCCGGCCAGGCACATCCGCCCGGACCAGGTGCGCGTGCGCTACGACCTCGGGCCGGACTATCACGACTACAGCGAGATATCGCGCACGACCGTCGCCACCACCGCGACCGACCGGCTGGTCAGCGCGACCCCCGCGGCCAGGATCCAGGCCCAGGGCACCATCCGCATCAACAGCGACGGCGGCACCATCCTCAACCAGTCCTCCATCATGGCTGCCGGCGGCAGCCTGATCCGGCGCGCGGTTGCCAGCGGGGTACAGGACATCGGCACGGTGCTGCAGCAGACGGTCAGCGCCACCGACACATCCACCTTCTATTGGCACCGGAAGAACGGTAGCAACAGCGATACGCAGGAAGTCCCGTATCCCACCACGCCACAGAACCCCACCACGGTGGCGGCGCTGCCAGCCCTTGCCACCGCCAACCAGACGGTGCAAACCACCGCGCAGGACATCACCGTCGGCTCGGTCAACCGCGTCGGCCAGACCGTCACCGGCAGCGGCGTGGCGGGCGGCGGCGCCTCCGGCACGCTGCCCGGCAGTGTCGCGGGCACGGCCGGCGCCGCGCCAACCCTTGGCGCGGGCGCCGTCGCGGCAGCCACCGGCGCTACCAGCCGCCCGCAGACCCTGGGCACCGCCGCGGGCGGCATTCCCAACCTGACGCTGCCGGTCAACGGCCTCTTCACGCTGCGCCCGGCTCCCGCCACGCCTTACCTGATCGAGACCGATTCACGCTTCACCCAGTACAAGACCTTCCTCTCCAGCGACTACATGCTGGGCGCGCTCGGCCTGGACCCGCAGAAGGTGCAAAAGCGCCTGGGCGACGGCTTCCATGAAGAAAAGCTTGTCCGCGACCAGGTCACGGCGCTGACCGGCCGCACCTTCCTGGCGGGCTATTCTGACCAGTTGCAGGAATACCAGGCGCTGATGAACAGCGGCGTAACCTGGGCCAGATCCTTCGGCCTGTCCCCCGGCATCGGCCTGTCCGACGACCAGATGCGCCAACTCACCACCGACATGGTCTGGCTGGTGGCGCAGGACGTAACGCTGCCCGACGGCACGCACCAGTCCGTGCTGGTGCCCAAGCTCTACCTGGCGCAGTCCAGCGCCGTGGACCTGAACCGCACCGGCGCGCTGGTCACGGGCAACAGCGTGGCGCTCAATGCCAGCGGCAATGTGAACAACAGCGGCCGCATCGTTGGCGACGTCGCCACGCAGGTGCTCGGCAACGACATCGTCAACCGCGGCACCATCGGCGACACCAGCGGCACCACCGTGGTCCAGGCGCTGCAGGACGTGCGCAACCTGGGCGGACGCATCGGCGGCCAGGACGTGCTGGTGCAGGCCGGGCGCGATGTGGTCAGTGAAACGCAGACGCTCAGCGAAGTCCGCACGATCGGGCCCAATGGCTATCGTGCGGGGGCCACGGGCGTCGGCTCCGTGGCGGCCATCTCGGCGACGGGCAACGCCGTGGCGCTCGCCGGCCGCGACGTCACGCTCAGTGGCGCTGTCCTCGAGGCCGGCAAGGGCGCACTGATCGGCGCCGGGCGCGACCTTACCGTTGGCGCCGTCACGCTCGGCACCACGCAGGATGCCGTCTCGCGCGGCGGGCAGAGCTATTCCCACGACCAGACCAGCACCGTCGCGGGCAGCCGGGTCCAGGCTGGCGGGAACGTCGTCGCCGTGGCTGGCCGCGATGCCACGCTGGCCAACGCCGGCATCCAGGCCGGCGGCAATGCCTCCCTCGTCGCTGGCCGCGATCTCACCGTCACCGCAGCGAAAGACACCCACACCCACAGCGAAGGTTCGCTGGGTGGCAAGGGCGCGGCCTACACGCAAGCCTCGACCGACGAAACGGTCCGGGGCAGCACCGTGCAAGCCGGCAACAACGTCACCCTCGCGGCCGGACAGGCACCCTTGGCGGGCGCTGTATTGCAGGCCAACGGCATCAAGGCGGAAGCGCCCGCCACCGGTGCGGGCGGCAGCGGCGGCAACCTGGCGATACTGGGCTCGACCGTCGCCACCGGCACCAACGGCAACGGCGGCGGCACCGCGTCGCCGGTAGCCGCTGGCGACATCACCGTCGGCACGGTCACGCAGACGCATACCCAGGAAAACTGGCAAGAACACAAGCGCTCCGGCTTCCTCTCCAGCGAGCAGAGCACCAGCAAGCGCAGCGCCGGGCAGACCTACGCGGTGGGCAGCACCGTGTCGGCCGACGCCGTCGGCGGCAGGGCCGGGCGCGACCTGACGGTATCCGGCTCCAACATCGTCGCCAGCGATGACCTGGCGCTGCGCGCGGACCGCAACCTGACGATTGGCGTGGGGCAGGACACCACCACGAGCAGCAGCGCGGAAGAGAAACGCAAATCCGGCATGTTCTCCGGCGGTGGCCTCTCCGTCACGATCGGCAAGCAGCAGCTCAATCAAGCGCAAGAGGTCAGCACGGCCACCAACGTCGGCTCGATGGTCGGCAGCCTGAACGGCAACGCCAGCCTGAGCGCGGGCCAGGCCTACACGCAGACCGGCAGCACGGTCAGCGCCCTGCAGGGCGATGTCGACATCCGCGCCAGGAGCGTGGATATCAACGCCGCCACCGACACCGCCAGCTCGTCGCAGGAAAGCCACTTCCGGCAAAGCGGCCTGACCGTCACCGTCACCAACCCGGTACTGGCGGCGGCCCAGACGGCGGGCCAGATGGCGCGCGCGCAAAGCCAGACCGACGACCCGCGCCTCAAGGCGCTGGCGGGCGCGGCGGCGGGGCTGGCTGTATCGAACGCGGCCGATGCCGTCAAGGCCGACCCCAAGGCCATGGGTGGCCTCAACATCAGTGTCAGCTTAGGCGGCTCCAAGAGCGACAGCCAGCAAACGCAAAGCAGCACCACGGCGGCAGGCAGCACCGTGCGCGCCGGTGGCGACGTGCGCATCCGCGCCGAAGGCGGCGGCACGGACAGCAACATCAACGTGGTCGGCAGCAACATCCAGGCCGGCAACAATGCACTGCTGAAAGCGGACAACCAGGTCAACCTGCAGGCCGCGGCCAGCACCGCCGAGCAGCACGGCAGCAATAGCAGCGCCTCGGGCGGCATCGGCATCGGGCTGAACCTTGGCGCGCAGGGCGCGAGCATCGGCCTCACCGCCAGCGCGTCCGCCGCGCGTGGCAATGCCGACGGCAACGACGTGACCTGGACCAACAGCCACGTCAACGCCGGCAACACGCTGGTGATCGACTCCGACGGCGACACCAGCTTGCGTGGCGCCACCGCCACCGGCAAGCAGGTCATTGCCGACATCGGCGGCAACCTCAATATCGAAAGCCTGCAGGACACCAGCCGCTACAAGAGCAAGGACCGGTCCATCGGCGGCAGCCTGACGGTTGGCGCCGGCTTTGCCGCCAGCGCCAACGTTGGCCAGCAGAAGATCGACAGCGACTACGCCAGCGTGACGGAGCAATCCGGGATCCGTGCCGGCGCAGGCGGCTACCAGATCGACGTCAAGGGCAACACCGACCTCAAGGGCGCGGTCATCGCCGGCGGCACGGCGGACAAGAACAGCCTGTCCACCGACACCCTGACTGGCAGCGACATCCGGAACCACGCGGAATACAGCGCCAGCAGCGTTAGCCTTGGCGGCGGATACGCCCAGGGCAAGCCGATGATGCCGCTGGGCGGTGGCTCAGGCGGTGGTGGCGGCGTAGGCCTGACCCAGGGCGGCCAGGCCGCCACGGGCGAGGCGGTGCCTGGCACCAACCTGCCAACCAGCGGCGGCAACGGGCAGGGCGCCTCCTTTGCGCCCCCGATCGCGATGTCTGCCTCGGGTAGCGCCAGCAGTACCACCGCCAGCGGCGTTAGCGCGGGCAACATCACGATCCGCAATGAAGAGAAGCAGAAGGCGCTGACCGGCAAGGATGCGGCGGAAACCATCGCCAGCCTGAACCGCGAGACGGACAACACGGCCAATGCGCTCAAGCCGATCTTCAATGAGAAGGAGATCCGGGCAGGGTTCGAGATTGTGGGGGCGTTGCAGCGGGAGGCGGGGGTATTCCTGAACAACCGGGCGAATGAGGCGGATGCAGCCAAGAAGGCGGCCGAGGCGGTAGCCAAGGATCCGAGTGCGACGCCTGAACAGCGGGCAGAGGCACAGCGGCGCGCAGATGATGCGGCCAAGTGGGGTCAGGGCGGGACATATCGCCAGGTCATGACGGCGCTGACGGCTGCCGCTGGCGGCAATGTGACCGGATCGGCGGCGCAGTTCGCGCAGGGTGCGGCGGTGGGGTACATCCAGGGGCTGGCGGCCGGTCAGGTCAAGGCCATGGCCGATTCCCTGGGCAAAGACACGCCAGGAGCCGAAAGCGCCCGGGCTGCTCTCCATGCCATCGTCGGCTGTGCCGGCGCGGCGGCGGCAAACCAAAGCTGCGGCGCTGGCGCGATGGGTGCGGCGGCCAGTTCCTTGCTGGGCACGTTGCTGGCGCCGACCGACAACATGTCGGTGCGGGAGAAGCAGGCTCGCGAGGATATGGTGAGGAGCCTGGTGGCCGGCGTCGCGGGGGCGGCTGGGGGGAATGCGGCTACGGCGGTGAATGCGGCTACGTTTGAGGTGGAGAATAATCAGGCGGGACCGTTGCCGGCTCCGCCGCCGATTTGGACACCGGGGCAAGCGCAAAAGCCGTTCCAGACACCCGGCAAGCTGGCAGACAATAGAGAGACGACACTGATCGGGACGCCGGATCAGTCGAAGGAAAACCAGTCGAAGCCGTTCTTTCAGCCTTTACAGGACGCATATGACGCGGCAAGGGGCATCGTTACCCAATCCACCCAAGTTAAGCATCAACAATTAGGCATCAACAGGCCTTATAAGCAGCATGTCGATGAGGTTTGTGGCGAGGCGGACGAGGCTTGGCGCGATCCGGCCGCACGCGATGGATACGTGTTGCGATCACGGCCAAGGTCTCAT
>NZ_JBFTOX010000090.1:0-25867 GCF_056398185.1 Cupriavidus sp. 05L310
CCGGAACTCGAGGTGGATGGCGAGATGCACGGCGATTGCGCCCTCGACCCGAAGCTGCGCGACACGCTGGTGCCGGACGGCGCGCTCAAGGGCGAAGCCAACCTGCTGGTGTGCCCGAACATCGATGCGGCCAACATCGCCTACAACCTTCTCAAGGTCGCGGCGGGCAACAATGTGGCGATCGGACCGATCCTGCTCGGGGTCAAGGCGCCGGTGCACATCCTGACGCCGTCGGCGACGGTGCGGCGTATCGTCAATATGACGTCGCTGGTGGTGGTTGACGCGGCCGCCAAGCGCTAAGCCGCTGTCAGTCTTGAAAAGCCGGGCTTGCCCGGCTTTTTTATCGCTCGCGCGAGGTGGTCAGTGTGTGCACACATCCTATTAACACATTGAAACAATTGAAGTTTTCCACCCGCCTGGGGGGCGGGGATTGATTATTTATTGGCATGGGCGTAACCTTATGCCTTTGAAGTAGGCGCTCGTTACTCGCAACGATGCCGCCGGTATTCGCGCAGGCCGTCCGGGGTGCAGGCACAAAGGGCAGTTGAGGTGGCGTGGCAGCCGCGCAACGATCCCTTGCCAATTTTGTTGGCGCCCCCAGATCAAGACAAGCAACGTGGGTTCCCAGATTCCTTTGACGCAGCGCGCATCACAATGGATTTCAGCCGCCGGTCTGGCGCGAGTGGCAAGCCGGGTGCTGGCAGGCGTGGCGGTTTCGTGCGCGTTGGCCCAGCCTGTGCTGGCGCGTCAGGCGATCGATGATGGCACGGGAACCATCGCGGTACAGCAGTTGCCCAACGAGGCACAGTTGACGTTGGAACGTATCGAAGCGGGTGGCCCGTTTCTCTACGCCAAGGATGGTTCGAGGTTCGGCAACTACGAGCGCGTCCTGCCGCAAAGGTCGCGCGGTTATTACCGCGAATACACGGTGAAAACAAACAGCCGGAATCGAGGAGCAAGGCGGATCGTATGTGGCGGTGATCAACGCGCCACCAGCGACTGTTATTACACGGACGACCACTACAACAGTTTCAAACGGATAGCCAAATGATGACTGACATTTTCGGATTGGGCGACGCCCTTGCCGCCCGCGAAGAGCGCGGCGCCGGAGATGGCTGGCACCGGGCCCAGACCCAGGCCCAGAATCTTTACGACAACGTGTTGATGATGCCTCGCAACGAGCTCTCGCACCAACCGCCGCTCGCACCCGTTCCCGCAGCCGGCACTGACGGCAGCCAAGAGGGAGCCATGAACCTGTTCAAGACGGTGCGTCCGAACATCGTCCAGTCGATTCGCGCGTTTCGCGTGCCCGAGCTTGCACAGGCGGCGGCGGAGTTGGGCCAGCATTTCCTCTACGCGAACTGCGCGCACTGCCAGAGCAAGGCAGAGGTGCTGGAAACCATCGCCACCAATTTCCTGTTTCCCAAGCATTTCGGGAAGAATTTCGATGCGCTGGCCGATTGCCTGACCGACCTGATCCACAAGGCGGGCGCGCAGCCCGGTTTCGTGATCGTGCTGGAAGGCCTGCCCATCGCGCAGAAATTCGACAAGGAAGGGCGCGAGGTCCTGCTCGATGTCTTCCGCGACGCTGCCGAGTTCTGGGCCGAGCGCAAGGTGCAGTTCCGCGTGTTCTACTCTTTCGCCTGAGCGCCCGCCGCCCACAGGAAAAACAGGATGACAAAGGCCCGCTTGCAGCGGGCCTTTTGCTTTGCCGGCGCGGCGCCGGTGTTATGCCGCCGGCGGCATCTGGCCTTGCGGCGTGAGCTTGTCGATCAGTTCCGGCAAACCTTCGCTAAGGTGGGCGGCTACATCATCCTGTGACATGCCGGTCGAATTGGCCAGGCTCTCCAGCGCGCCAGTGCCGCCGAGGGCGCCGGCCAGCGCGGACGGCGAGACGGGCTGATTGGCCCCGGTGCCGATCCAGGAATTGATCTGCTCGCCCAGGCCAGCCTGCGCCAGGACCTGCTGCAAGGCGCCGATGCCGCCCGCCGCCGCGCCCAGTGCGGGCGCGTCGCCAGCGCCCTGCTGCCCCTGGCCTCCAAGCAGGCCGCCCAGCAATCCGCCGAGATCGAGGCCACCAGGCGCGCCGCCAGCCGCGGCGCCGCCACCCGCACCACCCAACAGCCCGCCGAGCAACCCACCGAGGCCGCCAAGCCCGCCAAGTCCACCGACGCCGGCGGCCGGATCGGCCGGATCATGTTCCGCCCCGGGACTGCCTTCGGCGCCTTTATGGCGCATCGCCAGCATGGCCAGCAGCCCGAGCGCCATCATCATCTTCGGGTTCAGGCCGCCAGCGCCGCTTTCGCCGCCGCCGCGCTGCCCGAGCACTCCGCCCAGCACGCTATCGAGTAGTCCCATGATCGACTCCTTCCGGTGAGTGTGGCGCCGGGCCGGGATAGCCCGGATGCCGTCAAAATCCGCCCAATACCGCGTTGAGCACGGCCAGGCAAGCGAGCCCGGCAGTCTCGGTACGCAAGATGCGCGGCCCGAGTGACACGCCCGTGAAACCTGCGTGCAGCGCCGCAGCTTCCTCGTCCGGCGCGAGTCCGCCTTCCGGTCCGATCAGCAGCGTCACGCCGGTGTCCAGCAGCGCGCCACGCTGCTCCGCGGCAAACGATACCAGCGACTGCGAGGCGCGCGGCGTGATCAGCAACCGTGCGCCCCGGGCCGCCGCCGGGTTCGCCTGCAGCCCCAGCCATGATTCCAAGTTAGCCACCGGTGCGACCTCGGGCAAGCGATTGCGTCCGCATTGCTCGCATGCCGCCTCGACCAGCGCCTGCCAGTGCGCGTGGCGCTTCTGCGCGCGCTCTGCCGAGAGCCGGACCACCGAACGTGCCGCCTGCAGCGGCTGGATCGCCGCCACGCCGAGCTCGACGGCTTTCTCTATCAGCCAGTCCATCTTGTCGCCGCCGGCCAGTCCTTGCGCCAGCGTGACGCGGAAGGGTGGCTCGGCCTCAGACGGATCGTGGTCGCGGATTCGCGCCAGCGCATGGCGCTTGCCAATCTCGACCAGGGTGGCGGCATGGCTGCCGCCGCGCCCGTCGAACAGGGTGATGTCGTCGCCCGGGTTGAGCCGCAGTACCTGGACATGCCGCACTACCGCTTCGGGCAGTGGCATGTCGGTCTCGGTGGCCAGAGCGGAATCGATAAAAAAGCGCGGCGGCATCAGGTGGGTCCGTCCTTATCTTCGCCGGCGGCCTTGTCCAACGGTTTGGCGAATCCCCAACGGTAACCGTCGGGATCCTTGACCATGCAATAGCGGTCGCCCCAGAACTGGTCGTCGGGCGCCATCAGGCTGACCGCGCCGGCGGCGACAGCGCGCGCGTACATGGCATCGACATCGTCGCAGTACACGTAGAACGTCTGCGGGCATTCGACGCCGAGCGAGCTGGGCGTACGCGCGGTACTGCCCCAGGCGCCTTCGGGCGCGAACATCACCACCAGTTCTCCCCGGTAGTGCATCTCGGCGTGGGTCGGCACACCGTTTTCGTCGACCACGTTCCCCGCGCTGAAACCGAAGGCGCGGTGGTAGAAGTCGAGCGCGCTGCGCCCGTTGCCCACCGTCAGGTAGGGCGTGAGCCAGGGGGTGTTGGCCGGTCTTGTCATGATCGTCTCCTGGTTACGGGAAGCCGCGCGGGGCTTGCCGCGGCGGCAAGACTCGCGGTGCGAATGAGCATCTTACGCGGGTGCGCCGGCGCTGTCGAAAAGCGCTTGCAGGTGGCGGGGAAGGGTGAACAAGGCCGGGTGGAGCGCCGCGTGGTAGCAGCGCAGGGTCCGTTCCAGTTTCCAGGCGCGCAGCCGCTCGCCGAGCAGCGCGGTGCCGGTGCCGCGCACGTCCAGCGCGTCGCTGGCCAGCGCGATGGCCCATGATGCACCGTGCACCGGGATAAAGGCGCTGAGGGGCTGGACCTGGGCGAAGCACTGGCGCAATCTTGCGCAGAGCACGCGAACCGGGTCGGGGCGGTGCTCCGGCGGGCCGAGTTGCAGGGACAGCGCGCCGCCCGGCGCCAGGCAGCGCCTGGCGGCTTGCAGGCCGTGGGCGGAGAAGAGGGCCGCCGCCGGGCTGCCATCGTCGGCCTCCGTAAGGTCGAACACGATCAGGTCGAACCGCCGCCCGGCACGGCCGAAGGCTTCCATCAAGCCCAAGGCATCGCCAATGGCGAGGTGCACGCGCGGATCGTCGAAGGCGCCCTGGTGGATACCATCGAGCCAGGCCCGGGCCAGCGTCACGACCTCCGGATCGAGTTCGGCCACCACCACTTCGCGCATGAATGGCAGGCGCAGCAGTTCACGCGCCGAGCCGCCGTCGCCGCCGCCGACCACCAGCGCCGAACGTGCCGCGCCATGAGCCACGGCCATGGGGTGCACCATCAGTTCATGCTGGATAAAGGCATCCGCTTCGGCGCACATGACGCGGCCATCGAGGCGGAAGATCCGGCCAAAGCGGGCATTCTCGCCAATCTCGATCTGCTGGTACGGCGAGCGCACCGCCGCCAGCAGCCGAATCTGGCCCAGGGTGGTGCCGATGCCGGGGGAGAGCCATTCGGTCCATTGCAGATGGCCGCCGGCCGGGGCCGCCGGGTGCCCGGATTCGGCCTTTCCTTCTGGTAAAATCGCGCTTTTCCCGCCGCCAGGTTCCCGCCGCATGTCTCACCTCGCTCATCCCGCCGCCAGTCCGCACGCTTCGCAGCCCGTCCAACTCATGGCCAACGCCATCCGCGTCCTGGCCATGGACGCCGTCCAGCAGGCCAATTCAGGCCACCCAGGCATGCCGATGGGTATGGCGGATATCGCGGTGGCGCTGTGGGGCCGCCATCTGAAGCATAACCCGACCAACCCCCAGTGGGCTGATCGCGACCGCTTCGTGCTGTCCAACGGCCACGGCTCGATGCTGCTCTATGCGTTGCTTCACCTGACCGGCTACGACCTGCCGCTGGAAGAGCTGAAGAACTTCCGCCAGATGCACAGCAAGACCGCCGGCCACCCGGAATACGCCATCACGCCGGGCGTCGAGACCACCACCGGCCCGCTGGGCCAGGGCCTCACCAACGCAGTCGGCATGGCGCTGGCAGAGCGCCTGCTGGGCGAGGAATTCAACCGTCCCGGCTTCGATATCGTCAATCACCACACCTATGTGTTCCTGGGCGACGGCTGCCTGATGGAAGGCATCAGCCACGAAGCCTGTTCGCTGGCCGGTACGCTGAAACTGAACAAGCTGGTCGCGCTGTGGGACGACAACGGCATCTCGATCGACGGCGATGTCGTGCACTGGTTTGCCGACGATACCCCGAAGCGGTTCGAAGCCTATGGCTGGAATGTGATTCGCGCGGTGGACGGCCATGATGCCGCCGCCGTCGACGCAGCCATCGCCGAAGCCAAGTTCAGCCATCGTCCGACCCTGATCTGCTGCCGTACCCTGATCGGCAAGGGCGCGCCCAACAAGGAAGGTGGTCACGATGTGCATGGTGCGCCGCTTGGCGGCGCTGAGATCCTGGCCACGCGTGAAGCGCTGGGCTGGGCCCACGCACCGTTCGAACTGCCGGCCGAAGTCTATACGGCATGGGATGGCAAGGCCCGCGGCGGTTCGCTGGAGAAGGCCTGGAACGCGCTGTTCGAGGCCTATGCCGAGCGTTTCCCGTATGAAGCCGGCGAATTCCAGCGCCGTATGCGTGGCGAGCTGCCCGGCGCATTCGACGCTGCCGTGGACGCATTCCTGGCCAAGTGCGAGGAAAAGGCCGAAACGATCGCCACCCGCAAGGCCAGCCAGAACACCATCGAGGCGCTCGCCCCGGTGCTGCCGGAATTCCTGGGCGGCTCGGCCGACCTGACCGGCTCCAACCTGACTAACTGGTCGGGCAGCAAGGCAGTGCGCGCCGATGCCTGGGGCAACCATATCAACTACGGTGTGCGCGAGTTCGGCATGAGCGCCATCATGAACGGCATCACGCTGCACGGTGGCTACATTCCCTACGGCGGCACCTTCCTGACCTTCTCGGACTACAGCCGCAACGCGCTGCGCATGGCGGCGTTGATGAAGATCCGCACGCTGTTCGTGTTCACCCACGACTCCATTGGCCTGGGCGAAGACGGCCCGACCCACCAGTCGATCGAACACGTTGCCAGCCTGCGCCTGATCCCCAACATGGACGTGTGGCGTACCGCCGACACCACCGAGACCGCAGTGGCCTGGGCCCAGGCCGTGCGCCGCGAGAATGGGCCGAGCTGCCTGATCTTCAGCCGCCAGAACCTGCCGTTCCAGAAGCGCGACGATGCGACCCGCGCCAATATCGCGCGCGGCGGCTATGTGCTGCGCGACGGCACCAATGCCAGGACCGGCCGTCCGGATGCCGTGATCATCGCCACCGGCTCGGAAGTGGGCCTGGCTGTGGGCGCTGCCGACCAGCTGGCCGCCGACGGCGTGCACGTGCGCGTGGTCTCGGTGCCGGCGACGACGGTGTTCGACAAGCAGGATGCCGCCTACAAGGCATCGGTGCTGCCGGCAGGCGTGCCGCGCGTGGCGGTGGAAGCCGGCGTGACGGATTTCTGGTGGAAATACCAGGTCCAGGCCGTGGTGGGCATCGACACCTTCGGCGAATCGGCTCCCGCTGGCGTATTGTTCAAGCACTTCGGCTTCACGGTCGAGAACGTCGTGCGCACCGTGCGCGACACGCTCGGTCAGTAACAGGTATTCCCCGGCCCGAGCAGCGGTCGAGTTGGCCGCGCGGGCCGGCAGACGCTTTCCCGCATCCATCGATCGTTAGCCTACTCAGGAGATAAACATGACCATCAAGATCGGCATCAACGGCTTCGGCCGCATCGGGCGCATGGTGTTCCGCGCAGCCGCCGCCAACTTCAAGGAAATCGAAGTCGTTGGCATCAATGACCTGCTCGAGCCCGACTACCTGGCCTACATGCTGAAGTACGACTCGGTGCACGGCCGCTTCGACGGCGAAGTGTCGGTCGACGGCAACACGCTGATCGTCAACGGCAAGAAGATCCGCCTGACCGCCGTCAAGGACCCGTCCGAACTGAAGTGGGGCGAGATCGGCGCCGACGTGGTGATCGAGTCCACCGGCATCTTCCTGACCAAGGAAGGCGCGCAGAAGCATATCGACGCGGGCGCCAAGAAGGTGATCATGTCGGCCCCGTCGAAGGACGACACCCCGATGTTCGTGTACGGCGTGAACCACGACACGTACAAGGGCGAGGCGATCATCTCCAACGCCAGCTGCACCACCAACTGCCTGGCGCCGGTCGCCAAGGTGCTGAACGACAAATGGGGCATCAAGCGCGGCCTGATGACCACCGTGCACGCCACCACCGCCACGCAGAAGACCGTTGACGGCCCGTCCAACAAGGACTGGCGCGGTGGCCGCGGCATCCTGGAAAACATCATCCCGTCGAGCACCGGCGCCGCCAAGGCAGTGGGCGTGGTGATCCCCGAGCTGAACAAGAAGCTGACCGGCATGTCGTTCCGCGTGCCGACCTCCGACGTGTCGGTGGTCGACCTGACCGTTGAGCTGGAAAAGGGCGCAACCTACGCCGAGATCTGCGCCGAAATGAAGGCGCAGAGCCAGGGCGCGCTCAAGGGCGTGCTGGGCTACACCGAAGACAAGGTGGTCGCCACCGATTTCCGCGGCGATGCGCGTACCTCGATTTTCGACGCGGAAGCCGGCATCGCGCTGGACTCGACCTTCGTCAAGATCGTGAGCTGGTACGACAACGAGTGGGGCTATTCCAACAAGGTACTGGAAATGGCCCGCGTGGTCGCCAAGTAACTTTGTCGGAACAGATTGGCTAGCGCCGAGAAAAGCGGCATTCCACGGAATGCCGCTTTTTGTCCGCCTGTGTGCAGGCGGATCCGCACAGGCCGGAAAGCCAGGGCGGGCCCGGAATACCTGTTCCGTTCCCGCCTTTGCTCTTACACTGCTAAAGTGCTAGAAAATACTGATTTGCAGCCAATGCAAGTGACGATCCAGTCATTCGCAGTCTCCAATCCAACCTGGGCGAGATCATGGTGAATGTGGATACCAAGCTGCTCGTGATTTTTACCGAGTTGCTCAGCAAGCGAAACGCGACCTATGTCGCGGAAAAAATGCATATGACCGCGCCCGCGGTCTCGCATTCGCTGGGTCGCCTGCGCGAGATCTTTGACGATCCTCTTTTCATCCGCGTGCCGCACGGCCTGACGCCGACGCCGCGAGCCCTGGAACTGGGCCCGAAGATTCGCGACATGCTGGATCTGTGGTCCTCGATCAACGAGGGCGACGCCGATAACTTCGATCCCGCGGTAGCCACCGGCACCCTGAATATCGGCTTTGCAGCCGAACTGGGCGATACGGTCTTCAACCGCTTCATCCTGCGCATCAAGCAACTGGCGCCGGAACTGCATATCAAGCTGGTTGAATCGCATTCCTGGGAGTCGGATGTTGCCGCCATGCGCGGCAATGAGCTGGATCTGGCGTTCTCGCCGTTCCCGACCCGGCATCCTGAGATCGTGGAAGAGATGGTTACCTCGCTCAACCTCTGGGTTTGTGCGCGCAAGAACCATCCGGTGCTCAAGGGCACCTGCACGCTCGAGCAGTATCTCGATTGCGGGCATATCTTCATGGCGCACTCGGGCGGCAATGGCCGCCCGGCGCCGTCGCTGATCCCGCTCGACTACGCCCTGCAGCAGCGCGGACTGAAGCGCAATGCAACGTTGACGGTGCATTCCTGGCGCGCGCAATCCGAGTTGGCCGCGCAGACCGACATGATCTTCACGGTCAATGCGCTGACCAAGGACATGGCCTGCGAGACCTATGGGCTCAAGGCCTTCCCCTTGCCGGCCGAGCTCAATACCACGCTGGGCCTGAACATGTTCTGGCACCGCAGCCGCAACACCCACCCCATGCTGGTGTGGGCGCGCGGGCTGTTCCGCCAGGTCGTGGGCGAATTCGTCGGCGTGCCGGCCACCGCGCGCGGCCTGCATATCGTTGCCGAACAGGACCGGCAGGAAACCTGAGATTGGCCTGAGAATAAAAAAACCGGCGCGAGCGCCGGTTTTTTTATGTTGTCGTGGCCGGCGCGCTAACGCTTCGGGCGGTGCGAGCAGTCAGTCTTGGTGCAGTTGCCGTACAGCGACAGTGCGTGCTCCTGCAGCGCGAAGCCGCGTTCGCTGGCGATGCTTTGCTGGCGGCGCTCGATTTCGGAATCGTAGAATTCCTCCACGCGGCCGCAGTCGATGCACACGAGGTGGTCGTGGTGCTTGCCCTCGTTCAGTTCGAAGATGGCTTTGCCGGATTCAAAGTTGTTGCGCGACAGCAGTCCCGCCTGCTCGAATTGAGTCAGCACGCGATAGACGGTAGCGAGGCCAATGTCCATTTGTTCGTTGAGCAGGATGCGATAGACATCTTCCGCGCTCAGGTGGCGCTGCTCGCTGGTCTGAAAGATCTCGAGGATCTTCAGGCGCGGTACGGTCGCTTTAAGACCGATATTTTTGAGGTCCGCCGGACTCGGCATGGGCGTGACTCCCTAGAGTACAATGTCTGGATAGTTGAATCATAAGGGTTTTGGCGGCAAAAGTCGCCCCGGCGGTTACCTGGGGTGCGGCCACCCTCCCTGGGCTGCGCTCGCGATGCTCTATCGCCGCAGCCGGCTCGTGGTATATCCCGTTAGAGCCTGGATCGGCACTTTTCTCTCCCTTCTAGAAGCGAGATACATGCGTTCATTCCGTTCGTCCGCCATGCGTCCGACGCTGGTTACTACTGTGCTGGCTGCTGCCCTGCTAACGGCAGCGTGCTCCACCTATGACAATACGTCGCGCAAGGTCGCCAACGCGATCACGCCGTATCGTATCAACATTGTGCAAGGCAACTTTGTCTCGCGCGAAGCCGCCGCGCAGCTGCGCGAGGGCATGACGCGCGACCAGGTCAAGTTCCTGCTTGGCACGCCGCTGCTGACCGATGTGTTCCATGGCAACCGCTGGGACTACGTGTTCTCGTTCCGCCGTGGCAATACGCCGGTGGTGCAACAACGTCGCTATACGGTCTTCTTCGATGGCGACAAGCTCGTCAAGTTCGGCGGTGACGAGTTGCCGTCCGAATACGAGCTGATCGCCGAAATCGACGGTATGAAAGCGATGCAGGCAGGCAAGGCAGTGACGCCGAAGCCGCAAACCGATGCGCTCGCTCCGGCCTCCGATGCCGCGGCAACCCCGGCCGCCCCCGTCGCGGCGGCCAATGAAGCCGCCGCTCCAGCCGATGCCGCCACCGCTCCGGCGGCAGGCAAGTCCGTCGAGGCGGCCGCATCGTCGGCTGCCGCGGAGACCGGTGCTGCCAGCCCGACCCACTGACCCGTTTGGCCCGACAATGCCGGCCGCCCACGCGGCCGGCTTATTTTTGACTGCTGACACGCCATGAATATCGCCATCGCAGGTGCCTCCGGCCGCATGGGCCGCATGCTGATCGAACACGTACTCGCCACTGAAGGCGTGACCCTGTCTGGTGCGCTGGATGTGCCCGGCGCGCCGGCCCTGGGCCAGGATGCCGGGTTGCTGCTGGGCCGCACGACCGGCGTGACGATTACCGCCGACATCGAAGCCGCCCTCGCCGGTGCCGACTGCCTGATCGACTTCACACGGCCGGAGGGCACGCTGGCGCACCTGGCGGTGGCGGCGCGCCTTGGCGTGAAGATGATCATCGGCACCACTGGCTTTGACGACGCCGGCCGCGCCGCCGTGGCCGAGGCTGCCAAGCGTATCGGCGTAGTGTTCGCCGCCAATATGAGCGTTGGCGTCAACGCCACCTTCAAGCTGCTGGAAGTGGCCGCCAAGCTGCTTTCATCGGGCTACGACATCGAAGTTATCGAAGCGCACCACCGCCACAAGGTGGACGCGCCGTCCGGCACGGCGCTGGCGATGGGCGAGGTGGTGGCCAAGGCACTGGGCCGCGACCTGAATACCTGCGGCGTCTTTGCCCGCGAAGGCCATACCGGCCCGCGCGATCCCAACTCCATTGGCTTTGCCACCGTGCGCGGCGGCGACATCGTGGGCGACCACACCGTGATGTTCGCCGGCATTGGCGAGCGCATCGAGATCACGCACAAGTCGTCCAGCCGCCAGTCGTATGCCGACGGCGCGCTGCGCGCCGCGCGCTTCCTGGCCGACAAGCCCAGCGGCCTGTTCGACATGCAGGACGTACTGGGCCTGAAGTAAGGCGCCGGGTCCGTCCTGCGACGTCAGCCCCGACGGTTATAATCGGCACTTTCGCCGTTCCAGCGCAGGCGGGCGCCGCAAGGCAGCCCGCCGCTTATCTTTTCCACGCTTTTCGCACGCCAACGCAGTTGCCGTTGTCCTGAATATGCAAGACAAATACCTTCCCTCAGCCGTTGAACAAGCCGCCCAGCAACACTGGCAAGCCATTGATGCCTACCGCGTATCGGAAGAGGCGAAGCTGGCCGACGGCAGCGAGAAGCCCAAGTTCTATGCGTGCTCGATGTTGCCGTACCCGTCGGGCAAGCTGCATATGGGGCATGTGCGCAACTACACCATCAACGACGTGATGGCGCGCCACCTGCGCATGAACGGGCACAACGTGCTGATGCCGATGGGCTGGGATGCGTTCGGCATGCCGGCGGAAAACGCCGCGCTCAATAACGGCGTGGCGCCGGCGGCCTGGACGTACGACAACATCGCCTACATGAAGCGCCAGATGCAGTCGATGGGCCTGGCCATCGACTGGTCGCGCGAGGTTGCCACCTGCAGCCCGGACTACTACCGCTGGAACCAGTGGCTGTTCCTCAAGATGCTGGAAAAGGGCATTGCCTATCGCAAGACCGGTACGGTGAACTGGGATCCGGTCGACCAGACCGTGCTGGCCAACGAGCAGGTCATCGACGGGCGCGGCTGGCGCTCGGGCGCGCTGGTTGAAAAGCGCGAGATCCCGATGTACTACCTGCGCATCACCGACTACGCCGAGGAACTGCTCGGCGATCTCGACAGCCTGGGCTGGCCCGAGCGCGTCAAGATCATGCAGCAGAACTGGATCGGCAAGAGCGTGGGCGTGCGCTTCGCCTTCCCGCATGCCATCGCCGACGATGACGGTAAGCTGATCGGCGACGGCAAGCTCTACGTGTTCACCACGCGCGCGGACACCATCATGGGCGTGACCTTCTGCGCGGTCGCCGCCGAGCATCCGCTCGCCACCCATGCCGCCGCCGCCAATCCCGAGCTGGCCGCCTTTATCGACGAGTGCAAGCACGGCTCGGTCATGGAAGCCGATATGGCGACCATGGAAAAGAAGGGCATGCCCACCGGCCTGAAGGTGGTGCACCCCATCACCGGCGAGCAGGTCGAGGTTTGGGTCGGCAACTATGTGCTGATGAGCTATGGCGACGGCGCCGTGATGGGCGTGCCCGCGCATGACGAACGCGACTTTGCCTTCGCCAACAAGTACGGCCTGCCGATCAGGCAAGTCGTCGACGTCAAGGGCCAGGCCTTCTCGACTGAAGCCTGGCAGGAATGGTACGGCGACAAGGAGCACGGCACCTGTATCCATAGCGGCAAGTACGACGGCCTCGGCTACCAGGCGGCGGTGGAAGCCATTGCCGCGGACCTCGGCGCCAAGGGCCTGGGCGAGAAGAAGATCACCTGGCGCCTGCGCGACTGGGGCATCTCGCGCCAGCGTTACTGGGGCACGCCGATCCCGCTGATCCATTGCGAGGACTGCGGCGTGGTGCCGGTGCCCGAGCAGGACCTGCCGGTGGTGCTGCCCGAAGACCTGGTGCCGGACGGCACCGGCAACCCGCTGGCCAAGGATCCGCGTTTCCTCGCGTGCACCTGCCCGTCGTGCGGCAAGCCGGCGCGTCGCGAGACCGACACCATGGATACCTTCATCGATTCGTGCTGGTATTACATGCGCTATACCTGCCCGGATGCGGCCACCATGGTCGACGGCCGCAACGACTACTGGATGCCGATGGACCAGTACATCGGCGGCATCGAACACGCGATCCTCCACCTGCTGTACGCCCGCTTCTGGACCAAGGTCATGCGCGACATGGGCCTGGTCACGTTCAATGAGCCGTTCACCAACCTGCTCACGCAGGGCATGGTGCTCAATGACACGTACTACCGCGAAGACGCGGCCGGCAAGAAGACCTGGTACAACCCGGCCGAGGTCGAGGTCAGCACCGATGAGCGCGGCCGCCCGCTGGGCGCCGTCCTCAAGGCCGACGGCCAGCCGGTGGTGATCGGCGGTGTCGAGAAAATGTCGAAGTCCAAGAACAACGGCATCGACCCGCAGGCGCTGATCGACCAGTACGGCGCCGACACCGCGCGCCTGTTCGTCATGTTCGCCGCGCCGCCCGAGCAGCAGCTCGAGTGGAGCGGCTCGGGCGTGGAAGGCGCTTCGCGCTTCCTGCGCCGCGTGTGGAACTACGGCTATGCCAATGCCGGGGCGATTGCCGCGGCCGGCAATGCCGCGACGTCGGGCGACGCCGATGGCGCGCTGCGCCGCGAGATCCACGGCGTGCTCAAGCAGGCCAACTACGACTACCAGCGCATCCAGTACAACACCGTGGTGTCCGCCACCATGAAGATGCTCAACGCGCTGGAGGACGCCAAGCAGGCTTCCCCGGCCGCGCGCCGCGAATGCTTCGGCATCCTGCTGCGCGTACTGTACCCGGTGGTGCCGCACGTGACCCACGGGCTGTGGCAGGAGCTCGGCTACGCCACGCAGTACGGCGACCTGCTCGACGCCGCCTGGCCGCAGGTCGATGAAGCCGCGCTGGTGCGCAGCGAGCTCGAACTGGTGCTGCAGGTCAACGGCAAGGTGCGCGGCAGCCTGACGGTGCCGGCGGATGCCGATCGTGCCGCCATCGAGGCCATGGCCGCCGCCAGCGAGATCGTTGCCAAGTTCGCCAACGACGCTGCGCCGAAGAAGATCGTGGTGGTCCCGGGCCGCCTCGTCAACGTGGTGCTTTAAAGAGCGCTGACCAAGCCTACAAGGGAGCTGCCCATATGGATGGACAGAAGCTGGATCGACCGAGGCAGGGCCGCCGCAAGGTCCTGGCCGCGCTGCTGGCGGCCAGCCTGCTGGGCGGCTGCGGCTTTCACATGCGCGGCAATGCGGATTTTGCTTTCAAGCGGCTTTACCTGAGCATTCCGGCCAATACGCTGATGGGCTCCGATCTGCGCCGCGCCATCCGCAACGGCTCGGACACGCAGATCGTGTCTGATCCGAAAGACGCGGATGCCTTGCTCGATGTGCTGCAGGACACGCGTACCAAGACCGTGTTGTCGATCACCACTGCCGGCGTGGTGCGCGAATACCGCCTGACGCAGCGCTTCACCTTCCGCTTGCGCGATGCTGGGGGCCAGGAGCTGATCGCGCCTTCGCAACTGGTGCTCACGCGTGACCTGACCTACAACGAAGCTAACGCGCTGGCCAAGGATTACGAAGAGCAGCAGCTCTACCGCGATATGCAGCGCGATATCGTGCAGCAGCTGATTCGCCGGCTGAGCGCGGTCAAGACGATCTGAGCCGCGCGCAAGCGCCGCCCAGAGAACCCGACACGGCAAGGACAGAGGAACAAGCGCACCGCATGCAGCTCAAGCTCGACGGACTCGAAGCGCACCTGCGCACGGCCAAGGGACGCGGCCTGGCGCCGCTCTACGTGGTGCACGGCGACGAGCACCTGCTGGTGCTGGAGGCGGTCGACCGCCTGCGCCAGGCGGCGCGCGAGTCCGGCTTCACGGAGCGCGAGGTGCTGTCGTCCGAACGTGGCTTCAACTGGGGTCAGGTGGTCCAGGCGCAGCAATCGATGTCGCTGTTCGGCGACCGCAAGATCGTCGAATTGCGGATTCCCTCCGGCAAGCCCGGCAAGGACGGTGGCGAGGCGCTGCGCGCCGTGGCCGCTCATCCCTCGCCGGACGTGGTCATGCTGATCACGCTGCCGCGGCTGGATTTCGCTACGGCGAAATCGGCCTGGTTCCAGGCGCTGGACGCCGCCGGGGTGTCAATCAAGGTCGACTCCATCGACCGCAGCCGGCTGCCGGCCTGGGTCGGCGAGCGGCTCGCGCTGCAGCAGCAGCGCGTTGAGCCCGGCGAGCCGGGGCGCAGGGCGCTGCAGTTCATCGCCGACAAGGTCGAAGGCAACCTGCTGGCCGCCCACCAGGAAATCCAGAAGCTTGGCTTGCTCTATCCCGCCGGCTCGCTGACCTTCGAGCAGGTGCACGATGCGGTGCTCAATGTGGCCCGCTACGACGTCTTCAAGCTCTCCGAAGCCATGCTCGGCGGCGACGTGCCGCGGCTGGTGCGCATGCTGGAAGGGCTGCGCGGCGAGGGCGAGGCCACGGTGCTGGTGCTGTGGGCGCTGACCGAGGAAATTCGCGTATTATCCAAGGTCCGGCAAGGGTTGGCGGCAGGCAAGCCGAGCGGCGTCCTGATGCGCGAACTGCGTGTCTGGGGCGTGCGCGAGAAGCTGGTACCGCAGGCCGCGCAGCGCCTCTCGCTGGCGCAACTCGAATCCGCACTGGGGATGGCCGCCAAACTGGACCGGCAGGTCAAGGGCCTGCGCGCCGAAGGCATGCCGGCCGAACCCTGGGATGGCCTGCTGCAACTGGCACTCACCATCGCCAGGTAAGCGGCGGCGCAGCAGCGCGCGACGGTTCGCATCTGCCTGCATTGCAGGATTTTGCCAGCCGTTGCCGACAAGAAACCAAGCATTGAGGGCCGGATCGCCTGGCCAGGAATATGAACGAGCTCGATCTCACGCAGTACATGGACCGCGTTGGCCAGCAGGCCCGCGCCGCCTCGCGCGCCATGGCGCGCGCCTCCACCGCCGACAAGAATCGCGCGCTGCTGACCATCGCCGCGGCCATCCGTCGCGACGCCGCCCACCTGAAGACGGTGAATGCCGGCGATGTCGAGCGTGCCCGCGCCAACGGCCAGGACGCTGCCTTCATCGACCGCCTGACGCTGTCTGACAAGGCCATCGACACCATGGCCGCCGGCCTCGAGCAGATCGCCGCGCTGGCGGACCCGATCGGCGAGATCAGCAATATGAAATTCCGCCCCACCGGCATCCAGGTGGGACAGATGCGCGTGCCGCTGGGCGTGATCGGCATCATCTACGAGTCGCGGCCCAACGTGACCATCGATGCCGCCGCGCTCTGCCTGAAGTCGGGCAACGCCACTATCCTGCGCGGCGGTTCCGAAGCCATCGACTCCAACACCGCGCTGGCCGCCCTGGTGGCCGAGGGCCTGGCCGCCGCCGGCCTGCCGCCCGAAGCGGTGCAGGTGATCTCGACCACCGACCGCGCCGCCGTGGGCCGGCTCATCACCATGACCGAATACGTCGACGTGATCGTGCCGCGTGGCGGCAAGAGCCTGATCGCACGGCTGATGGAAGAAGCCCGGGTGCCGATGATCAAGCATCTGGACGGTATCTGCCACGTCTTCATTGATACCGCCGCCGACCTGGAAAAGGCGGTGCGCATCTGCGACAACGCCAAGACCCAGCGCTACGCACCGTGCAATACCATGGAGACGCTGCTGGTCGCGCGCGACATCGCGGCCGCGGTGCTGCCGCCGCTGTGCCGCATCTACCAGGAAAAAGGCGTGGAGCTGCGCGTCTGCGCCGCCACCCGCGCCACGCTGGAAACCGCCGGCTTCACCGGCCTGGCCGATGCCACCGAGGAAGACTGGCGCCTGGAATACCTGGCCCCCGTGCTGGCGATCCGCACCGTGGCGGGGCTCGATGAGGCGATTGCGCACATCAATACCTACGGCTCGGCGCACACCGATTCCATCGTCACCGAGAACTACAGCGCCGGCATGCGGTTCCTGCGCGAGGTCGACTCGGCCAGCGTGATGATCAATGCATCGACCCGCTTTGCCGATGGCTTCGAATACGGCCTGGGCGCCGAGATCGGCATCTCCAACGACAAGCTGCACGCGCGCGGCCCGGTTGGGCTGGAAGGCCTGACCTCGCTGAAATACGTGGTGTTCGGGCACGGCGAGATCCGTACCTGAGCGGGCAAGGGCAGGGCTGGCCATGCGGCTGGTCCTGGCCCGCCGCCGGCGATCGCCGGCGGCTTCCGTTTCGCATCCCCACCGTTCCCGCGGGAACCCAACCACAAAAGAACGCCTGATGCTCTGGGTCAAAGCGCTGCACATCGTCTTCGTCGTTTCCTGGTTCGCCGGCTTGTTCTACCTGCCCCGCATCTTCGTCAATCTCGCCATGGAGCGCGAGCCTGCCGGCGTGCAGCGCCTCCTGCTGATGGCACGCAAGCTCTACCGTTTCATGACCATGCTGGCGGTGCCCGCGCTGGTGTTCGGGCTGTGGCTATATGTCGGCTACGGCATCGGGCGCGGTCCGGGCCAGGGCTGGATGCATGCCAAGCTGGCGCTGGTGCTGGTGCTGATCGGCTATCACCATGGCTGCGGCGTGTTGCTGAAGAAGTTCGAAGGCGGCCGCAATACGCGTTCGCATACCTTCTATCGCTGGTTCAATGAGTTGCCGGTGCTGGTCTTGCTGGCGGTGGTGATCCTGGTGGTGGTCAAGCCGTTCTGACGGGCGCCGTCCGGCAGGTTCCGGCGTTTTTCCCGTATCGTATCCACTTCGTATTCCCCCTCGTTCCAGGCGCCGTTGTCTCGCCCCACACCCCGTCCAGAGGACATGATGAGCAAGCAGGTCGACTACTACCTCACCCCGCAATCGCCTTTCGTCTACCTTGGCCACGAGCGCTTTGCCGCAATCGCGGCCAGGCATGGCGCGCAGGTCAATCTCAAGCCCTGCGACCTGGGCCGCGTGTTCTCCGTCTCGGGCGGCTTGCCGCTGGCGCAGCGGCCGCCGCAGCGCCAGGCCTACCGCCTGATCGAACTGGCCCGCTGGAGCGAATTCCTGGGCGTGCCGCTCAACCCGCAGCCGGCCTTTTTCCCGGTCTCCGGCGATGCCGCCAGCAAGCTGCTGATCGCCGTGCAACTGGCGCACGGCACCACCCGCGCGATGGAACTGGTTGGCGTCATCGGCCGCGCGCTGTGGGCCGAGCAACGCAATATCGCCGATGCCGCCACGCTGGCTCAGCTGGCCGACGGCATCGGGCTGGATGGCGCGGCGCTGCTCAAGGCGAGCGATGCCCAGGCAGTGCAGGCCGCATATACACAGCACACGCAGGATGCGATTTCCGCTGGCGCGTTCGGCGCGCCGTGGTACGTTTATGAGGGCCAGCCCTACTGGGGCCAGGACCGTCTCGACTTCCTCGATCGCGCGCTCGCGGCGACCTGAAGTCCCGGGCGCGGTACACTGCGCGCTATCCGACCCCGTCCGCCACGGCGGACGTTTTTGTTTGCAGGAATTCCCAAGCCATGTCCCAAGCCTTTTTTGCCTCCTGCCCGCGCGGCCTTGAGAGCGCACTCGCCGAAGAGTTGCACGAGATCGCGGCGCGGCCCGGACTGGCCAAGCTCGCACCCATCCAGGTCCATCGCGAAATGCCGGGTGGCGTCACTTTCTCCGGCGAGATGCCTGCGGCCTACGTCGTCAACCTGCACTCGCGCATTGCCAGCCGGGTGCTGATGCGGGTGGCCAACCGGGGCTACCGGCGTGAGGACGATATCTACGACCTGGTGCGCGCCCAGCGCTGGGATCAGTGGTTTTCGCCGGACGAGACGCTGCGGGTGGACGTTACCTCGCATCGCTCGCCACTGCAGAGCCTGAACTTCATCGCGCTGCGGATCAAGGATGGTGTTTGCGATACCATGCGCGAGCGCCTGGGCGAGCGTCCCAGCGTGGACACCGTGAATCCCGACGTGCGGCTCTATGCCCACCTGACGGAGCATGACTGCACGCTGTATCTCGACACTTCGGGCGATCCGCTGTTCAAGCGGGGCTGGCGCCTGGAGAAAGGCGAGGCGCCGCTGAAGGAAAACCTGGCCGCCGGCATCCTGCGCCTGGCCGGCTGGGTGCCCGGCCAGACCGAACGCCCGTTCTATGATCCGATGTGCGGCAGCGGCACCTTCCTGGTGGAGGCCGCGCAGGTGGCACTGGGCCTGGCGCCCGGCGCCGCCCGCGGTTTTGGCTTCGAGCGCCTCAAGGGGGCCGACATCAAGACCTGGAATGCATTGAAAGCGGCTGCGCGGGACGACGAGGAGGCGGCGCGCAAACGCGTGGCGTCCGAGCCCCTGGAGATCGCGGGCAGCGATATTTCCACCGACATGTTGTCCATGTCGCAGGCCAACTGGGAACGCGCCGGCTTGCCGGGCGAGGTACGCCTGAAGCAGGTGGATGCGCGTTTCGCGCAACCGCCGTTCGTTGCCTCCGGCCTGCTGCTGATGAACCCGCCCTATGGCGAGCGGATCGCGGTACGGGGAGAACGCCGCCGGCCGCTGGACGAAGCGCCTGTTGACGAGATCGACGACGAGGCCGCCAACCAGTTCGCCAGCGCCTTCGCCACCACGCTCAAGCAGCATTTCGCGGGCTGGCAGGCATGGGTGTTTACGGGCGACCTGTCGCTGCCGCGCCGGCTGCGGCTCAAGGAATCGCGCCGTACGCCGCTCTACAACGGCAATATCGAATGCCGGCTGTTCCGTTTCGACATGGTGCGAGGCGGCAACCGCAACGCGCCGGCCCAGCCTTCGGCCTGACGAGCGCGGGACCGGAGGGCGAGCCTCTCCGGTCTCGCGGCGCTTTGCTCACTAGCGTGGCGCGCGTCCGGTCACGCGTTCGGGGTGGCGGGCGAAGTCCTCCAGGAAGCCCTGGAAGCTGACCACCGGTTCCTGCAGCAAATGGCGCGGCAGGTCGAACAGCGCGTAGAAATAGTCCTCGCGCCCTTCGCAGTGCTCGGCCGGCAGGCAGTATTGCTCCCAGTCGATGCAGGCCGGGGTGTACATACCGTTGCCGGGCCAGAAGAAGGGCACGATGCGGCCCTCACGCAGCCCTTCGATCAGGGCCGCCGGTGCATCGTAGGCTTCCGCGGATTCCACCTGGTTGATCAGTCCGGCGCGCGTCTCGATCACCATCAGCGTGGCCTGGCCCTGTGCCGTCAGCATCAGGATGCCGGCCGGGTTGGGGTAGAGGTAGTACTCGACAAAGCCGTAGCGCGCGGTGATCTGCCGCACGCGCTCGCAGATCGCCGGATCCGACAGGAAGGAAAACGAGTGGCGCGTCAGCAGGTCGCGCAGCGTGCGCGAGAGGGTGGCGAAATACTGCTGCTGGAGCGCGTCGATCTCCTGGTCCAGCCGCTCCACCATATTGCTGTCGTGTTTCTTGACGTAGCGGTCGATCAGGCCGTGGTTGAAACCCTGCACGGCGATACCCTCGTCGGCGGTACCGGTCAGCAGGATGGTCTTGCACGGCAGGTCCTGCAGGGCCTGGCAGAACTCCAGTCCGTTCATCTGCGGCATCGAGTAATCCACCACGATCACGCCCGGCTGCACAAAGCGATTGAGGTCGTGGATCTGCCGGTAGATGCGGTCGATGTCGAGCTGCACGGTGCGCCGCTCGGTCAGGAAGGTCAGGTCGTCATGCGTCACCCGTACCGGCAGGAAGCCGGTGAAGCGTGTGGTGTAGGTATCGCGGATCCATTGCAGCGCCTCGCGCGGATCGGTGAAGGTGACCACCGGCCGCGACGGATCCATCTGGAACGCCAGGCTGTCGATAAACGATTTGCTGTCGTCGACAAGCACCGTGAGGATCGGGTGATGGAAGACCGACAGATTCCTGTCCTGGGGGTTGAATGTCATGTTGCTTTCGGCTCCGGTGTCGGCGGACACGGCGGGCGGATGGTTTGGCGCGGCTGGGGATCCGGTTCGGCAAGGCCGGGGACGGATCGGTTCGGGGCGGCCCACCGCGCTGGACTACACCTGGCCCTGTTCGGATGACCGGCGTGCGTGCCATGGCCGGCGACCGGAAATCAGTATAGCGTGCCCGCGCTTCCATGCAACCGGCATGCGGTGGGGCAGAAAAAAAGCGCGACTGTGTCGCGCCGGGGTGACGGCGGAGACAGGCGCGGGCCCGTCTCCGTCCTTTGCGGCTGGCTTACTCGATGGCCTTGCCCATGTCCTCGACGACCTTCTTGGCGTCACCGAACACCATCATGGTCTTGTCCATGTAGAACAGTTCATTGTCCAGGCCCGCGTAGCCCGCGGCCATCGAACGCTTGTTCACGATGATGGTCTTGGCCTTGTAGGCTTCCAGGATGGGCATGCCGGCGATCGGCGAGGCGGGATCGGTCTTGGCGGCCGGGTTCACCACGTCGTTGGCGCCCAGCACCAGTACCACATCGGCCTGGCCGAACTCGCTGTTGATGTCTTCCATTTCGAAGACCTGGTCGTAAGGGACTTCGGCCTCGGCCAGCAGCACGTTCATATGGCCCGGCATGCGGCCGGCCACGGGATGGATGGCGTACTTTACCGTCACACCCTTCTCGACCAGCTTCTCGGTGAGTTCCTTGAGCGCATGCTGCGCGCGCGCCACCGCCAGGCCGTAGCCCGGCACGATGATCACGGTCTCGGCATTGCCCATCAGGAAGGCCGCGTCGTCGGCCGACCCGGACTTCACGTTGCGCTGCGCCTGGCCGCCGGCAGCGGCCGCCGCGGGCGCCCCGCCAAAGCCGCCGAGCAGCACGTTGAAGAACGAGCGATTCATCGCCTTGCACATGATGTACGAGAGGATGGCACCGGAGGAGCCCACCAGCGAGCCGGCAATGATCAGCATCGGGTTGTTGAGCGAGAAGCCGATACCGGCGGCCGCCCAGCCCGAGTACGAGTTCAGCATCGACACCACCACCGGCATGTCGGCGCCGCCGATCGGGATGATGATCAGCACGCCCAGCACGAAGGCGATCGCCAGCATCAGCAGGAAGGGCAGCCAGTCTTGCGACAGGCAGAAGATGATGCCGAAGCCGATCATGGCCACCGCCAGCAGCAGGTTCAGCAGATGCTGCCCGGCGAAGGACACCGGCGCACCCTGGAACAGGCGGAACTTGTACTTGCCCGACAACTTGCCGAAGGCGATCACCGACCCGGAGAAGGTGATGGCGCCGACAAAGCAGCCGATGAACAGCTCGATGCGGTTGCCAAACGGGATATCGTGCGAGCCCGGCGGCGTGATGCTGAATGCCGACGGCTCGGCCACCACGGCCACCGCGATGCAGACCGCGGCCATACCGATCAGCGAGTGCATGGCGGCCACCAGTTCAGGCATCTTGGTCATCTCGACCTTTCTTGCCACGTAGGCGCCGATGCCGCCGCCAACCACCAGCGCACCGAAGATCAGCGCCATGCCTTCGGCGACCGACGACTGGCCCGCGCCGATGGCCAGGAACTCGCTCTTGAGCTTGGCGATCAGCACCAGCGTGGTCACTGCGGCGATGGCCATGCCGATCATGCCGAAGGCATTGCCGCGCCGCGCGGAACTGGGATGCGAGAGGCCCTTGAGCGCCTGGATGAAACACACCGAGGCCAGCAGGTAGAGCAGGGTGACGAGGTTCATGCTCACTTGGCGCCCTCCTCATGGCCCTTGCCGGCCTTGGCCTTGGGTTCTTTCTTCTTGAACATCTCCAGCATGCGCTGCGTCACCAGGAAGCCGCCGAACACATTGACCGCGGCGAGCGCCACCGCCAGCGTGCCCATGGTGCGGCCCACCGGGCCCTCGGTCAGGCCGGCCGCCAGCATGGCGCCGACGATGATGATGGCCGAGATTGCATTGGTCACGGCCATCAGCGGGGTGTGCAGGGCGGGCGTGACCGTCCAGACCACGTGGTACCCCACGTAGATCGCCAGCACGAAGATGATCAGGTTGATCACCGTGTGGTTCACCATTTCCATCGACTTCTCCTCCGTTGCTTGAATGCCTTGCTGCGCGGTTATCCCGTGTTCTTTTGCCTGGCCAGGCGCCTGTGAGCGCCTATTGCATCGATGCCCCGCCTGGTGCCGCGTTGTCGTCTTTCGCCCGGGTACCTTCAGCCCAGGGGCGACGGTACGGCTGAATCAGTAAATGGCATGCCGGATGCGGGCATCGCACCGGCGTTGGCTCCCGGCGCGATGTCCTCATCCGCTTACACCTTCTTGATTTCCTTGATGGCGTTGTTGTCGTCCACCAGGATGATCTTCGGCTTGTAGGTGGCGATCTCTTCGTCGCTCATCGGCGCGTAGGTGCAGATGATGAGATGGTCGCCCAGGTGCGCGCGCCGCGCGGCCGCACCGTTGAGCGAGATCTCGCCGCTGCCGCGGACGCCCTTGATGATGTAGGTGGAGAAACGCTCGCCATTGTTGACGTTGTACAGCTCGATTTTCTCGAACTCCTTCATGTCGGCCGCTTCGAGCAGATTCTCGTCGATGCCGCATGATCCCTCGTAGTGGAGGTCCGCCTGTGTCACGGTGACACGATGGAGCTTGGCGCGGAGCATGATGCGTTGCATGGGTGATACGTCCTTGGTTGATGCTGGATGAGCTTGCAGGAAAGCCCTTGGAATTGAGTCCTGACGGGCCACTTGGAATGGTTCCGGGGCTGGGTGCCGGCCGTACCGGCCGATAGCAGCAGGCGCGCTACCGTGCACCTGGCCGGAACCGCCTGGCACCATTCTAAAGCGACCGGGCCGCGGCGGGCCCGCTGTCGCTTCAGGATGCGCCGCGGACCACCTGGCCATCCTTGCACATCAGGCAGGCGGCGACGATATCGTCCTCCAGGTTCAGCGTGAACTGGCCTTCCTTGTCGATGACAAGCTTGAGGAAGTCGAGCACGTTGCGTGCATAGAGCGCCGATGCGTCGGCCGCCACCATGCTGGCCAGGTTGGTGTGGCCGATCAGCGTGACGCCGTGGCGCTCCACCACCTCGTCGGCCACCGTCAGCGGGCAGTTGCCGCCCTGCGCCGCGGCGAGGTCGACCACCACCGAGCCCGGCTTCATCGCCTGCACCGTCTCTTCCTTGAGCAGCACCGGCGCCTGGCGGCCCGGGATCAGCGCGGTAGTGATGACGATGTCGGCGGCCTTGGCGCGCTCGTGCACCAGTTCGGCCTGGCGCCGCATCCAGTCGGGCGGCATGGGGCGGGCATAGCCGCCCACGCCCTGCGCGATCTCGCGCTCTTCGTCGGTGACGAAGGGCACATCGAGGAATTTGGCGCCCAGCGATTCGATCTGCTCCTTGACGGCGGGACGCACGTCGGAGGCTTCGATGACCGCGCCCAGCCGCTTCGCGGTGGCGATGGCCTGCAGGCCGGCCACGCCGGCGCCGAGGATCAGCACGCGCGCCGCCTTGACGGTGCCGGCGGCGGTCATCAGCATCGGCATGAAGCGCTGGTAGTGGTGGGCGGCGACCAGCACGGCCTTGTAGCCGGCAATATTGGCCTGGGAGGAGAGCACGTCCATGCTCTGCGCGCGCGTCGTGCGCGGCGCGGCTTCCAGCGCGAAGGCCGTCAGCGAGGCGCGCGCCATGCGTGCATTGTTCTCTGCGTCGAAGGGATTGAGCATGCCGATCAGCGCGGCGCCGGGCTTCATCAGCGCGAGCTCGGCATCGTCGGGGGCGCGGACCTTGAGCACCAGTTGCGCGCCGAGTGCCTGGGCCGCGGTGCCAATGGTGGCGCCGACCGCCTCATAGGCCGAGTCCGGCTGGCTGGCACGCACGCCGGCTCCCGACTGGACAATGACCTGATGGCCCTGGGTCACGTATTTCTTGACCGTCTCCGGGGTGGCGGCGACACGAGTCTCACCTGCCCGCGTCTCCTGCGGGATGCCGATGTGCATCGTCAATTTCTCCTTTTGCTGGCGTCTTTGAGGCGCTGTCAAAATGATTCTGGCGATGCGGCGAGACTTGTCGTACGACGTGTACGGCAAGGCAACGCGCCTGACCAGAACCGATTCATTTCATTCTGACAATGCCGCTGATCTGCTTTAGCGGGCTGACGTCCTCGGCCCTTGTGTCCTGTCATGCGGACGGCCAGGGCCGAACGCAGCGCACAATTTTTTCGCAGCTTACAGGAATCTGACGCTTCGTGGTGACTGGCCGGTCGGCTTTTGCGCAACAGCACGGCCAACGCATGGCGGCTATCGGAGCGGTGCATGACCGGCGTCCCCAGGGCCCGCGCCGCGGCCATTGCTGTCCCTGGCTGCGTGTTGTCCGCGCGCGCCGGCGGCCTCGCGTGGATTTTTACGTCATCCCTTGGCGCACTGCTGCTTTCTTGACACCGATTTGAGACGCGACCCCGTACTGTTCCGGTCGTCGCGCGGCCATCGCCGGCGCGAGCGTTCGCTGATTTCCACCGATTGATGTCTTACCTTTCAGACAAGTTATCCATGACTGCCTTTCGCCTTGGCGCTTCACGTGCCTGCGCCGTTTCCCTTGCTGTTTCCCTTTCCGGCGCCGCGCTCTTGCTGGCTGCCCCCGCATTTGCCCAGAGCGCGCCGGGTGCGGCGGCTGCCGAAGTCTCGCCGCACGCTTTCACCGCCAACGTGACGCTGGCCAGCGAGTATCGCTACCGCGGCCTGATGCAGACCAACCGCCGTCCGGCCATCCAGGGCGGGTTCGACTACACGCATTCGAGCGGCTTCTACCTGGGCAACTGGAACTCGAGCATCAGCTGGCTGGGCGACAGCAATCCGGAAGTCTCGGCGCCGATTGAAATTGACTTGTACGGCGGCTTCAAGAACACGGTGACGCTGGGCGGCCTGGAGTGGAACTACGACGTCGGCGTGCTGCAGTACTACTACCCGGGCGACTACCCGAGCGGCTTTACGCGCCCTTACACCACGGAAGTGTATGTCGGCGCCGGCTACGGTCCTGTGTTCTTCAAGTATTCGCAGGCGCTGACCAACCTGTTCGGATTCGCCGACAGCAAGTACAGCTACTACGCCGACCTGTCGGCCAATGTGCCGCTGAATTTCTGGGACCT
>NZ_JBFTOX010000091.1:0-25453 GCF_056398185.1 Cupriavidus sp. 05L310
CTCGTTAGTCTTCTTTGCCGAGGCAAAGAAGAGTGACCGGCGTCCCCCGCAGGGGGATGTCGTACGCACTTGGGTGCAACATGCCACCACCGCTCAAAAAAAACAGCGACCACCCCCAAGCGAGCAGAGCAATAGGCCTCCCGGAGACCGAGAGTTTCGTCGCACGCCCAGCGCGCAGGCGCGCTTCCGCCGGTACCGGTTCGACCAGCCACGAACCAACCCCAAACACCAATCCACCACCTACTTCAACCTCAACGGCTCCAACAACGCCGCATCATATTCCCCTCTCCCAATCCTCCCCAACTCCATCATCCGCAACAAGATATAAGCCTGCCGCTGCCGCGCCCGCCGGGGATTCACCACCGGATTATTCGCCGAAGGCGCCTTGGGCAACCCGGCCAGCATCGCACATTCGGCCAGCGTCAGCTCCGCCACCGGCTTGCCAAAGTAAGTCTCGGCCGCCTCGGCAAAACCATAAGCTCCCTGCCCAAGGTACACCTTGTTCATATAGACCTCGAGGATCTCGTCCTTGCTCAAGGCATGCTCGATGCGATAGGCCAGCAGCACCTCGTACAGCTTGCGCGTGTAGGTCTTCTCCCGCGAGAGAAAGAAATTGCGCGCCACCTGCATGGTGATTGTGGAAGCGCCCTGCGAAAGTTCATCCGACAAGTTGGCCACGCCGGCGCGTATCACGCCGACATAGTCGATGCCGTCATGCAGGTAGAAACGCTCGTCCTCGATGGCCACCACCGCCTGCGTGAGCTTGGGCGGTATCTCGCCGATGGGCACGTAGCCCGGCGACTGGCGGAAAGCGGTGAGCGCGTCCAGCGTGGGCAGCTGGCGCTGAGCGACGAGCACGGCGAGCGTGCCGAGCAGGGCTGTGCCCAGTGTCAGCAGCAGCACCAGCTTGAGAAAATTCGACCAGAGGCGTTCCATGGGCAGTATTGTGCCAGCACCGGCCCGGCACCAGCCCGGTGCCGGAATCAGCCCGCCGGCAGCGTCACGCCCAGTTCCTTCGCCAGCGTCTCCAGGTTGCGCCAGATCGCCGGGTTGACCTCCAGGTGCGTGGTGGTGAGCGCCCGGTTGGCGGCTTCGAACTCGCCGGGATATTGCACGCCGCCGAAGCCGGGAGCGGGCGGCGTGTCGTGCAGGTAATTGACGAACGCCTCCACCTCGGCGCTCTGCCAGCTCAGCCCCAGGTCCAGTTCCGGATTCATCAGCACCGCGAACATATTGTTGGTGGCCACGCCGCCGCGCGGGTTTTCCGGCTGGATGGTGCCGCCGCCGGAGAGTACGCCAGCGAGCAGCTCGGCCACCACGCCCAGCGCATAGCCCTTGTGTCCGCCGAAGGGCAGCAGCGCGCCCGGATGCTCGCCGAACATGGTGGAGGCATCGGTGGTGGGGTTGCCGTCGGCATCGATGATGCTGTTTTCCGGCGCGGGCTCGCCCTTCTCCGCCAGCACGCGCGCCTTGTTGATGGCGATCGCGCTGGTGGCGATATCTACCACCAGCGGCGGGCGGCCGTTGGGCATGGGCCCGGCGAAGCACAGCGGGTTGGTGGTCAGCCGCGCCGCGCGGCCGCCATAGGGCGCCACTGCCGGCGCGCGGTTGATCACGTTGGTGAAGCTCAGCAGCACGAAGCGTTCCTTCGCCACCATCTCGCCGAAGTGGCCCATGCGGCCGAGATGGTGCGAGCGGCGCAGCGTGACGATGCAGTGGCCGTGCTGGCGCACCCGTTCGATCGCGGTCTCGATGACGGTCTTGCCCACGTGCTGGCCGAAGCCGCCGTTGCCGTCGAACACCAGCAGGCTGCCACGGTCGAGCACGCATTCGGCGCGGCCGGCGGGGTTGACGTTGCCGCCTGCGAGCGAGCGCCGGTAGTTGGGCAGGATCGACAGGCCGTGGCTGGTATAGCCGCAGCGGTCGGCTTCGACCAGGTGTTCGGCCACGTCGTCGGCGATATCGGCCGGCACGCCCTGCGCTGCCAGCAGGTCGCGGGCGAGCTGGAGGGCGGATTGCAGTGTGATTTTCGTCATGCGTCCCGTCCCTTCAGATCCAGCCCAGCCAGCGCCAGTAGGTGGCGGCGAACAGCAGCATCATGGCGTAGCCGATCAGCGTGACGGGAATGCCGACCCTGGCGAACTGCTTGCCGTTGAAGGTGTCCGTGCCCAGGCACACCATGTTCTGCGGCGCGTTGATCGGGAGGATAAAGCCGAAGCTCACAGTGAAGCCGAGCAGCATTGTCAGCCCGATCTTGTTGATATCGCCTGGCAGCGTCTGCAGCACCGAGATCAGGATCGGCAGCAGCGCGGCGGTGAGCGCGGTGGCGCTGGCAAAGCCCAGGTGGATCAGGATCAGGAAGGCCGCAAGGATCGCGAACACCAGGATCGGCCCCTGCGTGGCGAGCCCGGAGTGCGTCACCACGAACTTGCCCAGCCATTGTCCGGCCTGCGTGGTGAGCAGCGCGGTGCCCAGGCTGATGCCCACGCCGAACACGATCAGCGTGCCCCACGGCGTGCGCTGCTGCATGGTCTTCCAGTCCATCACGCCGATGCGCGGCATCATCAGGATCACCAGGCCGACGAAGGTGACGGTGGCGGTGTCGAACTGATGCAGCTTGCCTTCCGTGGCCCAGAACAGGAGCAGCCCGATGGACACCGCGGCGAGCCGCTTCTGCGGGCCGGTCATCGGGCCCAGCCCGGCTAGTTCCTTTTGCACGGCTTCCTTGCCGCCGGGGATGGCTTCGGTCTCGGCAGGCAGCAGGAAGCGCACCAGGAAATACAGCACCACCGACATCGCGACGGCCCACGGCGCGCCGGCGATCAGCCATTGCAGCCAGGTGATGCGCTCGCCCAGCAGCTTGTCCATGAAGCCGACCGTCAGCAGGTTCTGCGCGGCGGCGGTCTGGATGCCGACGTTCCAGATGCTGGTGGCCATGGCCACCGTGATCATGATGCCGGCGGCGATGTTCGATTTCTTGTCGACCCCGAAGGCCGCGATGATGCCCATCATGATCGGCACCACGCAGGCGCTGCGCGCGGTGGCGCTCGGCACCACCAGCGACAGCAGGATGGTCACCGCGATGCTGCCGATCAGGATGCGCCGGGTGCTGGTGCCGATGGCCGACAGCGTCACCAGCGCGATGCGCCGGTCAAGCCCGGTCACGGTCATGGCCGCCGAGATGAACAGCGCGGCGGCAACCAGCGCCAGCGCGGTATTGGAGAAGCCGGCCAGCGCCATGCCGAGGGCGCGCGATGTGCCGTATTGCGTGGACGGGTCCGTCACCGTGGGCGCGAAGCCGATCAGCGCGGCCATCAGCGACGTGATCATGATGGCGCTGGCTTCGTAGGAGACCGCTTCGGTGATCCACACCACGATGGCGAAGGCGAGGATAGCCAGCATGCGATGGCCCGCCACCGGCAGGTCCGCGGGCAGCGGCAGGGCAAGGATGCCGATCAGCACCACGGCGGCGGCGTAGAGCCCCCATGGTGTCTGCTTCTTCGGCGTGGCTTGCGGCGTGGCGGGCACGCCGGGGGCGGAGGGGACGGTCTGGGTCGGAGTGCGAGAGTCTGTCATCGCTTTCCCTTGGGTTGTCTTGTTGATCGTTGGCTCAACACGGGATGGCGGACGTCACGCGCGGGCAAGAATGCTAGCCGGTGACTGGCTTGATGGCGGCGTCGTTCGTTCGGTCTTCCGTGAAGACTGGCGGATGCGCAGGCCGGCTTTTGGCCGGGTTGCAGCGTTCGACATGGGGAAATTATCGTGCCGGCCAACAGCGTATGTCGAGGCCGGATCACGGCTCGCATGATCAGGATCAAGGAGAGGGCTCGCGCCGGGAAATTACCGTGTGCGGTGGGGTCCTACTTTCAGATCGTTGCAGTACAAGGGCTGGCGGGCGGTGTCCCGCGGGCGTTAACGCCCGCCTGCGCGGTGATCTGAAAAAAATGGAGCACATGATGAAGGTTTTGGTGAGAGGGCTACATGCCGGAGTCGACGCAGCCAGGCTGCGTGAAGCGCTGGCCGCTTACGTGAGCGTCAAGGACGTCGAGCTGATCTGTGAGGGCGATGGCTCACATCCCTGGGCCTGGGTCGACCTGGACCTGGACGATGTGGACCCGATGAGCGTGTGGAAACTGGTGGCAATGCTCGATCGCCGTTATATTGCTGGCTGCCATACGCGCTGGCATGTGCCGGCCTATCGCGCGCGATGAGACGCGCGCAACCCAACCACAGGGCAGGGAAACAATGCAGGGATTGTTCGCGTGGCGCCGCCACGCCATCATGGCGGACGCGCCATCACTAGGTACCGGCGTGCCCGGCACCGCACCGCTGGTGCTGGAAAACGTTGTCAATATCCGCGATCTCGGCGGCCTTCCCACGCGGGACGGCCATCGCGTGCGCGCCGGCAAGCTGTTTCGCAGCGGCAACCCGGGCCTGGCCAGCGCCGCCGACATGGAGCGGCTGCGCGCCTTGCAACTGGACGCGGTGATCGATTTCCGTTCGCCCGGAGAAAAGTCGGCCGCGGAGAGCCCCTTCGGCCAGGCCTTCCGCTGGGTAGCCACGCCGGTGCTGGAGGGCAGCATGTCGATGGCCGAACTGATGCCGCGCCTGCGCGAAGGCAGCGCGGCGCAGACGGAGGCCTTCATGCTGGAGGTCTACGGCGATTTCCCGCGCAAGTACCAGGCTGCCTTCGGCGGCTTCCTGAAGCTCGCGGAGCAGGGCGGCAACCTGCTGTACCACTGCACCGCGGGCAAGGACCGCACCGGCTTTGCCTCGCTGTTGTTGCTGGCGGGCCTGGGCGTGGAGCGCGATACCATCATGGCCAACTACCTGGAGTCGAATCACCGGAACCAGGGCTTCAACCAGAAGATGAGCGCCGGCGCGGCGCAGTTCGGCGTCGATCCCGCGGTGATGTGGCCGTTGCTGGAGGTGAAGGCGTCTTACCTGGAAGCTTCCATGCAGGCCATCGAGCAGGAATACGGCGGCATCGACGCGTACCTGGGCGAGGTGCTCAAAGTGGATGCGGAGCGGTTGCGCCGGGCGTACCTGGTGCGGGCGTAGCGCGTTCCCGGCGCGGAGGCGCTACGTCCCCACGCCTTGCTCCTTCATGATCCGCGCGGTATTCAGCGCGATCATGCCCTCCTCGTCGGTGGGCAGCACCAGCACCGGCACACGGCTGTTATCGCGGCTGATGCGTTGCCGGTTCTCGCCGTTCGCGCCGGCGTCCAGGTCGATGCCGAACAGGTCCGCCAGCCGCGCGCAGATCTTCTCGCGCACCGGCGGTGAGTTCGCGCCGATACCGGCGGTGAACACCAGCGCGTCGAGGCCGCCCAGCGTGGTGGCGAGCTTGCCGATCTCCTGCGCCGCACGGTACGCATAGAAATCGATGGCCAGGCGCGCGCGCGGCGTGTCGCTGTCCAGCAGTGCGCGCATATCGCTGCTGATGCCCGACAAGCCCTTGAGCCCCGATTCCTGGTACAGCATGGTCTCGATGTCCTTGGTGCTCATGCCTTGCTGCGACAGCCACAGGATGGCGCCGGCATCGATGGCGCCGCAGCGCGTGCCCATCGGCAGGCCGTCGAGCGCGGTCAGGCCCATGGTGGATTCCACGCTGCGCCCCTCGCGCATGGCGCACAGGCTGGCGCCGTTGCCCAGGTGCGCCACGATCACGCGGCCGGCGGCCAGGTCGGGCGCTACCTGCTGCAGGCGGCGCGCGATGTATTCGTAGGACAGGCCATGGAATCCGTAGCGGCGGATGCCGCGCTCGAAGTATTCGTAGGGCAGCGCCAGCAGTTGCGCCAGCGTATCGTGCCCGGCGTGGAAGGCGGTGTCGAAGCAGGCCACCTGCAGCAGCGACGGCGCGGCGGCGCGCACCGCGCGGATCGCCGTCAGGTTGTGCGGTTGATGCAGCGGCGCCAGCGGCACCAGCGCTTCGAGCTTGCCGATCACTTCGTCATCGATCTTCACCGCCGCGGAAAAATCCGCGCCGCCGTGGACCACGCGATGGCCGATCGCCACTGGCGGCGCGTCGCGCAGGCCGATGCTGAGCACCAGCCGGATCAGGCGGAAGGCCGCGTCGTGATCGGCGACCTGGTCCACCGGGAAGCGTTCGTCGGCTACCACGCGGCCGTCCGCCATCTTCGCGGTCAGGCGGGGCGAGACGCCGATGCCTTCGATCTGCCCGTGCGCGCTGAGCACCGGGTTGATGTCGGTGTTGGCGTGCGCGGCATCGGGCACCGCATAGACGGAGACCTTGACGCTCGACGAGCCGGCGTTGACGACCAGGATGGTGGGGTGGGTGACACTCACGCGGGCATCTCCTGTGCAAAGGAATGGTTGGACGCTCAGATCGCCGTGGGCGTCCCGACGGTGCGGCGCGCATGCGCCAGCAGCACGGCAATCGCGCAACTGGCGATGCGCGCGCGCACGGTGTCGGCGCGGCTGGTGAGGATGATCGGCACGCGCGCGCCCAGCACGATGCCGGCCGCCTCGGCGCCGGCCAGGAAGGTGAGCTGCTTGGCCAGCATATTGCCGGCTTCGAGATCGGGCACCAGCAGGATGTCGGGGTCGCCCGCCACCTCGGAGACGATGCCCTTGGTAACGGCGGCTTCGCGGCTGATGGCATTGTCGAAGGCCAGCGGGCCATCGAGGATGCCGCCTTCGATCTGGCCGCGCCGGCTCATCATGCACAGCGCGGCAGCGTCGATGGTGGAGGGGATCTTGTCGGTCACGGTTTCCACCGCCGACAGGATCGCCACCTTGGGCCGCTCGATGTCCAGCACGCGCAGCAGGTCGATCGCGTTGCGGCAGATATCGGCCTTGTCGTTGAGGGTGGGAAAGATATTGACCGCGGCGTCGGTGATGAACAGCGGCTTGTGATAGGTCGGCACGTCCATCGCAAAGACATGCGAGAGGCGGCGGCCGGTCCGCAGCCCCGTTGCCGCGGCGGTGACTTCCTGCAGCAGTTCGTCGGTGTGCAGGCTGCCCTTCATCAGCAGCTCCGCCTCGCCGGCGCGTATTGCCGCGACGGCGCGCGCGGCGGCGGCGTGGCTGTGTGGCGCGTCGATCAGCACGGCGTCGCCCAGGTCCAGCGCGTTGGCGTCAGCTACCTGGCGGATGCGGGCCTGGGGCCCGACCAGCAGCGGCACGATCAGGCCGAGGCGCGCGGCCTCCAGCGCGCCGCCGAGCGACGAGGCGTCGCAGGGATGCGCCACCGCGGTGGGAATGGCTGGCAGGTCTTGGCAGCGGGACAGCAGGACGGCGTACTTGTCGAGAGTCTGGGTCATCGGCTTTCCAGTGCGTCGGGTTGCGGTGCAGCGGCGCGGCGGACATGCTGCGTCGCGCAAAAACAAAGCCAAGTATAGGCCATGTTTCCGGCAGCACGGTGACAGCTGCGTCGCGGCTTGTGTTGGGTCATGGCACTACCGATCCGCCCATGCAGCGGGTTGTCAAGCTGGGTGAGGACTGGTAGATTGCGTCGTGCTGCATGGCAGCAATTCCATGCCGCCGCGCTGGAATTGCCTGCCTCCAACGCCACACCGAAGAGGGGAAGCCGAGTGAACGCACGTGTACCCGCCACCCAATCCGGCACCGCTGCCGCCGGCCAGTTGCCGTCCGCCAGCGACATGCCGCCGCTCTTGTCCGATGCGTTTTCCTACACGCTCGATGCCTGGCAGCGCGCCATCCTGTTGCTCGATATCCTGCGCGAGCGCGGCAACCAGACTTTCGAGCACGAACGCGAAGGCATGCCGCCGGTGCTGGTCTTCGAGCACGAGGTGGTGATCGACGGGCGCACGCTGGAGCAGCCCGCCAACTACGCCTTGCTGCGCATCCTGCCGCCGCCGGGCATGGCCACCGACGACACCAAGCGGCCCTTCGTGGTGATCGACCCGCGCGCCGGACATGGTCCCGGCATCGGTGGCTTCAAGATCGACAGCGAGATCGGCATCGCGCTGCGCAGCGGCCATCCCTGCTACTTTGTCACCTTTTTCCCCGTGCCATGCCCCGGCCAGACCATCGAATGCGTGGCGCGCGCGGAGGCCCTGTTCCTGCTCACCGTGGCCGAGCGCCACCCGCGGGCGCAGGGCAAGCCGTTCGTGATCGGCAACTGCCAGGGCGGCTGGGCACTGATGATGCTCGCGGCCGCCGCGCCCGACCTGGTCGGGCCGATCCTGCTGGCGGGGTCGCCGCTGGCCTACTGGTCCGGCGTGCGCGGGCGCAACCCGATGCGCTATAGCGGTGGCCTGCTGGGCGGTTCGTGGCTGTCGTCCTTTACCGCCGATCTGGGCAACGGCCGTTTCGACGGGGCGTGGCTGGTACAGAATTTCGAGCAGCTCAATCCGTCCAACACCTACTGGAAAAAGCTCTACGACGTCTACGCGCGGGTCGATACCGAGCGCGAGCGCTTCCTGGAGTTCGAGCGCTGGTGGGGCGGCCACTTCCTGCTCAACCGCGCCGAGATCGACTGGATCGTGCAGAACCTGTTCGTCGGCAATCATCTCACCGCCGGCGAGGTGCGCAGCGCGGACGGCAGCGTCGCGGTGGACCTGCGCAATGTGCGCTCGCCCATCGTGGTCTTTGCCTCCTGGGGAGACAACATCACGCCGCCGCAGCAGGCGCTGAACTGGATTCCCGATCTCTACGCCAGCGTCGACGAGATCGTCGCCAACGACCAGGTCATCGTCTACTGCCTGCACGAGAAGGTCGGGCATCTCGGCATCTTCGTCTCGGCCGGCGTGGCCAACCGCGAGCACACGGAGCTGTTCTCCGCGCTCGACCTGATCGATGTGCTGCCGCCCGGCCTGTACGAAGCGCGCATCGAGGACATCGCGCCCGGCACCTCGCACCTGGATCTGATCGAAGGGCGCTACCTGATGCGCTTCGAGCGCCGTACCATCGACGATATCCTGGCGCTGGACGATGGGCGCGACGACGAGCGCCCCTTCGAGGTGGTGCGGCGCGTGGCCGAGATCAACCAGCGCCTCTACGACACGTTCGCCTCGCCGGCGATGCAGGCCATGTCCAACGAACTGGGCGCGTACACCATGCGGCAGATGCATCCGGCCCGTCTCGAGCGCTCGCTGGTGTCGGACGCGAATCCGTGGATGGCGTGGCTCGCCGCCTTCGCCCCGGCGGTGCGCGAGGCTCGGCAGCCGGTGGCGCCGGACAATCCCTTCGTCACGCTGGAGCGTGCGGTCTCCGACACCATCGTGCGCACGCTCGACGCCTGGCGCGACCAGCGCGATGCCCTTTACGAGCAGACCTTCGAAGCGCTCTACCAGTCGCCGTGGCTGTCCGCGCTGGTCGGCTTCTCGCCGGGCGCCGAAAAGCGCGGCCCGCCGCCGCTGAGCGCGGCGCTGCGACAGGAACTGGCCGCGCGGCGCATCCATGAGGCGGAAGCCGGGATTGCGCAGGGCACTGCGCTGGACGCCTTCATGCGCATCCTGGCCTATGTGGCGGACGAAAACGCCAGTATCGAGGAGCGTCCGTTCAACCTCATGCGGCAGATGGCGCGCGAGCACCTGCAGCAGCAACCGGACATTGCCACGGTCAAGGCCGCGGTCAGGCGGCAGAGCTTTATCGTCGGCCTCGATGCCGGGCGCGCGGTGGCCGCGTTGCCGCGCCTGGTGCCGGACAGCACGCAGCGCCATCGCATCATGATGGCGATCCACCGCATCCTTACCGTAGCCGGACCGCTCGATGGCGGCCGCCTGGCACGCTATCGCGAGGTGGCGAGCGTGATGGGCACCGACCATACGCTGCGGCAGGCGGCGGCGGAGGCCGCGCCCGCCGTGGCGCCCGTTGCTTCCCCGGTTTCTCCGGCTTTGCCGCTTGCGCCGGAGGATCCGGCAGCAGTCGCAGCCCCGCGCGCGGTGCGCAAGCCGGCATCGCCCGAGGCCGCGGCACGTGCGCGCAAGGCAAGCGCCGGCGCGGCCGGCGCCGCCAGGCCGGCAAGAACCGTCAAGGCCTTGCCGCGGCGCGGCGGCAAAAAGGGAAGTTAAGCCAGCGCCGGTGGCGCGCATTGACTGAGAGCGAGGGACATCATGGTGCAAGTACCCAATCCTCCATTGCTGGGCGCGCGCGTGCTGGTGGTCGGCGTGGCCAATGCCGAGTCCATCGCGTGGGGCTGCGCGCGGGCTTTTCGCGAACTGGGCGCCGAACTGGCGATCACCTATCTCAACGACAAGGCCTATCCGCATGTGGCGCCGCTTGCCGAAGCGGTGGGCGCGACGATCCTGATGCCGCTCGACGTGGAGGTCGCCGCGCAGGAGCAGGCACTGTTCAAGCGCATCGCGCAGCAATGGGGCCGGCTTGACGCGATGGTGCACTCGATCGCCTTCGCACCCAAGGCCGACCTGCAGGGCGGATTGCTGAACTCGTCCGCAGACGGCTTCGCGCGCGCCATGGATGTGTCCTGCCATTCCTTCGTGCGCCTGGCCCGGCGCGCGGCGCCGCTGATGAGCGCGGGCGGCAGCCTGTTCGCGATGAGCTACGAGGGCGCCAACCGTGTGGTGCCCAACTACAACCTGATGGGGCCGGTCAAGGCCGCGCTAGAGGCTTCGTGCCGCTACCTGGCGCACGAACTGGGTCCGCGCGGCATTCGCGTGCACGCCATCTCGCCGGGACCGCTAAAGACCCGCGCTGCATCCGGTCTCAAGGATTTCGGGCAATTGCTGGCGGACGCTGCGGGCCGGGCCCCGGTGGGCGAGCTGGTCGACATCATGGATGTGGGCTTTGCCACCGCCTACCTCGCCACGCCCTACGCGCGGCGGATTTCCGGCAACACGGTCTACGTCGACGGCGGCGTGCACATCATGGGCTGAGGCGCCGGCCGGACCAATGCCCCGTGGGCTGGCCACGACCTGCCACGGGCCGCCTACAATGAGCTAAACAACGGAGGCCTGTGCCGCCCGCCACGTGCGCGCTGCCTCATATCTGGAGCCAGACATGAAGGTACTCATCCGGGGCCTCCACCGCGATGTGACCGAACAGATGCTGCGCGACAAGCTGGCGCCCTACGCGCCGGTCAAGTCCGTGGAGCTGGTGCGCGAGGGCGATCCGGATCATCCGTGGGCCTGGGTCAACCTGGATGTCGATCCCTTTACCGCGTGGCGCCTGCTGCGCCAGCTCGATCGCCAGTATTTCGCCGGCAGCATGATGCGCTGGTACATCCCCGCCCACCAGGGCTGACGCAGAACGCCGCCTGGCGCCGCCCGCGGGCCTTTGCATTAAGATTAGCGGCTTCTGCCACTCTGCTGCGCTCCCACGGGGTAGCGCTCTCCCGCATGCTCGAACTCGACGGTGCGATCTGGTTCCGCTCAGGCTCCCAGGACTGGGGTGGCCGCGAGCGTATCGCCCTGCTGGCCGCGATCGGCGAGCATGGCTCGATCACGGCGGCGGCCAAGGCGGTCGGCCTGAGCTACAAGGCCGCCTGGGACGCCATCGACGCGATGAACAACAGCGCCGGCGAGCCGCTGGTGGTGCGCGCAGCCGGTGGCAAGGGCGGTGGCGGCACGGTGCTCACGGAGCGCGCCGCCAGCCTGATCCGCACCTACCGCGCGCTGGAGCAGGAGCACCAGCGCTTTATCGCCCACCTTGGCCACCTCGGCGAGACCGCGCAGGATGACCTGCACCTGATGCGGCGCTTCATGGTCAGGACGAGTGCCCGCAACAAGCTGTTCGGCACCGTCGCGGCGATCCGCGGCGGTGCCGTCAACGACGAGGTCACGCTGGCGCTCGCGGGCGGCCAGCAGGTGGTTGCCACCATCACCCATGAGAGCGTGGAGACGCTGGGCCTCGCGCCAGGCATCGAAGCCTTTGCCCTGATCAAGGCTTCATCGGTCCTGCTCGGGCTGCCCGACCCCACGCTGCGGCTGTCGGCGCGCAACCAGTTGCCGGGCGCGGTGAGCCGGGTGCTGCCTGGCGCCGTCAATGCCGAGGTGGCGCTTGAACTGGACGGCGGCGGCACCGTGGTGGCCGTCGTCACCAACGAGAGCGTTAGCGCGCTGGGGCTGTCCGATGGCAGCCGCGCGCTTGCCATCTTCAAGGCGTCGAGCGTGATTCTCGGCATCATGGGCTGAGCCCTGCGCGCGTCAGGCGGGATCCAGCGGCTTGCTCAGCAGTACCGTGGTGAAGCCGCTGTGCCAGCTTTCGTCGGGGTAGAATTCCACCTCGGCATAGCCGTGGCGCTGGTAGAAGGCACGGCTCCCCACGTTGAATGCATCCGTCTCGAGCCTGGCCTGCCGATGACCCGCCGCTGCCATCGCGGCTTCCGCGTGCGCAAGCAGCGCGCTGCCCAGTCCGCGTGCCTGCCAGCGTGGCGACACATGCAGCGCCCAGACGAAGTCGTTCTCCCAGTCCACCATGCCGGCCACCGTGCCGTCCACGCAGGCGAGGTGGAACCCTGCCAGCCGGCTACGGACATAATCGCCGATCTTGTCGCCCTGGGCGAAGCGCATTGCCGCCTCGGGCGTGAGCTGCGGCTGCCACGTGGTGAGATAGGTTTCGGTGAGGATGGTGGCGACGGCCAGGGCATCGGACGGGCCGGCGCGCCGGATCTGCGGGCTTGAGGATGGTGTGTGCATGCCCGCAAGGATAGCCGGGCCGCCGCGTGAAGACCACGCGGCAGCCAGCCAACGCAAGAAAACCAGAAACATCAAAAGCACAATAAACAAACCAACGATGCACAGGAATCTGCACGAAGCAAACCGGTTGCCGTGGAATACCTCCTCGGTAGCCCACAACAGCCACAAGGGCGCCCAGGCGGCCTTCTTCCGCGCCGGCGGATGCACGCAGTTCCCGGAGGAAATGACGCTGCCGATGTCGGGCCTGGTGGCCGCTGCGAGGGGTTGAGCATGGACGCTGCCATTGCGGGGTTTAGCCTCGGCCTGTCGCTGATCCTTGCCATCGGTTCGCAGAATGCCTTCGTGCTGCGCCAGGGCCTGCGCCGCGAGCATGTATTCTGGGTTTGCCTGGTGTGCGCCATGTCCGATGCCGCGCTGATCCTGATGGGCGTGTCGGGGTTTTCGGTGCTGATGCGCAAGCTGCCCTGGCTGGGCGACGCCATGCGCTACGGCGGCGCGGCTTTCCTGCTGTGGTACGGCGCGCGCAGTTTCTGGACGGCGTGGCGTACGTCCGGCGTACTCGCGCCCAGCGAAGCCGAGCCCAGGCCGCTGGCTGCCACGCTGGCGGTATGCCTGGCGCTGACCTGGCTCAACCCCCATGTCTACCTCGACACGGTGATGCTGATCGGTTCCGTATCGACCCAGTTCGCGGGCCACACGCAAGCCTTCGCGGCGGGCGCCGTGGTGGCCTCCTTCCTCTTCTTCTTCGCGCTCGGCTATGGCGCGGCCTTGCTCCGGCCGGTGTTCGCCAGACCATCCGCATGGCGCGTGCTGGAGATTGTCATCGGCATTACCATGTGGGTGATTGCCGCCAGGCTGCTGTTGTCCTGAGCGGCATACAGCGCCCGTACCGGAAATACCGCATGCCGAGAAACATAGAGATCAAAGCGCATATCGCCAGCCTGGAGGCGCTGGTGCCCCTGGTGGCGCCGCTGGCCGACCATGGCCCCGAGCTGATCTTGCAGGACGATACCTTTTTTGCCTGTCCCAACGGCCGGCTCAAGCTGCGTGCCTTCCCGTCCGGCGAGGGCCAGTTGATCTTCTACGCGCGTGCCGACCAGGCCGGGCCGAAGGAGAGCCACTACATCATTTCGCCGGCCGCCGAGCCTGACACCCTGCGCGCGGCGCTGGCCGCGGCCTGGGGCGAGAACGGGCGCGTGCGCAAGGCCCGCGCCTTGTTCCTGGTGGGCCGCACGCGGGTGCATCTGGACCGCGTGGAGGGGCTGGGGGATTTTCTGGAACTGGAGGTGGTGCTGGCGGACGGGGAACCCGCCGAAGCCGGCGTGGCCGAGGCACATGCGCTGCTGGGCAAGCTGGGCGTCGCACAAGGGCAATTGATCGAGACGGCCTACGTGGATCTGCTGCGCGCGGCCGCCGCGGGGAACTAGCCGCGCGCGCCGGCGCGTTCAGACGACGTGCGCGGAAGCCGGCGCGTACACCTGCGGATGCCCCTTGACCGGGGCCGCACCGAAGATCCGGCCTTCGCGCACTTCCAGCACGTGGTCGCCGAGCGCTTCCACGTCGTCGGGGTCGTGCGAGATCACCAGCATCGGTACTTCCAGGTTGGCCTGCAGCGCGCGCAGCTCGGCGCGCATGCGCACGCGCAGCGCCGGGTCCAGCGCGGAGAAGGGTTCATCCAGCAGCACGATATCCGGCTGCGCCACCAGCGCGCGCGCCAGCGCGGCACGCTGCTTCTGGCCACCGGAGATTTCGCCGGGGTAGTTGTCCGTAATCGCGCCCAGGCCGAAGGCATCGATCCAGCGCCGGGCTTCCGGGTGGCTGGCACCGCGGCGCGGGTTGCGCCAGCCGCGCGCCAGCCCGAAGGCGATGTTCTGCGCGACAGTCAGATGCGGGAACAGGGCGTAGTCCTGGAACAGATAGGCCACGCGCCGCTCCTGCGGGCGCACATTGATGCGTGCCTCGCTGTCGAACAGCGTGCGGCCGTTCAGTACGATGCGGCCGCTGTCCGGTGTCAGCAACCCGGCGATGGCCCGCAGCGTCAGGCTCTTGCCGGCGCCCGAGGGCCCGAACAGGGCGATGCGCCGGCTGTCCGAGTCAAACGCGATATCCAGCGCGAAATGGCGGTCCGCTGAACCGAGCTGCTTGCGTACGGTGACTTGCATGGTCATGGCGGATCTACCGGAACGCCTTGCGCGTGGGCGGCACCAGCCGGCCGGCAGCCACCAGCAGCACCACGCAGGTGACAGAGGTGACCAGCACCAGCAGGTTGGCGGTGTTGTCGTCGCCGGCCTGCACGGCCTCGTAGATGGCAACGGACAAGGTCTGCGTGCGGCCGGGCAGGTTGCCCGCCACCATCAGCGTCGCGCCGAATTCTCCCAGCGCGCGGGCGAAGGCCAGCAGCACCCCGGCAATGATGCCGCGCGATGCCAGCGGCAAGGTCACGCGAAAGAAGATGCCGGCCTCCGGCGTGCCGAGCACGCGCGCGGCGTCTTCAAGCTGGGCGTCCACGCCTTCGAAGGCGGCGCGCGCCGACTTCAGCACCAGCGGGAACGCCACGATGGTGGAGGCCACCACCGCGCCTTGCCAGGTAAAGACCAGTTCGATGCCGAGCCGTCCGAGCCATTCGCCGAAGACGCCACGGCGCCCGACCAGCACCAGCAGGTAGTAGCCGAGCACGGTGGGCGGCAGCACCAGCGGCAGCGTCAGCAGGGCGTCCACCACGTCGCGCGCGGCCGATTGCCAGCGCGACAGCGCAAACGCCGCGCCCACGCCGAGCACGGCATTGAGCACCGTCGCCCAGCCTGCCACCTTCAGCGACAGCGAGAGCGGTACCCAGACAGCTTCCAGGGTGGTCATCGGGATTGACGCCCGCCGGCGAGGCCGGGCAGGCGGTGCAGTGAGTTCGGGTTGACGGCGGCGCGCGAGGGTTCAGGGTTCAAGGCTTGAGGAATCCGTACTTGGCCAGCACCGCCTGGCCTTCCGGCGACAGCACATAGCTGAGGAACGCCGCGGCTTCCGCTGGCTGCTTCGAATTCGCAGTGACGGCGATCGGATAGGTCACCGGCTGGCGCGTCGCCACCCGCAGCGCCACCTTGACCTTCTCCGGCATGATGGCCGCATCGGTGGCGAACACGAAGCCGGCATCCACCTCGCCGCGCGCCACGTAGTCCAGGCTCTGGCGCACGTTCTGCGCCATCACGCCCTTGGCCGACACGGCATCCCACACGCCGGCCGCTTCCAGTGCGCCCTTGGTATAGCGGCCCACCGGCACCGATGCCGGGTTGCCGAAAGCCACCCGCTTGAATTCGGGGCGGCCCAGGTCCTGCAGCTTGCTGACTTCCAGCTTGCTGTCCGCCGGCAGGATCAGCGCGAGCTGGTTGGCGGCGAAATCGCGGCGCGAGGCGGGCTGCACCACGCGCTCGGTCACGGCCTTGTTCATCGCGTCCTGGTCGGCCGAGGCAAACACGTCGGCCGGCGCGCCATTGACGATCTGCTGCATCAATACGTCGGAAGCGCCGAAATTGAGCACCACCTTGGTCTGCGGGTGGGCGCGTTCGTAGGATTCCGCGAGCGACTTGAAGGCATTGGTCAGGCTGGCCGCGGCGGATACCACCAGGTCGGCGCCGAAGGCGGCGGGCGCGGACAGCGCCAGCGTGGCGGACAGCAGCAGGCCGGCCGCCAGCGAGGCGGTGCGGCGGGCGCCGCGCGGGAGGCGGGACTGGGCAGGCAGCGGGGTGGCGGGCAGTTGCATGGGCATGGTGGTGGCGACGGTTGGATAGCAGGCCAGGCAAGCAAATGCCGCCTGCCAAAAGCGCAATATATGACGGTATATAACGCGGCGTCAATGACACGTTCTGTCAGGACTGGGCATCGTGAATGGTTCGCTCCGGTCCGCGCCCGCCGTCACAGCGGCGTAATGCGCGCGTCACTCTGCTGCCATTTGCGCTCGGGACAATGTCCGGCTCCAGGCACAACAAGAAAGAAGGGAGCCACAAATGACCAGCAGTCCGACCGTCGCCACGCGAGCGTGTGCCGTCATCGCTTCGTCCCGGATCTCCGGTGTCTCCAGGCTTTCCGCGATAGCCGTCGCCGTGGCCGCCACCGCGCTGCTGGCCGCCTGCGGCTCCGACGACAGCCCCGCCGGCACGGGCGCCACGCCGCAGGGCGGCAGCGTCACGGCTGGCACCAAGGCCACGCTGGCCCTGCTGGAAACTACCGACCTGCACACCAATGTGCGCAGCTACGACTACTTCAAGCTGGCCGAGGACAAATCTTTCGGCTTCGAGCGCGTGGCGACCCTGATCAAGCAGGCCCGCACCGAATTTCCCAACACGCTGCTGCTGGACAATGGCGACACCATCCAGGGCACGGCGCTGGCGGACTACCAGGCCCAGGTCAACCCGCTCAAGTGCGGCGACACGCTGGCCATGTACAAGGTGATGAACGCCGCGAAGTTCGACGGCGGCGGCATCGGCAACCACGAATTCAACTACGGGCTGGGCTACCTGAACCAGGTCACGGGCAACCGCTTCAACGTCGACGGCTTGCCGGACCCGACCGTGCAGACGCCGTGCGCCGGCCCGGCCTTCCCGCAGGTGCTGGCCAACGTGTACAGCGTGCGCACGCGCGCGCCGCTGTTCCAGCCTTACACCATCATCACCCGCCAGATCACCGCCACGGGCCCCGACGGCAAGGCCGTCACGGTGCCGGTCAAGGTCGGCATCATCGGCTTCGCGCCGCCGGCCATCATGAGCTGGGACAAGCGCTGGCTCGACGGCAAGGTCTACACCGAAGGCGTGAAGGAAACCGCCGAGAAGTTCGTGCCCGAGATGCGCGCCAAGGGCGCCGACCTGGTGGTGGTGATCTCCCACGGCGGGCTCGATGCCTCCGCCTACTCACCCGCGATGGAGAACGGCAGCTGGCATCTTGCCAGGGTAGCCGGCGTAGACGCCATGCTGATCGGCCACTCGCACCAGGTCTTCCCGGACGCCACCAGCACGGTGGCGCAGTTCAACCTGCCCGGCGTGGACAAGGTGCGCGGCACCGTCAACGGCGTGCCCACCGTGATGGCCGACTACTGGGGCCGTCGCCTTGGCGTGATCAAGCTGCAGCTGGCGCATGACGGCACCCGCTGGGTGGTCGACAAGAGCGCCACCACGGTGGAGGCGCGCTCGATCCAGAACGCCGACAAGAGCTATGTGGCGCCCGATGCCACCGTGGCGGCGGCGGTCGAGGCCGAGCACCAGGCCACCATCGCCTACGTGAAGACGCCGATCGGCACCACCGACTACCGCATGAGCACGTACTTCGCCGACGTGGGCGATCCCGGCGCGATCCAGATCGTCAACCAGGCGCAGGTCGCCTACGTGAAGGACTATATCGCCGCCAACTTGCCGGCGCTGGCCTCGCTGCCGGTGCTGTCGGTGTCGGCGCCGTTCAAGAGCGGCTTCGGCGGCGGCAATGACTTCACGGACGTGCAGTCCGGCAACCTCGCCATCAACAATGCCGCGGATCTCTACCTCTACCCCAACACCATCTACGCGGTGAAGGTCAGCGGCACCGATGTCAAGGCCTGGCTGGAGACGGCTGCCAAGCGCTTCAACCAGATCGACCCGGCGAAGACGGCGGACCAGCCGCTGATCAGCAGCTTCCCCGGCTACAACTTCGACATGTTCACCTCGCCCGACCTGCAATACGAGATCGACGTGACGCAGCCCGAAGGCAGCCGCATCAAGAACCTCGCCTACAAGGGCGTGCCGCTGGATGCCAGCCAGCAGTTCATCGTCGCCACCAACAACTACCGCGCCAGCGGCGGCGGCAACTTTCCCGGCCTGGACGGCAGCAAGACGGTCTATGGCTCGCCCGACGCCAGCCGCGACGTGCTGATCGCGTATATCAAGAAGGCTGGCGCGATCACGCGCGCCGCCAACGGCGCCGCGCGCAGCTGGCGCTTCACCAAGGTAGCCACGGCCGGCAAGGTGGTGTTCGCTTCCGCCGCCAACCAGCTTGCGCAGGCGCAGGCAGCCGGGCTGGCCAATATCGCGCTGGAGCAGGCGGGCTACGACACCAACAAGAATCTGTCGCTGTACAGCGTTGACCTCAACCAGTAAGGCAACGATGACCACGATAGCGAACGGAACGATCACGCCGGCGCGCCCCGCGCCCCGGCGCCGCCAGCGCCGCGTGCATCCGGTGATCGCCGCCGCGCTGGTGGCGGTGACGGTGGCGGCAGGTTGCGTGGGCGGGGCGTCGGCGTGGCGCGAGCACGCCAGCGCGCGGCGCCTGGAACTGGCCCAGTGGCAGACGCTGGCCGGCCCGGCCGGCGACGCGCAGGCGCTGGCGGCGTTGCGCCGCGCCGCGGCAGGCAAGGAGGCGGCGGCACAGACCGCGCTGGGAGAGGCACTGCTGGCGCGAGCGGATGCGGCGCTGCGGGGGGAGGGCGTCGGCTGGTTGCGGCAAGCGGCAGCGGCCGGGGACGCGCGCGCGCATTTCCTGCTGGGCAAGGCGGCCTTCCTGGGGGACGGCGGTGGTGCCGGTGGCATGCCCGATGCCGCGGCTGCGTGGCAGCATTTCGCGTTCGCCGCCGCCGCTGGCAATGCCGGGGCCGCGTATTACCTGGGCCTGCTGCACCGCGGCGGCTACGGCCGCACGCCCGATGCGGCCGCGGCTGCCCGCTGGTTCGAAGTGGCTGCCGATGCCGGCGTGGCGCAGGCCATGTTCATGCTAGCCAATGCCTATCGCGAAGGGGCGGGCGTACCGCGTGACGAGGGGCGCGCGGTGGCATGGTATGAATCTGCCGCCGAGCGGGAACATCCCGAGTCGATCCAGGCGCTGGCCATGGCCTATCGGTATGGGGAGCTCGGGTTGAAGCGGGATGAGGGGAGTTTTCTCGCTCACCTGGGGGAGACTGCGCATGCGCTGAAGCATCCGGCGTTGAAGCCGTGAGTGGTCGTGGGGTGGGTACGCGGAGGGCTGTCGCGGTATGCCGGTGTCGCATTCCTGGCCGCGAACGCACCGCAACCCCACCCCGATCTCACGCCGGGGGCGCCCCATCCTTAAACGCGCTCTTCAGCATCTGCCGCAACTCAGGTCCGTCCTCATGCTTGTGCACCTGCACCGCATGCTGGGCAGCGACTTCAAGCAGTTCTTCCTCGCTGTCCGCACTGATAGCCACCGTGCACTTCGACTCACTCGGAAACTCGCGGCAATCGATATATTTGCGTCCCATGCTTTGCCTCCTGACGCGTATGTCAATCAGGTCAATCAGGTCAATCAGGTCAATCGGGCAGGGTGCTTCTGGCACCCCGTGCAGGCGCTTACCCCGTGCGGCGCCCTGGCGCGGCGTTGTCCTCGATAAGCGGGGAAGGGTGGCGCCGCCGGGGTGGCAGGCGCCTGATTCAGTATAGGGCGCGCGCCGCGCCACGGAATGTCCGCGGCGCGCCAGCCGGATCAGTCCGTCAGAGTACCGGCGTGATCACATTGCCGGTGCCGAGAAAGGCATCGAGATTCTCGAACACCAGCCCGGACATGGCGGCGCGGGTCTCGTGCGTGCCACTGGCCATGTGCGGCGCCAGCACGACATTGTCCAGCGCGAACAGCGCCTGCGGCGCCCGCGGCTCGTCGCGGAACACATCCAGCCCGGCGCCGCCCAGGCGGCCATCGCGCAATGCCGCCACCAGGGCGTCTTCGTCCACCACGCTGCCGCGCGCGACATTGACGAGAATGCCCTTGGGCCCCAGCGCTTCGATGATGCCGGCCGATACCAGCCCTTCGGTTTCCGGCCCGCCCACGCAGGTCACGGCCAGGAAATCGGCCCAGCCGGCCAGCGCCTTCAGGTCCGGCTCGTGGCGCCACGGCGCGCCCGCGCGCGGGCGGCGGTTGTGGTACGCGATGTCCATGCCGAAGCCGGCGGCGCGCTGCGCCACTTTTTCGCCGATGCGGCCCAGGCCCAGGATGCCCAGCTTCTTGCCTGACACGCGCGTGGTCAGCGGGAAGTTCTCTTGGCCCCACTTGCCGGCGCGCACGTAGCGGTCGCCGTGGGCAATGCCACGCGCGGCGTCGAGCAGCAGGCCGAAGGCGAGGTCGGCCACGCAGTCGTTGAGCACGTCGGGCGTGTTGCTGACCTGGATGCCGCGCGCGCGGGCCGCGTCCAGCGCGATCGAGTCATAGCCCACGCCGAAGCTGACGATGGCTTCGAGCCCGGGCATCGCGGCGATGGCATCGGCCGTCAGGCCGTGGCGGGCGGACGTCACCGCCACGCGCGCCTGCTGCGCATGTTCGCGCAGCCATGCCAGCGGGTCGGCCTGTTCCCACAGCGGGACGGCCTGGTACTGCTCCCGCAGGCGGGAGTTGATCTGCGGCGCAAGGGGGCCGATCTGGACGAGCGAGACTTGGGACATGGGAGGCTAGGCGAAGGAAAGGGTGCGGGATCCGGGAAGAGTGCGCGGAGCAGGGCGCAAGGCCGGTCGGCCGGGGGCGGTGCCTGTCCCCGCTCGTTGCGGCGTTCGATGCTAGCGCAATCATAACGTCTCCGGCAAGGCACTGCAGCGCCGGGCGCGGAGCGAGCCGGCTTCAGGCGCTGTCGCGCCGGATCACTTCGAAGCCGAGGTCGATGATGCGTTCGCCCACCTCGCGCCCGTCGATGCGCGCGAGCAGGCACTCGGCAGCGGTGCGGCCGATGGCCGGGCCGTCGATGCGCACCGTGGACAGCGCCGGGTAGGTGTGCGCGGCAAAGTTCAGATCGCCGAAGCCCATCACGGCGAGCTGGCCCGGCACCTGCAGCCCGCGCGCGCGGGCTTCCGACAGCGCGCCCTGCGCCAGCGTGTCGGAACTGCAGAACACCACATCGGGCTGCGCGCCGCCGTCGAGCAGCCGCGCCAGTCCCTCGCGGCCCAGCCCCAGGCTGGACGGCGCCGGCACGATGCTGCTCGGCACCTCGGTGATGCCGTGGCGGGCCAGCGCATCGATAAAGCCAAGCCGGCGCGACTCGGCGCGCTGGTCGCTGGCGGACAGGATGGCGGGCCGCCGGTAGCCGCGCGCATAAAGGAATTCGGCCACGGTCTGCCCCACCTTCTCGTGCGAGAAACCCACCAGCATGTCGATCGGCGTGGGCGTGATGTCCCAGGTCTCCACTACCGGCACGCGCGCGGCCAGCAGGCGGCGGCGCGTATCGGCGGTGTGCGCGATGCCGGTCAGCACGATGCCGTCGGGGCGGCGCGAGAGGATGGCGGCCAGCAGGTCCTGCTCGCGCGTGGCGGCGTACCCCGACAGGCCCAGCATCATCTGGTAGCCCGCTTGCGAGAAACGGTCGGTGAGCGCCTGGATGGTATCGGCGAAGATCGAGTTGGCGATGGTCGGCACGATGGCCGCGATCAGGCGGCTGCGCCGCGAGGCGAGGCCGCCGGCCAGCAGGTTGGGCACATAGCCGGTGCGCTGGATGGCTTCCTGCACGCGCGCTACCGTGCGCGCCGAGACCAGCCCGGGCTGGTTGACCACGCGCGACACGGTGATCGGCGAGACGCCGGCGATCTTGGCCACGTCGGCCAATGTGACGCTGCCGGTGGCGCGGCCGGCAGCGGGGGCGGGCGCGGTGCGAGGGGTGGTTGGCTTGCGAGGCGGGGCCATTGAGCTCGAAGAAGGATGCGGGAATTGCCGGTCCGCCGCGCGGTGCGGCGGCGTGGGCGCCATGATAGCGCCGTCGCCCCTCGGCGGGCACCGGTGCCCGCCTGCGCGACGGGTTTACCCCGAGCACGCATGCGTTGTGAGGGACAAATGACAGCGCTATCATCTGTCTTCTCCGGGGACCGCGGGCACCGCTGCCGCACGCTCACGCAAAACAAAAAAGACAGACGCCGCAACGGCGCCACCGATCAGAGGAGACAACCCATGCCCACCGCCACCCCCGCGCCGGATGCGCGGCCCCGCAAGCGCCCCGAGGAACTGCGCAGCCACCGCTGGTACGGCGCCCACGACCTGCGCGCCTTCGGCCACCGTTCGCGCACCGCGCAGATGGGCTACAACCGCGCCGACTATGCCGGCAAGCCGGTCATCGCCATCATCAATACGTGGAGCGACATCAACCCCTGCCACAGCCATTTCCGCCAGCGCGCCGAAGAGGTCAAGCGCGGCATCTGGCAGGCCGGCGGCTTCCCGGTGGAGATGCCGGCGATGAGCCTGTCCGAACCGTTCCAGAAGCCCACCACCATGCTCTACCGCAACCTGCTGGCGATGGAGACCGAGGAGTTGCTGCGCTCCTACCCGGCCGATGGCTGCGTGCTGCTGGGCGGCTGCGACAAGACCACGCCCGCCTTGCTGATGGGCGCGCTGGCGATGGACCTGCCTGCGATCTTCGTGCCGGCGGGGCCGATGCTGCGCGGCACCTGGAACGGCGTCACGCTGGGCTCCGGCTCGGATACGTGGAAGTACTGGGCTGAGTTGCGCGCGGGCAATATCACCGAGCAGGACTGGCAGGGCATCGAAGACGGCATCGCGCGATCGCCCGGCCACTGCATGACCATGGGCACGGCGTCGACCATGACGGCGGTGGTGGAAGCCATCGGCATGAGCTTGTCCGGCGCCTCGTCGATTCCCGCGCCCGATTCGCGCCACGCGCAGATGGCTTCGCTGTCGGGCCGGCGCATCGTCGAGATGGTGTGGCAGGACCTGAAGCCCTCCGAGATCGTCACGCCCGCCGCCATCGACAACGGCGTGCGCACCGCGCTGGCGCTGTCGGGCTCCACCAACGCCATCGTCCACCTGATCGCGCTGGCGCGCCGCGCCGGCTATGCGCTCTCGCTGGACCGCTATGACGAACTGGCGCGCTGCACGCCGGTGCTGGCCAATGTGCGTCCCTCGGGCCAGTACCTGATGGAAGATTTCTACTATGCCGGCGGCCTGCGCGCGATGCTCGCGCAGATGGGCGATCTGCTCGATACCGGCACGCTTACCGTCGACGGCCGCACCCTTGGCGAGAACCTTGAAGGCGCCCGCGTCTTCAACGACGACGTGATCCGCCCGCGCGCCAATCCGCTGGTGGCTGGCGACGGCCTTGCCGTGCTGCGCGGCAATCTTGCCCCGGACGGCGCGGTCATCAAGCCGCCTGCCGCGCGGCAGGACCTGCTGCGGCACACCGGCCGCGCGGTGGTATTCCGCGACTACAACGACATGGCGGCGCGCATCGACGACCCGCGGCTCGACATCGACGCCAACTGCGTGATCGTGCTGCAGAACGCCGGCCCGCAAGGCGCGCCCGGCATGCCGGAATGGGGCCAGTTGCCGATTCCGCAAAAGCTGCTCAAGCAAGGCGTGCGCGACATGGTGCGCATTTCCGACGCCCGCATGAGCGGCACCAGCTATGGTGCCTGCGTGCTGCACGTAACGCCGGAATCGTATGTGGGTGGCCCGCTCGCCTTCGTGCGCGACGGCGACCTGATCGAGCTCGATGTCCCTGCCCGCAAACTCAACCTGCTGATCGGCGACGACGAAATGGCCCGCCGCCGCGCCGCGTGGGTGGCGCCAGTGCCGAAATTCGAGCGCGGCTACGGCAAGCTTTACCTGCGCCACGTCAGCCAGGCGGACAAGGGTTGCGATTTCGATTTCCTGGAGCCGGTCGATGCCGCGGAGGGCGGCGAGCCGGAGATCCATTGAAGCACCGCGCCCGTCTCGCAGCCGGGTGGACCCATCATCATAAGAACGACCGAGGAGACAACGACCCCATGAAACGCCAAGCCCTTGCGCTGCTGGCCGCCGCTGCCACCATAGCCGCCGCCGTACTCCCGCTGACCGCTTCCGCCCAGGCCAACTGGCCCGGCAAGCCGATCACCTACGTGGTGCCATTCCCGCCCGGCGGCACCACCGACACGCTGGCACGCCTGATCGGCCAGCGGCTCGGGCAGGCGCTTGGCACTACCGTGGTGGTGGAGAACCGCCCCGGCGCCGGCGGCAACATCGGCTCCGATTTCGCGGCCAAGGCGGCGCCCGATGGCTACACCATCCTCGGTGGCACCATCAGTTCGCACGCGATCAATGCCAGCCTGTACCCGAAGATGCCGTACGACGTGGTCAAGTCCTTCGCGCCCATCACGCTGATCGGCACCAATGCCAATGTGCTGGTGGTCAGTGCCGGCAGCCCGTTCATGACGGTGAAGGACATCGTGGCGGAAGCCAGGGCCAGGCCGGATACGCTGGCGTTTGCCTCGGCCGGGAACGGGACTTCGCAGCATCTTGCCGGGGAATTGTTCAAGAGCCTGGCGGGCATCAAGCTGACCCACATTCCGTACAAGGGGAGCGGCCCGGCGATCCAGGATGTGATGGCGGGGCAGGTGCCGATGATGTTCGATACCACGGTGGTGGCTGCGCAGCATATCGATTCGGGCAAGCTGCGGGCGCTGGCCGTGACTTCGGCGAAGCGGATCAAGAGCATGCCGAATGTGCCGACGATGGCGGAAGCCGGGGTGGCTGGATATGAGCTGGAATCGTGGCAGGCGATCTTTGCGCCGGCTAATACGCCGAAGCCGATCGTGGATCGGTTGTATCGGGAGATTTCGGCGATCATCAAGACGCCGGATATGCAGGCTCGGTTGGAGAAGTTGGGGATGGAGCCTTCGGGGATGGCGCCGGAGCAGTTTGCGGGGTTTCAGCGTAGTGAGATTGGGAAGTGGGCGAGGGTGGTGAAGGCGGCGGATATCAGGATTGATTGACGTGGCGTGCGACGAAACTCCTGGTCTCCGGGAGGCCTATTGCTCTGCTCGCTTGGGGGTGGTCGCTGTTTTTTTTGAGCGGTGGTGGCATGTTGCACCCAAGTGCGTACGACATCCCCCTGCGGGGGACGCCGGTCACTCTTCTTTGCCTCGGCAAAGAAGACTAACGAG
>NZ_JBFTOX010000092.1:0-24476 GCF_056398185.1 Cupriavidus sp. 05L310
ACGAAAAGAGCGGCCGGGACCCAAACTCGCATCGCCTTAAGGCGATACTCAAACATGGGTCCCTCTTTTCCGCTCTTTTCGCCGGATCCCGAGGCGCCCCATACGGCCTGGTACACCTTGACGGCTCGCTTCGCATCGCGGGTCGGTGTGGACCGCCCTTGGGGGCGCTCCACACGGCTACACCCTGCGAGGTTTGAATCGACTTGCTCCCCTCTCCCGCTTGCGGGAGAGGGCGGGCGCAGGCAAAGCGATGGCGATGCAACCAACTCAGCCTGCCTCATCAAGCATCGTAGGGCCATCGCGCGAGCAGCCATCCGCTCATCGGACCTCCTTCAAATACTGGTCGCTAAACCCTTTCTGCGCTTCCGCCATCTTGCCGAAATCCACGGGCTTGGCGCGCGCATAGTCCGCCGCGGGCAGGAACCTGGCTTGCACTTCGCTGGGTATCGCGGCGCTGCGCACCGGCCGCAGATAGGCGTTGGCCCATAGCGCCTGTCCGGCATCGGACAGGACGAAATCAAGCACCTTCTTGCCTTCGGCTTCGTGCGGGGCCTTGTTCACCAGGCTCATCACGTAGGGCACCACTACCGTGCCTTCCTTGGGGATCACGAAGGCCACGTTGGATTTGTCCTTGTAGCGTGCGCGATAGGCATTGAAGTCGTAATCGAGCAGGATCGGGATCTCGCCGGAGAGCACGCGGGCATAGGCGGTCTGCTTGGGCACGATGGGCTGGTTCTTCTGCAGGTCGCGGAAGTATTTGAAGGCGGGGCCGAAGTTGTCCATCGAGCCGCCCAGGGCCTGGTTGATGGCGACGGCGCCGACGTAGCCGACGAAGGCGCTGGCGGGGTCGAGGTAGCCGATCAGGCCTTTGTATTCGGGTTTGAGCAGGTCGGCCCAGGATTGCGGCACGGGCTTGCCGCGCAGGGCGTCGACGTTGACCATGAAGCCGAGCGTGCCCGAGTGGATGGCGAACCAGTTGCCTTGCGGGTCTTTCAGGCCGTCGGGGATGTCGTTCCAGTGGGCCGGCTTGTAGGCGGCGGTGACGCCGTCTTTCTTGGCCTGGATGCCAAAGGTCACGCCGTAATAGACCACGTCGGCGACCGGGCTGCCTTTCTCCGCGACGAGTTGCGCGAGCGACTGGCCGGAGTTCTTGTTGTCGTGCGGCACCGTGACGCCGGTCTTTTCCTTGATGGCGCGGATCTGCGAGGCCCAGTCGGCCCATTCGGGCGGGCAGTTGTAGCAGATCGCGGTTTGCGCTGCCACGCCCTGGCTGAAGGCGGCGGCGCCGAGTGCGATGGCGATCCAGCGTAGCGGCTTGGGCCAGGTACGGCTTGCTTGCATGGTGAACTCCTTGAGTAGCGGACTGGGGCTGGGAAAAGCGGGTGGAAGACGGTTCATGCCGGCGCGGCGACGGTGCCGCCCAGGCGCAGGGTGTGTGGCAACAGGGTGATGCGTCCGGGCCTGGCGCCGTCCTGCTTGCCGGTGCCGGACGGCGCGAAGCGCGCAAGCAGACGCGCGACGGCGCGCTCGCCGATTTCGGTATTGGGTTGGACCACCGATGCCAGTGCCGGCTCCACCAGCGCGCCGAGAGCAATGCCGTCGTAGCCGAGCACGGAGATGTCGCGCGGCACGCGCAGGCCGAGCCGTTTCAGGTCCGAGATCACGCCGATCGCGAGCAGGTCATTGGTGCAGAAGAAGGCGGTCGGCGCGTCCGGCCCCACGGCCAGCGCGCGGATCTGTTCGGCGTTGCTGGCCGTGTGGGTGGGCAGGCATGCCGGTGGCGCGGGTTCCAGGCCGTGCGCCCGCATGGCGTCGCGGTAGCCGTCGAAGCGCTGGCGGGCACGGTCGGATGCGATGAAGGCGCCGGATACCACGCGGATGCGGCGGTGCCCGGCGGCGATCAGCGCTTCCACGCCTTCGCGGGCGCTGGCGCGGTTGTCTACCGAGACGGAATGGCGCTGGCTGCGGGCGGCAGCCTGGTTGTAGGTCAGCACGTAGGGCACACCTTCCGCGTCGAGCTGGTCGAGCACGGCGCTGCGGGCGGCATCGGCCACGGTCAGCACCATGCCGTCCACGCGGTGGCGCAGCAGGTATTCGATGCGTTCGCGCTCGCGCGCCGGGTCGTAGGCGCTGGTCACCAGCATCAGCGAGTAGCCGGCGGCCAGCGCTGCGTCTTCGATACCGCGCCAGCATTCGGCGAACACGGCGTTCTCCAGTGTCGGCAGCATCACGCCAATCATGCGGCTTTGCTGCGCGCGCAGTTTGCTGCCAAGCAGGTTGGGGCGGAAGCTGAGTTTCCGCGCTGCGTCCAGCACGCGCTGCACCGTGCCTTCGCGCACCAGCGCCGGGCTGTTGAACGCGCGGGACGCGGTGGCCAGCGAGACGCCGGCCGTCTGCGCCACGTCAGCCAGGGTGGCGGCGTCGGGCAGGGTGGGCGATCGGTCCTGGTTGCGCTTCACGTGTGTCGTTCCGGTCTCGGTTAGCGAAGAAGGCATGGCGGCAGAAATGAAAACGTTTTCATTCAAGCTGCAAAAAAATCGGGTAGCAAGCTCTTTTGCTGCTGCGGCGCATTAGTAAATTTGCGCTGCCGCAAGGCCTGACCCGGTACAGGGCGAATTCTGGCGATGCTGCATGACAGCACGATGACAGGCCCGCGTCCACGTTCCCGGAGCCGGGTAGCCTGAACCTGCCAGCGGCCGCAGAATGTGCGAGAAGCCGGACGGCACAAAGCACTTGAAACTCCCGCGCAATTTTATTAACATGTTAAGTACAGGCGGCGCCAACGGGCGATCCGCCACGACGATCCGCAAGCCGGGCAATGCAATGGCCGGGCGCAGAGCGGGCGCAACCAGACAGGAGCACGATGCGACAAGCCAGAATCGCTGCCGGCGGCCGGCCGGTGCGGGCAATGCCGGTGGACGAAGCCACCTTGCTGCCGTGGGACGGGGCGCGCGTCCTGCGTGAAGACGAGTTCATGTGGCAGCCCGCCATCACCGGCACGGTCTACGGCACGCTGCTGAATTTCAAGGGCGCGCTCGCGGCCCTGGGCGATAGCGTCAACGCCGCGCCGTACCAGGCGCCTCCGGCCGGACCCATCCTCTACATCAAGCCCGCCAATACACTGGCCGCCCACGGCAGCGAGGTAGCGTTGCCGCCGGGGCAGGACACGCTGGAGATCGGCGCCGCGCTGGGCATCGTGATCGGCCGCCGCGCCACGCGCGTCGATGCGGCGCGGGCCGCGGACTATATCGCCGGCTACACGGTGGTGTCGGACGTCAGCGTGCCGCATGCCAGCTACTACCGCCCGGCGGTGCGCCACAAGTGCCGCGACGGCTATTGCCCGATCGGCCCGTGGGTGACCGCGCGCGAGCAAGCGGGGAACCCCGATGCGCTCATGATGGTAGTGCGCATCAACGGCGAGGAACGCCAGCGCAATCACACCGGCAACCTGCTGCGCCCGGTAGCGCAATTGCTGGCCGATGTCACCGCCTTCATGTCGCTCGAAGCCGGCGATGTGCTGCTGGCGGGCGTGCCGGAAGGCGCGCCGCTGGCGCGTGCCGGCGACACCGTGGAGATCGAGATCGAAGGCGTAGGGTGCCTGCGGCACCGGGTCGTGGCAGCCATTGGGGAGACCGCATGAGAACCGCACGCGTGGCCTTCGATGGCCTGATCCACAGCGCGCAACCGGCGGGCGAGGGCGCACTGCGCCTCGACGATGGCCGTGTGGTCAGCGAGGTCGCGGTGACGTGGCTGCCTCCGCTGGCGCCGCGCACCACGTTCGCGCTCGGCCTGAACTATGCCGACCATGCACGCGAACTCGCCTTCAAGGCGCCGGAAGAACCGCTGGTCTTCCTCAAGGGGCCGGGCGCGTTCATCGGCCACCGCGCCCACACCATCCGGCCCGAAGGCGTGAAGTACATGCACTACGAGTGCGAGCTGGCGGTGGTGATCGGCAGCACCGCACGCGGCGTCAAGGCGGCGCAAGCCTACGACTACGTGCGCGGCTACACAGTGGCGAATGACTACGCCATCCGCGACTACCTGGAAAACTACTACCGCCCCAACCTGCGGGTGAAGAACCGCGACACCTGCACCCCGCTCGGGCCCTGGCTGGTCGATCGCGACGACGTGCCGGACCCGATGAACCTGGCGTTGCGCACCACCGTCAACGGCAAGCTGACCCAGCAGGGCAACACGCGCGACATGATCTTCGGCATTCCGTGGCTCATCGAATACTTCAGCAGTTTCATGACGCTGGAGGCGGGCGACGTGATCCTCACCGGCACCCCGGAAGGGCTGGCCGATACACAGCCGGGCGATGAAATCGTCACGGAAATCGAAGGCGTGGGGCGGCTGGTCAACACCATCGCCTGCGCCACCGGATACGGCAGCGTGCGCTGATACGCCACGCGCCAACAAGGAGGAAGACATGATCAAGCACTGGATCAACGGCAAGCAGGTCGACAGCAAGGACACCTTCGTGACCTGGAACCCCGCCACCGGCGAGGAGATCGCCACCGTGGCCGCGGGCGGCGAGGCCGAGGTCAACGCCGCGGTGGCGGCGGCCAAGGCGGCTTTTCCGAAGTGGGCCAATACGCCCGCCAAGGAGCGCGCGCGCATCATGCGCAGGCTGGCGGACCTGATTACCGAGCACGTGCCGCACCTGGCCGCGCTGGAAACCCAGGACACCGGCCTGCCGATCGCGCAGACCGGCAAGCAGCTGATTCCGCGGGCCGCCGAGAACTTCAATTTCTTCGCCGAGGTGTGCGTGCAGATGAACGGCCGCACCTATCCGGTCGACGACCAGATGCTGAACTACACGCTCTACCAGCCGGTGGGTGTGTGCGCGCTGATCTCGCCGTGGAACGTGCCCTTCATGACCGCCACCTGGAAGGTCGCGCCGTGTCTGGCGCTGGGCAATACCGCGGTGCTGAAGATGTCGGAGCTGTCGCCGCTGACGGCGGACCAGCTCGGCATGCTGGCGCTGGAAGCCGGCGTCCCGGCCGGTGTGCTCAACGTGGTGCAGGGCTACGGCGCCAGCGCGGGCGACGCGCTGGTGCGCCATCCGGATGTACGCGCGGTGTCGTTCACCGGCGGCACCGCCACCGGCAAGCGCATCATCGAGCGCGCCGGCCTGAAGAAGTTCTCGATGGAGCTGGGCGGGAAGTCGCCGGTGCTGGTGTTCGACGACGCCGACCTGGAGCGCGCGCTGGATGCCGCGCTATTCACCATCTTCTCGATCAACGGCGAGCGCTGCACCGCCGGCTCGCGCATCTTCGTGCAGGACACCGTCTATGACGACTTCGCGCGCAAGTTCGCCGAGCGCGCCAGGCGTTTGCGCGTGGGGGACCCGACCAGCGAGCAGACGCATGTGGGCGCCATGATCACCCAGCAGCACTGGGAGAAGGTCACGGGCTATATCCGCCTGGGCGAGCAGGAGGGCGCCACCATCCTGGCCGGCGGCGCGGAACGTCCGTCCGATCTGCCGGCGCACCTGCGCAACGGCAACTTCGTGCAGCCTACCGTGCTGGCGAATGTGGAAAACCACATGCGCGTGGCGCAGGAGGAAATCTTTGGCCCGGTGGCCTGCCTGATCCCCTTCAAGGGCGAGGATGACGGCCTGGCCATGGCCAATGACACCGCCTACGGCCTGGCCTCGTATATCTGGACGCAGGACGTGGGCAAGGTGCACCGGCTGGCGCGCGGCATCGAGGCTGGCATGGTGTTCGTCAACAGCCAGAACGTGCGGGACCTGCGGCAGCCTTTTGGTGGCACCAAGGCGTCCGGCACCGGGCGCGAAGGGGGCGAGTTCAGCTTCGAGGTGTTTGCGGAGGTGAAGAACGTTTGTATCTCGATGGGCGGGCATCACATTCCGCGCTGGGGCGTTTGAGAGCACCCGGCGCGCCGGGTGGGCTGCGAACCGGCGCCATGACAAAACAGGAGACACCGCAATGGGCAAGCTTTCACTCGCCGCCAAGATCACGCACGTACCGTCGATGTACCTGTCGGAGCTACCCGGCAAGCACCACGGTTGCCGCGAAGCGGCAATCGCCGGCCACCGCGAGATCGGCCGGCGCTGCCGCGAGCTTGGGGTCGACACCATCGTAGTGGCCGATGTGCACTGGCTGGTCAACGCCGGCTACCACGTCAACTGCAACGCGCATTTCGAAGGCATCTACACCAGCAACGAGCTGCCGCACTTCATCAAGGACATGGCCTATGCCTACGACGGCAACCCCGAACTGGGCCGCCTGATCGCCAGCACCGCTACTGAACGTGGCGTGATGACGCGCGCCCATGAGATCGCCAGCCTGGAACTGGAATACGGCACGCTGGTGCCGATGCGCTACATGAACGCCGACGGCCACTTCAAGGTGGTGTCGGTCGCGGCCTGGTGCGCCTGGCACCAGCTCGACGAGAGCCGCCGCTTCGGCGCCGCGCTGCGCGAGTCCATCGAGGCCAGCGACGCCAATGTGGCCTTTCTCGCCAGCGGCTCGCTGTCGCACCGTTTCAACGACAACAACAGCCCCGAGGAAAGCATCCACCAGATCAGCCGCGAGTTCTTCAAACAGGTGGACCTGCGCGTGGTGGAACTGTGGAAGCAGGGCGACTGGGCCACCTTCTGCCGCATGCTGCCCGAGTACAACGAGCACTGCATCGGCGAGGGCGGCATGCACGATACGGCCATGCTGCTTGGCTTGCTGGGCTGGGACAAGTACGACCAGCCTGTCGATATCGTCACAGACTATTTCACCAGTTCCGGCACGGGCCAGATCAATGCGGTCTTCCCGGTGCGCTGACGGATCACTGGATCGCTGGATCACTGGATCACGACTCACCAACGAGGCCGCCAATGCCCCACATCATCGTCGAGTACACCGATAACATCCGGGCCGAGGCGCGCGTGCCGGCCCTGCTCAAGACCATCAACGACGTGCTGATCGCGCAGGACGGGGTGTTTCCCACCGGCGGCATCCGCTCGCGCGCGCTGGCACTGACCGACTACCGCATGGCGGACGGCGAGGAGGACTATGCCTTCGTCCATATCACGCTGAAGATCGGCGCCGGGCGCGCCGAGGCGGTAAAGAAGACGGCTTGCGACGCGCTGTTCGAGGCCGTCAAGGCGCACTTTGCCGAGCTGTACGCGCGGCGCTACCTGGCGCTGTCGATGGAGCTGGTTGAGTTCAACGAGGGCGGCAGCTACAAGCACAACAACGTCCATGCCCGCTTCAAGAAAGCCTGACCGGCGCCACGCCCACTCAATCTCAACGCTACCCACGGAGACCCCATGCTCAGCCCTGAGCTGATTCGCCAGCTTGCCCATCGCCTGCACGATGCGGAACAATCGTGCAAGCAGATCCGGCAGATCTCGCTGGACCATCCCGACATCACTATCGAAGACGCCTACGCCATCCAGCGGGAATGGATCGCGCACAAGCTGGCCGGGGGCCGCACCGTCAAGGGCCACAAGATCGGCCTGACCTCGCGCGCCATGCAACTGTCCTCGCAAATCGACGAGCCCGACTACGGCACTTTGCTCGACGACATGTTCTTCCAGGACGGCGCAACGATTCCCCCCGGCCGGTTCATCGTGCCGCGCGTGGAGGTGGAACTGGCCTTCGTGCTTGGCAAGCCGCTCAAGGGGCCGCACTGCACGCTGTTCGACGTCTACGACGCCACCGCCTACGTGATCCCCGCGCTGGAGATCATCGATGCGCGCAGCCATTCGATCGACCCCGACAGCAAGCGCCCGCGCAAGGTGTTCGACACCATCGCCGACAATGCCGCCAATGCCGGCGTGGTCATGGGCGGCCGGCCGGTGAGGCCCTTCGATGTGGACCTGCGCTGGGTCTCGGCCATCATGTCGCGCAATGGCGTGATCGAGGAAACCGGCGTGGCCGCCGGCGTGCTCAACCATCCGGCAAACGGCGTGGCCTGGCTGGCGAACAAGCTGCATCCGTTCGGCGTGAGCCTGGAAGCGGGCGAGGTGATCCTTGGCGGCTCCTTCACCCGGCCGGTGGCCGCCAGCCCGGGTGATACATTCCAGGTGGATTACGGCGCGCTGGGCGCCGTGGCTTGCCATTTCGCATGAATCCGAGGCCATCATGGAATTTCCCCTCAATACCTTCAAGCGCGCGCTCGCCGCGGGCGAGCAGCAGGTCGGGCTCTGGCTCGGGCTGGCCAGCCCGTACGCGGCCGAGGTGCTCGCCGGCGCCGGCTTCGACTGGCTGCTGATCGACGGCGAGCACGCGCCCAACACGGTGCCGTCCATCCTGGCGCAGTTGCAGGCGCTGGCCGCCTATCCGGTGCAACCGGTGGTGCGCGCGTCCTGGAACGACACCGTGCAGATCAAGCAACTGCTCGACCTTGGTGTGCAGACGCTGCTGGTGCCCATGGTGCAGGACGCCGCCGAGGCCGCCGCCGCCGTAGCGGCGACGCGCTATCCGCCGGAAGGCGTGCGCGGCGTGGGCAGCGCGATGGCGCGCGCCTCGCGCTGGAACCGCGTCGATGGCTACCTGGGCCGCGCCAACAGCGAGATGTGCGTGCTGGTGCAGGTAGAGACGCGCGCCGGGCTTGAACATCTGGACGAGATCGCGGCCACCGAAGGCGTGGACGGCGTATTCATCGGCCCGGCGGACCTGGCTGCCGATATGGGGCACCTTGGCAATCCGGGCCATGCAGAGGTACAGAGCGCCATCGCCGGCGCTATCGCGCGCATCCGCCGCGCCGGCAAGGGGGCGGGCATTCTCAGCGCCGATGTGGCGCAGTCCCGCAAGTACATGGCCCTCGGGACGACGTTTACCGCGGTTGGCGTGGATGCCACGATGCTGGCCCGTGCGGCGGAAAGCCTGGCTGCGCAGTTCAAGGGGCGGGGCGGTGCCGGGGCCGGCGGGGACAAGACGTACTAGCCGGAGCCGGCCGGTGCGACAAAACCGTCTGCAATGACGACGGCTGTTACTCCTTCTCCCCTCATGGGGAGAGGGTTGGCGCGGTTTGGCCAGGAACCACTGGAAGCGGAGCCAATGGTTTTTTCCGGCACGAAGGCGTAACCAGCGCCGGCCCTCTCCCCCGCCCCCTTTTTCCGCAAGCGGGAGAGAGGAGCAGATCAGCGTATCCGAGGCAGGTCCCATCCTGGCAGCACGAAAAACAAGAGAGGAAGCGAGGAGTCACAATATGCAAACATCAGCCTGCCCGCCATGCGCGCGCTCGCTCTCTATCGCGCGGCAAACATTCCGTGCTGCGGTCCTGCTGACGGCATCGCTCTGCGGCGTTACCCAGGCCCTGGCCGCCGATCCCCCCGCACGCTGGGTGGTGCCCTCTACCGCGGGCGGCGGCAGTGACCTCGCCACGCGCATCGTCGCGCAGACGATCGCGCCGGTCATGCACCGGAACATCGTGGTCGACAACAAGCCCGGTGGCGCCACCATCCTGGCCGCGCAGGACGTGGCCAAGGCCCGCGCCGACGGCGCCACGCTGCTGACCGCCGGGCAGGGCATGCTGGTGCTCAATCCCGCGCTGTACCGTAAGCTGCCTTACGACGTCGGCAGGGACTTCACGCTGGTCACCTCGCTGGTGAAGCTGCCGGTGGTGCTGGTGACCAACCCGGCTCTGCCGATGAATACGCTGCCCGAGTTCATCGCCTGGATAAAGGCCGGGCAGGGCAAGGCGACCTATGCCTCGGTGGGCGCCGGCAGCCCGCATCATCTGAGTGCCGAACTGATGCTGGACCGCGTGCAGGCCAGCGCGGTGCATGCGCCCTACAAGGGCACCCTGCCGGCGCTGCAAGACGTGGCGGGCGGACAGGTCGATTTCATGATGGCTGACCTGTCGGCAGCGGTGCCGCTGATCCGCGCCGGCCGCCTGCGAGCGATTGCGCTGCCCGCTGAACAACGATCGGCGGTACTGCCGGATGTTCCGACCTTTGCGCAAGCCGGCTTGCCGGGGTTCACGGCCTTTGCCTGGCAGGGCGTGGTAGTGCCGGCCGGCACGCCGGCCGCTTTAGTCGACAAACTCAACGCGGCGATCACGGCCGCGCTGAAGGATCCGGCTGTGGTCAGGCAGATGCAGGAGCTTGGCCTTGAACCCATGGGCGACACGCGGGCAGGATTTGCCGAGTTCGTGGAGCGTGAGCGCGTGAAGTGGGGAGCCTTGATCCGCGCGCACAAGATCGCGCTGGACTGAGCCGCGCCTAGGTGGTCTGCCGTGCTGGCACGGGCGCGGCCATGCCTTCCTGGACACGATTTGCGATGTCCTGCAGCGGCGCAACGAACCGCTTGATCGCTTCTTCCTCGCTCAGGGCGCGCGCGAGATACACCACGTTCAGGCTGCCGCGCACGCGGTCCTGATACCGGATCGGCACGGCGACGGCGCCGATCTTGCGCTGCTCGAGCCAGTCGCCGCGATTGGAGCCAAAGCCATCCGCGCGCACGCGCTCCACCAGCTTGCGGACATAGGCTGCGTTATTGGCCAGCGCCGCTTGTTCTTCGCCCCCCGCCCCCGAACGGAGCAGGTTGAGGATATCGTCCCGTTCGGCGTCGCCGCAATACGCAAAATAGGCCCGCCCGGCTGCCGTCGAGAGCATCGGCAGGCGCCGTCCCACCATCGCACGGTGAAAGGACAGCGGGCTGAAGCGATGGGTGGTTTCGCGAATGATCATGGCGTCGCCGTCGGGCGTGGTCAGGTCGGACGGCCACAGCACGCGCTGCAAAAGTTCTCCCATCAGCGGCGCGGCGATGGTGGAGATCCACTCGTCGTCATTGAAGCCTTCACTCAGGGCCCGTACCTGCAGCGTCAGGCGATAGCTGTCGTCCGACTCGCTGCGGCGCACGTAGCCTTCCGCGATCAGCGTCTCCAGCAGGCGCCTGACCGTGGTGCGGTGCAGCCCAGTCAGTTCGCTCAGTTGCAGGGCGGTCCCGCGCCCGCTTTCCATCCGGTTCAGCGCCTTCAGCACGTCCAGTCCACGGCTAAGCCCGCGCACGCTGGCATACGGGGAGGTTCGGCTATGCGGCATAAATTACCCTAAAAAACCCTTTTAAATCAACGTTGTGCACTCCTTGCACATTCTGTTCGTTTTTTTGTCGGGATGCAATCGGGTCTCTACACTCCGCTGTACTACTTAGACATTCACGAACGAAGGAGACACGATGCCCAGCGCCGCCACCAGCCTCAAGCCCGTCCAGTCCAGCCAGGCCAGCCAGCCGTTCCAGAGCATCTGGGGTGAGTTGCGCGGCGTTTCCTTCAGCCAGGGCTGGCTCGATGCCAAAGGCATCCGCACCCGTTACCTGCATGCCGGCAGCAGCGACAAGCCAGCACTGATTCTGCTGCATGGTGTCGGCGGCCACGCCGAGGCTTATGTACGCAACCTGCAATCGCATGCCGAGCATTTCGACGTATGGGCCATCGACATGATCGGCCACGGCTGGACCGACAAGCCGGCAGGCGGGCGCGAGATTCCCGATTACGTCGACCATGTGATCCGCGTGATGGATTCCCTGGGCATCGAGCGCGCCTCGTTCAGCGGTGAGTCGCTGGGCGGCTGGGTGGCCTCGCGACTGGCCATCGACCATCCCGAGCGGGTGGAGCGGCTGGTACTGAACACGGCCGGCGGATCGCAGGCGGACCCGGTGGTGATGGAGCGCCTCAAGACGCTGTCGATGCGCGCCGTGGAAGAACCGGGCTGGGACTTCATCAAGGCCCGCGTGGAATGGCTGATGGCCGACAAGGCCAAGGCCTTCGACGACCTGATCGCCACGCGCCAGGCCATCTACGCGCAAGCGGGCATGGTCGAGGCCCAGCGCGGCAACATGGTGCTGCAGGACATGGAAACGCGCCAGCGCAACATCCTGCGCGCCGAGCACTATGGCCGCATCAAGGCCCCGACGCTGGTGCTGTGGACCTCGGATGACCCCACCGCCGATGTCTCGGAAGGCCGCCGCATCGCCACCATGATTCCCGGCGCGCTGTTCACGGTGATGGATGGCTGTGGCCACTGGCCGCAGTTCGAGGATGCCGCCACCTTCAACCGCATTCACCTGAACTTCCTGCTCGGCAACGCCGTGCCGGAAGCGACTGCGGTTTAAGCCCGCCAGATCCGCGAAACAGCAGGAGAGGAGACATGAACAACGCCATCGAGATGGCGGGCGGAGACGCTCGTCCGCAGGATCTTGCCACCGACGTCGCCATCATCGGCGCCGGGCCGGTTGGCCTGATGATCGCCAACATACTTGGCCTGCAGGGCGTGCGCGTCGTGCTGGTCGAGAAGCTGGACCAGATCATCGATTACCCCCGCGCCATCGGGCTCGACGACGAGGCACTGCGCGTGTTCCAGTCGGTCGGCCTGGCCGATGCGCTGCTGCCGCATACCACGCCGCACCACTGGATGCGCTTCGTCACGCATACCGGCCGCTGCTTTGCATCGATCGAGCCGCGCACCGACGAGTTTGGCTGGTCCCGCCGCAACGCCTTCATCCAGCCGCTGGCCGACCGCGTCCTGTATGACGGCCTGCAGCGCTTTGCGCATGTGAGGGTCCTGCTGGGCCACGGCATCGCGGCCTTCACACAGGACGAACTTGGCGTGACCCTCAGCGCGGAAGACGCGCAGGGGCGGGTCACTTCGATCCGCGCTGCCTATATGGTGGGCTGCGATGGCGGCAACAGCATCGTGCGGCGCACGCTCGATGTGCCGTTCGAAGGGCGCACCAAGCCAAACCAGTGGATTGTGGTCGACGTGCGCAACGACCCGATCGGCACGCCGCATATCTACATGCATTGCGACGCGACCCGCCCCTATGTCTCGGCCGCGTTGCCGCACGGGATCCGCCGCTTCGAATTCATGGTCATGCCCGGCGAGACGGAAGAGGAATTGTCCCGGCCGGAAAACCTCGCCGCGCTGATCCGCAAGGTGGTGGCCGAGCCGGACAAGGTCGACTACATCCGCAAGCGCGTCTATACGCACAACGCGCGGCTGGCGCGCACGTTCCGCGTCCACCGCGTGCTGCTGGCGGGCGACGCCGCGCACATCATGCCGGTCTGGCAGGGGCAGGGCTACAACAGCGGCATCCGCGATGCGAGCAACCTGGGCTGGAAGCTGGCGATGGTGGTCAAGGGCGTGGCGCAGGACCGCCTGCTCGACACCTATGGCGTGGAACGCCGCGCCCATGCGCGCTCGATGATCCACCTGTCGGAGGTGGCGGGCGACATCTTCGCGCCCGCCAGCCGCTTCGGTGCGTCGGTGCGCGACGGCCTGACGCGGGTGCTGAACGTGTTTCCCCCGGTAAAGCAGTACTTCGTGGAGATGCGCTTCAAGCCCATGCCGCGCTACGAATCCGGGGTGGTGCTGTTGCCCGGGCGCCAGCGGGACGACGGCTTCCTCGCGCGCTTGCTGGAGCGCTCCGGCAACTCGCCGCTGGGACGCATGCTGGGGCTGATGAGCGAGAAACGGGATTCGCTGGTGGGAAGGCTTGTCCACGGCCGCGATCCGGCCGGCGGGTCGCCGGTCGGGCGCATGTTCATCCAGCCGATGGTGCGGACCGAGGCAGGCCATACGGTGCGCCTCGACGACGTGATCGGCAATCGCTTTGCCATCGTTGCCTGGGGTGCCGACCCGACCTTCGGCCTTACGCCGCAAGCGCGTGCCGTCTGGGAAAAGCTGGGCGCCTGTTTCGTGATGGCCAAGCCCGATACGCAGCTCGCCTATCGCGACGATGTGCCGGACGGCGTGATTGCCATCGGCGATGCCGCCGGGCGCCTCAAGGAATGGTTCGGCAAGGTGCCGGACTCCGTGGTGCTGCTGCGTCCCGACCGCTTCGTGGCCGGCATGTGCTCGCCGCAGCAGGTGTCGGAGGCCATCCAGGCGCTGGCCGGGAAGCTTGCCCTGGCCGACGTGTCGCCGGCGGCATCTGCTGCCTCGGGCGTACTGCCTGCCCAGCCGGACGCGGCGCCGGTGCCCGGCCGCGCGATCGCCTTTGCGCGGGGAGCCTGACATGCCGATGCATCTCGAATGCCTGTCCCATACGCCGCTGCACGGCTATTACGATCCCGCACCGGAGATCGTGGCCGAAGTGGAGCGCGTGCAGGCCGCGGCGCGTGCCCGGGTACAGGCCTTTGCGCCGGAACTGGTGGTGGTCTTCGCTCCGGATCATTTCAATGGATTCTTTTATGACGTGATGCCGCAGTTCTGTATCGGCGTCGAAGCCAGCGCCATCGGCGACTTCAAGAGTCTCGCCGGCCCGCTCGATGTGCCGCGCGGCACTGCCATTGCGATGACGCAGGCCGTGCTGGCCAGCGACGTGGACGTGGCCGTGTCGTACCGCATGCAGGTGGACCACGGCTGCGCGCAGGCGCTGGAAGTGCTGCTGGGCGGGCTCGGCCAGTGCCCGGTGATTCCCGTCTTCATCAACTCGGTGGCGCCGCCCATGGCGACGTGCCGCCGTGCGCGGCTGCTGGGCGAGGCCATCGGTGGCTTCCTGCAAGGCCTGGGCAAGCGCGTGCTGGTGGTGGGGTCGGGCGGCATTTCACATGAGCCGCCCGTGCCGGAAATCGCTTCGGCCAACGCGGAGGTCGCCGAGCGCCTGATTGCGGGGCGCAACCCGTCGCCCGAGTCGCGTGCTGCCCGCCAGGCGCGTACCGTGGCCGCCGCGCAAGCCTTCACCAAGGGCGACAGCCCTCTGCATCCGCTCAATCCGGCATGGGACAGGGCTTTCCTGGAACTGCTCGCCAGCGGCAACCTGGGCGGGGTGGATGCGATGCGCAACGACGACATCACGCGCGACGCCGGCAAGTCGGCGCACGAGATCCGCACCTGGATCGCCGCATTTGGCGCGCTGGCCGCCGCCGGGCCTTACCAGGCATCGGTCGAGTACTACCGGCCCATCGACGAATGGATCGCAGGCTTCGGCGTGATGCAGGCACGGCCTGCCACCGGGCACGCATAACCCAACCAGGATCAACCATGTCAAACCAGGAAATGACGCTCGCGCTTGCCAGGCGGCTGCGCGAGGCAGAGCAGACGCGCACGCCGGTCGAACCGCTGCGCGGCGAAATCCCGCCCGGCGATGCCGCGATGGCCTATGCCATCCAGCGCGCCAACGTCGACGCGTGGCGGGCTCAGGGCCGCCGCGTGGTGGGCCGCAAGATCGGCCTGACTTCGCCAGCGGTGCAGCGCCAGCTTGGCGTGGACCAGCCCGACTTCGGTACGTTGTTCGCCGACATGGTCTTCGGCGACGACGAGCCGATTCCGGTAGCGCGCACCCTGCAGCCGAAGGCGGAAGCCGAGGTCGCGCTGGTGCTCTGCCGCGATGTGCCGGAGGAGGACGCCACGCTGGTGGACCTGATCAACGCCATCGCCTACGTGCTGCCCGCGATTGAAGTGGTCGGCAGCCGTATCCGCGACTGGGATATCTCGTACGTGGATACCGTGGCCGACAACGCCTCCAGCGGCCTGGTGGTGCTCGGCGCTGTGCCCGTGCCGCTGGCCGGCCTGGACCTGAAGACCGTGAAGATGGAAATGCTGCGGGACGACGAGCGCGTCTCCATGGGTTCGGGTGCGGATTGCCTTGGCCATCCGCTCAACGCCGCGGTCTGGCTGGCCCGGAAGCTGGCCTCGCTGGGCGACCCGCTGCGCGCCGGCGACCTGATCCTGACCGGTGCGCTCGGCCCGATGGCCGCCGCCGGACCGGGGCAGTGCTTCGAGGCCCGCATTAGCGGCATCGGCAGTGTGCGGGCACGGTTCGCACAGGGCTAGCGCGCCGCGTATCAAGCGATTTACCCCATTAGAAATACACAAGGAGACAACATGAAATACGCAAAACCCATCCTGGCAGCACTGCTCGCGACCGTCGGCCTGGCCGCCAACGCCCCCGCCATGGCCGACACCTTTCCCAGCCGGCCGCTGACCATCGTCGTGCCGTTCCCCGCCGGCGGCGTGACCGACATGATTGCGCGCCAGATGGCGCAGCAGATGCAAACCGGTCTCGGCAAGCCGGTCGTGGTCGAGAACCGGCCCGGCGGTGGCGGCCAGATCGCCGCGCAATCGGTCAAGCGTGCCGATGCGGACGGCTACACCCTGTTTGTGGCCGCCACCGAAATGTTCGCGATCAATCCTGGTCTGTACCGCAATTTCTCGTACGACCCGCTCAAGGATTTCAAGCCGGTGACGGCACTGGCTTCGTCGCCGCTCGTGCTGGTGGTGCCGCAGGGCAGCCCGGTCAATTCCGTCAAGGAACTGGTGGCGCTATCCAGGAGCAAGCCAGACGGCGTGAACTATGCCTCTCAGGGCATCGGCTCGATCGGGCACCTGCTGGGCGGCCTGTTCGCCGACAAGTCCGGCGGCCATATGACCCACGTGGCCTACAAGGGCTCGGCCCCGGCCTTGCAGGATGTGATGGCGGGGCAGGTCGACATGATGTTCGACCCGGTGATCACCACCTCGCCGCTGATCAAGGGCGGCAAGGTCAAGCCGCTGGCCATCGCGGCGCCTCGCCGCTCGCCTTCGCTGCCGGACGTGCGCACGCTCTCCGAGCTCGGCATTGGTGGGCTGGATGCCGGCGTCTGGTTCGGCATGGTGGTCAAGACCGGCACGCCTGATGCCATCGTCGCGCGTCTCAATGAGGCGGCGGTCAAGGCGCTCAAGGCACCCGAGGTGACCAGGCGGTTTGCCGACCAGGGCCTGGAAGCGCTGCCCATGACGCCGCAACAGTTCGGCGCCTTCCTCAACAGCGAAAGCACGCGCTGGGCCCCGCTGGTCAAGGCCAGCGGCGCCAGCGTGGAATGACGCGAAACAAGCAACAGGAGAACGACATGACCCGCAAGCTGAAAGCAGCCATCATCGGTTCCGGCAATATCGGCACGGACCTGATGATCAAGATCATGCGCCACGGCGAGCAGATCGAGATGGGCGCGATGGTCGGCATCGACCCGGCATCGGACGGCCTGGCACGCGCCGCGCGCCTCGGCGTGGCGACCACCCACGAGGGCGTGGAAGGATTGACGCGCATGCCCGTGTTCGGCGACATCGACATCGTGTTCGATGCCACCAGCGCCGGCGCGCACGTGAAGAACGATGCGTTCCTGCGCGGCCTGCGCCCGTCGCTGCGCATGATCGACCTGACGCCGGCGGCCATCGGCCCGTACTGCATCCCGGTGGTCAACGGCGACGCCCATCTCGACGCACACAACGTCAACATGGTCACCTGCGGCGGACAGGCCACCATTCCCATGGTGGCCGCTGTCTCCCGCGTGGCGCCCGTGCTGTACGCCGAGATCGTCGCGAGCATTTCCAGCAAGAGCGCGGGCCCCGGCACGCGCGCCAATATCGACGAATTCACCGAGACCACCTCGAAGGCGATCGAAGCGATCGGCGGGGCCTGGAAGGGCAAGGCCATCATCGTGCTCAATCCCGCCGAGCCGCCGCTCATCATGCGCGACACGGTTTACTGCCTGAGCGAGATGGCGGAGCAGGATGCGGTCGCCGCGTCGATCGAAGCCATGGCCGCCGAGGTGCAGCAGTATGTGCCGGGGTACCGCCTCAAGCAGAAGGTGCAGTTCGAGACGATCCCGGCCAATGCGCCGCTGGTGGTGCCGGGCGTGGGGCGGGTGAGCGGGCTCAAGACTTCGGTGTTCCTGGAGGTGGAGGGCGCTGCCCACTATCTTCCCGCCTATGCCGGGAACCTCGACATCATGACCAGCGCCGCGCTGACCATCGCCAGGCGCATGGCCGGCGCCATGCTTGCCCAACGCGCTGCCGCCTGACGCGGCCGCTCATCAGGAAAGACTGTCATGGAAGACCAGAAGAAACTCTATATCTCCGACGTGACGCTGCGCGACGGCAGCCACGCCGTCCGTCACCAGTACAGCATCGAACAAGCCGTCCGGATCGCCAGGGCCCTCGATGAGGCCAGGGTCGACTCCATCGAAGTGGCGCATGGCGATGGCCTGCAGGGGTCCAGCTTCAACTATGGCTTCGGCGCCCATACGGACCTGGAATGGATCGAAGCGGTGGCCAGCGTGGTCAGCCATGCCAAGGTCGCCACCTTGCTGCTGCCCGGCATCGGCACCGTCCATGATCTCAAGGCCGCCTATGGCGCCGGCGCGCGCATCGTCCGCGTGGCCACGCATTGCACCGAGGCGGACGTCTCGCGGCAGCATATCGAGTACGCCCGCCACCTGGGCATGGAGGCGGTCGGCTTCCTGATGATGAGCCACATGACCACGCCCCAGCACCTCGCGGCGCAGGCAAAGCTGATGGAGAGCTACGGCGCCACCTGCTGCTACGTGGTGGACTCGGGCGGCGCGCTGACCATGAACGATGTCCGCGACCGCTTCCGCGCCTTCAAGGACGTGCTGAAGCCGGAAACCCGGACCGGCATGCACGCCCACCACAACCTGAGCCTGGGCGTGGCCAACAGCATCGTGGCGGTGGAGGAGGGCTGCGACCGCGTCGACGCCAGCCTTGCCGGCATGGGGGCCGGCGCCGGCAATGCGCCGCTGGAAGTCTTTATCGCGGCGGCGGAGCGCATGGGATGGAACCACGGCTGCGACCTCTACAAGCTGATGGATGCCGCCGACGACATCGTGCGTCCGCTGCAGGACCGGCCGGTGCGGGTCGACCGCGAAACGCTGGCGCTGGGATATGCGGGCGTGTATTCCAGTTTCCTGCGCCACAGCGAGGCCGCGGCGAGCAAATATGGCTTGAAGACGGTCGACGTGCTGGTCGAACTCGGGCGCCGGCGCATGGTGGGCGGGCAGGAAGACATGATCGTCGACGTGGCGCTGGATTTGCTGGAGGCGCGCAAGGCCAGCGAGGAAAAAGGTGCGAAGGCCGTTGCCCGGGATGCCGCCTGACAAGGGCCATCCGGCGCCGGTTTGCGGCAGCAAGGTAAACCGCCGCCGCAGGGTAAGGCGTCAGCATGATCCATGGCGTCGCCCGGCCATTCCTCAATCCAGCTCAAACAAAAAGCCGCCTCCACGCAAGCACGCGGAGGCGGCGCCGGGCGGCGGCCTTGATTGCCGCCGCAAGCCAATTCGTTATGCCGGCAAAGTGATTAACGCTGGCCCTGCTGGCCGCTTTTCTGGCCTTGCTGGTTTTGCTGCCCAGCCTGGTCGGCCTTTTGGCCCTGTTGTCCTTGCTTGTCGTGCTGGCCGCCTTGCTGGCCTTGGCCACGGTCCTGCTGCTGTTGCTGGCCGCCCTTCTGGTCCTGGCTGCCGGACTGGCCGCCTTGCTGACCGGATTGCTGCTGTTGCTTGCTTTGGTCTTGCTGGCCTTGGCCGGGTTGCTGTTGCTGTCCCATTGTGCTCTCCATGGCGCGGCGGAATGCCGCGTTAATGGAGGGGTGCAAGGCGCGTGCCACGCTGCGGGTATCCATGCCACCTGCCGGTCACCCGAGATCGCGTGCGCCCCGCATTGGACCGGCTGGCAACGGTTTGCGCGTCTCCCTGGCCTTGCTTTTCTTTTGCCGCCACCAGTCGGGCAAGGGCACGATGTTCACGGCCCCGCACATGCCGGGCACTATGGACCGCAGGCAGGCCAGTGCTTTTTACAAACGCCGCAGGTTTTTTACAAGCGCCGTGAAGGCCGCAATGCAGTGAAGCCGGACGCGGTGCTTCAGGCCGCCAGCGTGAATGCCGGACGGAGTCCGGCGGGGGCAGCCTGGCTGTTTCTGTCCGCCAGCAAGCTCAGGGCAGAGGGGCCTAGCGTGTTGGCGCAGGCGGCCCTTAACGCAGCGACGCCCGCCAGTCCCACTTGCCCGGCCAGCCACTCGGGGCGTGCGTTCTTGTCCATCGCCAGCAGGTAGATCGTATGCGCTACCCGCTGCTCGCGCAGCAGGGTGCGCAGCGATTCGCCTTCCGCGAACAGGCGTGCGCGTACCAGGCGCGGCGTGGCCTGCCAGCGCTCGGCCACCAATGCCGCATTCCAGGCCAGCCGGGGGTGTTCGAACATCTCGCCGGCGAGGGCGCGCGACCAGTATTTCTGGCTGGGGTATGTGCCGCCCGGCGTGGCGGCCAGCGTCATGCGCGGACAGGCGTCGTCCGGCACCGCGCGCAGCGTGATCACCGCGCTGCGCCCGGGCGCCGGCAGCAAATCGCAATCGAAATATGAAAAGGCAGGGACCACGAACGGATTCCCCGGCCACACCTCGCGCCGCGCGTTGGCGTCGCGCAGGCGCGCGCTGCCTCGCAGGGCGTCGACGCGCACCGCGAAGGGAAAGCGCAAGCGGGACAGGCGCAGATCGGTTCTGCTGACGAGGGCCATGCGAAGTTCAGGAGGGTCCGGCTGGCAGGCGACGCGCGGGGCGCGAAGCCGAACTCGCATTGTACGGGTTCGCAAGGCCAGTGGCTTCCGGGATGGCGAAGGAAGGTTTCATCGGCCGCGTTGGCTACATTGGCTACAGTTCGGACAAGCCAAAGTGACGCAGGCGCTCAAGATCCGTCACCCGGATGCTCTGGTACGACAGGTCCACCATGCCCTCCGACGCCAGCCGCCGCAGCGCCTGGTTGACCCGCTGGCGGGAAAGTCCGGTCAGCAGGCCAATCTCCTCCTGGGATAGCTCCAGCACCTCGCTGGTACGCGGATACAGCGCGGGATGGAACAACTGGGCCACCGCTTGCGCCACGCGCGCATCGACGCTCAGCAGGCGCTCGTTTTGCACGGTGGCGATGAACTGGCCCATGCGTTCATTGAGCTGGCGCACCACGAAGCTGGCAAAAGGCAGGCTCTCGGCCAGCAAGGTGTGGAATACGGTGTCCGGCACCAGCGCCACGCGCGAGTCGCGGATGGCGATCACATCGTATCTCCGTGCTTCGCGCTTGATCACGCTGCCTTCTCCGCACCAGCCGCCCGCCGGCACGCCCGAGAAGGTGCAGCCGCGCCCGTCCGGCGTGTAGACCGCGAGCTTGATCAGGCCACGCTCCACCCCGATCCAGTAGCGCGAAGGCTCGCCGCGATGCGCCACGAAGGCGCCCGCGGCAAAGTCCTGCACGACCAGTTGCCGCGCCGCCAGTGCCTGATGGCCGGGCGCGAGCGCGGCGAACCATTCATGTTCCGAGAGCAGGGCGGCATGCCCGGTGCACGGCGAGGATGCTGGCGGCTGTGTGGCGGCTGCAGAGGGGGGCGTGAGCGCTTGGGGTGTGGCTGATGGCGGGCTGGACATGATTTCGGCTTGGCCCGGCGCGGGCATTGTCATCCGGACGACAGAGCTTCGTCGTGTGCGATGATAGCCTTGCACAGCGAAAAGTAACAGCGACCGGCCGCGCTTGGTTCATCCTGTGGAAAGGAACCGGCCCTGCCGGCGCATGCGGAGACTACAGCAATGCCAAGCGATTTCGATACCGGCCTGGGCAAGAACCCGGCCAACCACGTTCCCCTGACACCGATCGACTACCTGGCGCGCGCCGCCGAAGTCTATGGCGATCGCCTGGCCATCGTGCACGGCCCGGTGCGCCAGAACTGGCGCGAGACCTATGCACGCGCGCGGCGCCTGGCCAGCGCGCTGGCGAACCTGGGCGTGGGCAAGGGCGATACCGTAGCAGCCCTGCTGCCCAACACGCCCGCCATGGTGGAGGCGCATTTCGGGGTGCCGATGGCCGGGGCGGTGCTCAATGCGCTGAATATCCGGCTGGATGCCGCCAACCTGATTTTCATGTTGCGCCATGGCGAGGCCAGGGTGCTGCTGGCCGACACCGAGTTTGCCGACCTGGCGCGGCAGATCGCCAACGAGATCCCGGGGCTGAAGGTAGTCGCCGTGGTGGACGCACTGGGCCCGCAGGACGCGCAGCCCTTCGGCGAGACCGACTACGAAAGCCTGCTGGCCTCCGGCGATCCCGCATTCGCCTGGCAAATGCCCGCCGACGAGTGGGATGCGATCGCACTCAACTACACCTCGGGCACCACCGGAGACCCCAAGGGCGTGGTCTACCACCATCGTGGCGCGGCCATCAACGCCATCTCCAACATCCTTGAGTGGGACCTGCCCAAGCACGCGGTGTACCTCTGGACGCTGCCGATGTTCCACTGCAACGGCTGGTGCTTCCCGTGGACCATCGCGGCGCGCGCCGGGGTCAATGTGTGCCTGCGCAAGTTCGAGCCCAAGCTGGTATTCGACCTGATGCGCGACGAAGGCGTGACTCACTACTGCGCCGCGCCCATCGTGCATACCGCGCTGGTCAACGCGCCGCCGGCCTGGCGCGAAGGGCTGCGCGGCCCGGTGCGCGGCATGGTGGCGGGTGCGCCGCCGCCGGCCGCGGTGCTGGCGCAGATGGAGGAAATGGGCTTCGAGCTGACCCATGTCTATGGCCTGACCGAGACCTACGGCCCGGCCGCGGTGTGCGCCGAGCAGGACGATTGGGCCGGGCTGTCGCAAGAGGACCGCGCCACCAAGAAGGCAAGGCAGGGCGTGCGCTACCACCTGCAGACGGAGGTGGCCGTGCTGGACCCGGACACCATGCAACCGGTGGCCTCGGACGGCGAGGAAATCGGCGAGATCATGTTCCGCGGCAACATCTGCATGAAGGGCTACCTCAAGAACGAGAAGGCCACGCGCGAGGCATTTGCCGGCGGCTGGTTCCATACCGGCGACCTGGGCGTGTGCACGCCAGACGGCTACGTCAAGATCAAGGACCGCAGCAAGGACATCATCATCTCCGGTGGCGAGAATATCTCCAGCGTGGAAGTGGAAGACGCGATCTATCGCCATCCCGCCGTGCTGGCCGTGGCGGTGGTGGCCCAGCCGGATGTGAAATGGGGCGAGACGCCCTGCGCGTTCGTGGAGCTGAAGGATGGCGCCAGCGCAACGGCCAAGGAACTGATCGCCCATTGCCGCACCCTGCTGGCGGGCTTCAAGGTGCCCAAGGCGGTGTACTTCGGGCCGTTGCCTAAGACATCGACGGGCAAGATCCAGAAGTTCGAGTTGCGCAAGAAGGTGAAGTCGGATACGGCGATCGATGTTTAGGGGCGCAACGTGCCTCGACAGAAGCCGACGGCATGTCAAAGCAGTCGGCAATGACGATGGCTGTCAGTTCCTTTCCCCGCCGGGGGAGAGGGGTGGTTCAGCTACCTGGCTTGCGTGTCAGGTTGCCAGTTGCGGCAGGAACGAAATGTCGACGTGATAGTGCTTCGGATTATTCCGATCTAAAAGGACGGTGATGTGCTCACCCGTCACATAGTCGGTCGGATCGAACCAGATGTTGCCGCTGTAGAAGATGTGGATTCGCGATGTCGCCGGGTCCAGCCATTGTGCCGTGATCCGGTAGGGCGTGCGTCCATTGACTTGCATGCTTTCGTTCTCTTCGATGCCCTGGATGCGTGCTTGGACCGGTACGCCCCGGCTGCGCAAGTAGGCTTCTCGACGCGATGAGCGCCGTGCCAGCACGACCATCGTGGCGCCAATGGCGAAGAACACGAGGCCGATGCCACCGACTATCGTTGCCGCCCCCTAAAGGGGGAAGAATTCGTCGGGCGTCGCTTCATTCGGCTTTGCCGGCGAATACAGTACCGGGATCGTATCGCCGACTGTGTAGCCAGGTGGGTTGCTGCCACTCGAGGAACGGAATTCGACGGTCCCGCTTGGCGTCTGGAAACGAATGATTGGTCTGTAGGTCGTCGAACCGCGGTCGTGCAGTGCATCGAGGGCAACGACGGTGCCGTCCGCACGCACCGCGTTCGACAGGAATGAACGCGTGTGCTGACCGATGGCGACTGCACCAAGCAGCAACGCGATACCTATGACGGCGAAGGTGTACTTGATGATACTCAGGTTTTTCATTGGGTTCATTTTATGGGTGCGCCTCACTTGTCCGATAAGACTGGGTGGCCTCATCAGGCGCAGGTCTTCTGATTCATCGGTTGGCATCCTATTTTCCGATCGCTGCAAATATCCCGTCGCCGTAGCACAAACGCGCCGAATGTGAATATGTCCATTGTCGCCCGCATTCCTTTCTAGTCGGCCTCGGCTGAGTACTGGAAGGCCCTGCCCGCGATTGCTTGGCGCTGCGCGGAATCACACAACTGATTTCAAGAATTTTCCAATTTTTTCGTTAGCGATCAGTAAGGTAGTTCGCCGAAATTAATAGCATGGAGGTCCATGTGATGGATATAGGACAAGTACGAATTCATGTTAAAAAAATGTTAAATTTCAAAAACGGCATATAAGGTATTTATGGCATATAAAAAGACGTTTAAAGTCCTGCGTCAGCATCGATCACGCCGACAACGGAGCGGAAACCATGACGGATCCGGATGAACAACGGAGGACATACGGCAGTGCGCCGTTCAAGGGATTGTCCGGGCGCCAGGCTTACTTCCTCGAGGTGCCCGGCACGGCCAGCGCCGCCGAGCTGTCGGTGGTGTCATTCGAAGCGGTGGAGCGCATGGGCGAGCCCTATACCGTCACCATCCAGCTGACGCACCCCTTGCCGCTTGAGCGGGCCGACTATCTCGGCAAGGACGCGACGTTCCTGATCGATCCCGGAGACGGGACGGAGCC